>NZ_JBNJRW010000001.1:0-462814 GCF_050113895.1 Aestuariimicrobium sp. Y1814 | reverse complement strand
CCGGATGGTGTGGGTCGGAAGCCGGATTTGACTCTGGTGGGGGGCCCGGGTAGTGTTGCTGAGGTTGTCGCGAGGCAGCGGAAGTAGCTCCTGGCTAGGGGTTTCACTGGTTTTCAGTGGCTCGGGGTTGGGGGTGGCCGGTGGGCCGGTGGGTTTGACAGCCTGCGGGTGGATCGGTAGTGTTTTTCAGGTTGCCCCTTGCTGAGGCTCTCGGATTTGAGGGTTGAGGTGTGGGACGCGGTCGGATCTTGAGAACTCAACAGCGTGTCTAAAGTCAATGCATAGTTTTATTTTTGCATCCTGACTGTGCCATCTTTGTGGTGGTGGGGTTGGGGTGTGTTTTTTCCCGTGCCATGCCTTTTGGGTGTGGTTTGGGTTCCTTTGATTGATGGACAGTTGAAGACCAGCTTGGTTTTCTTTTGCTGGGCATCGAACTTGTTGACGTCGTGATGCTGGCTGCCTTTGGGTGGTTGGTGTTTGGCGATATTTTTCAACGGAGAGTTTGATCCTGGCTCAGGACGAACGCTGGCGGCGTGCTTAACACATGCAAGTCGAACGGTAAGGCCCTTCGGGGTACACGAGTGGCGAACGGGTGAGTAACACGTGAGTAATGTGCCCTTGACTCTGGGATAACAGTTGGAAACAGCTGCTAATACCGGATATGACCTGGTCCTGCATGGGGTTGGGTGGAAAGCTTTTGCGGTCTTGGATCAACTCGCGGCCTATCAGCTTGTTGGTGAGGTAGTGGCTCACCAAGGCTTCGACGGGTAGCCGGCCTGAGAGGGCGACCGGCCACACTGGGACTGAGATACGGCCCAGACTCCTACGGGAGGCAGCAGTGGGGAATATTGCACAATGGGCGCAAGCCTGATGCAGCAACGCCGCGTGCGGGATGACGGCCTTCGGGTTGTAAACCGCTTTCACCTATGACGAAGCTTTTTGTGACGGTAGTAGGAGAAGAAGCACCGGCCAACTACGTGCCAGCAGCCGCGGTGATACGTAGGGTGCGAGCGTTGTCCGGAATTATTGGGCGTAAAGAGCTTGTAGGCGGTTGATTGCGTCAGAAGTGAAAACTCAGGGCTTAACCCTGAGCCTGCTTCTGATACGGGTTGACTAGAGGGAAGTAGGGGAGAACGGAATTCCTGGTGGAGCGGTGGAATGCGCAGATATCAGGAGGAACACCGGTGGCGAAGGCGGTTCTCTGGACTTTTCCTGACGCTGAGAAGCGAAAGCGTGGGGAGCAAACAGGCTTAGATACCCTGGTAGTCCACGCCGTAAACGGTGGGTACTAGGTGTGGGGGACTTCCACGTTCTCCGTGCCGTAGCTAACGCATTAAGTACCCCGCCTGGGGAGTACGGCCGCAAGGCTAAAACTCAAAGGAATTGACGGGGCCCCGCACAAGCGGCGGAGCATGCGGATTAATTCGATGCAACGCGAAGAACCTTACCTGGGTTTGACATGTACCGGAAACATTCAGAGATGGGTGCCCCCTTTTGGGTCGGTATACAGGTGGTGCATGGCTGTCGTCAGCTCGTGTCGTGAGATGTTGGGTTAAGTCCCGCAACGAGCGCAACCCTCGTCCTATGTTGCCAGCGGGTAATGCCGGGGACTCATGGGAGACCGCCGGGGCCAACTCGGAGGAAGGTGGGGATGAGGTCAAGTCATCATGCCCCTTATGTCCAGGGCTTCACGCATGCTACAATGGCTGGTACAAAGGGCTGCGAACCTGTAAGGGTGAGCGAATCCCAAAAAGCCAGTCTCAGTTCGGATTGGGGTCTGCAACTCGACCCCATGAAGTCGGAGTCGCTAGTAATCGCAGATCAGCAACGCTGCGGTGAATACGTTCCCGGGGCTTGTACACACCGCCCGTCAAGTCATGAAAGTCGGTAACACCCGAAGCCGGTGGCCCAACCCTTGTGGAGGGAGCCGTCGAAGGTGGGACTGGTAATTAGGACTAAGTCGTAACAAGGTAGCCGTACCGGAAGGTGCGGCTGGATCACCTCCTTTCTAAGGAGTCTGTTTGGCCGGCACCACCTCTTGAGGGGTGTTTGGTCCAAGTGCTGGTTCCGGGGCGTGTGTTCCCGGCCGGCGCAGGCACTTTGTGGAGCATTGACCTGCGGATCTGTGGTGATGCTGTTCGTTCAGTACTGCCCAACTCGTTTCGTCTTCGGACGCTGGTGGGTTTGGGTGTGGAAGTCGACGGTGTCAGTTATGGGTCCTGGACACGTTGTTGGGTCCTGAGGGGCCGACCGTTCACACTTCTTGTGGGTGTGTGTGGTTGTGTTTCTTGGCGGACCATGGTCTGCACGTCCCTGGTTGTTGGGGGGTGTGGGGGTGGGCTCGGTTGTTGTTTGAGAACTTCACAGTGGACGCGAGCATCTTTGTAGATTTTTGTTTTTTGTTGGACAAGCTACTAAGTGCGATCGGTGGATGCCTAGGCACCAAGAGCCGATGAAGGACGTTGTAACCTGCGATAAGCCTTGGGGAGCTGGTAAACGAGCTGTGATCCGAGGATTTCCGAATGGGGAAACCTGGAATACCGGAGTCATGTCCGGCGACCTCTGCCTGAATATATAGGGCAGTTGGAGGGAACGTGGGGAAGTGAAACATCTCAGTACCCACAGGAAGAGAAAACAATAGTGATTCCGTGAGTAGTGGCGAGCGAAAGCGGAAGAGGCCAAACCGTGCGTGTGTGAGAGCTGGCAGGCGTTGCATGTGCGGGGTTGTGGGAGCATTCAGTCGGGACTGTCATCCTGGCAGGGAGTTAGAAATGATGGGTGAAGTTGAACGGTCTGGGAAGGCCGAGCGTAGAGGGTGAGACTCCCGTAAACGTAAGTTCGTCACTCCTGAGTGTTTTCCCAAGTAGCACGGAACCCCTGAAATTCCGTGTGAATCTGGCGGGACCATCCGCTAAGCCTAAATACTCCTTGGTGACCGATAGCGGACAAGTACCGTGAGGGAAAGGTGAAAAGTACCCCGGGAGGGGAGTGAAATAGTACCTGAAACCGATCGCATACAATCCGTCGGAGCCTTTCGGGGTGACGGCGTGCCTTTTGAAGAATGAGCCTGCGAGTTAGTGGTGTGTGGCGAGGTTAACCCGTGTGGGGGAGCCGTAGCGAAAGCGAGTCCGAACAGGGCGTTGAGTCGCATGCTCTAGACCCGAAGCGTAGTGATCTATCCATGGCCAGGGTGAAGCGAGGGTAAGACCTCGTGGAGGCCCGAACCCACTTGGGTTGAAAACCGAGGGGATGAGCTGTGGATAGGGGTGAAAGGCCAATCAAACTACGTGATAGCTGGTTCTCCCCGAAATGCATATAGGTGCAGCGTTGCGTGTTTCTTGCCGGAGGTAGAGCACTGGATGGTCTAGGGGGCCCACAAGCTTACCGAAATCAACCAAACTCCGAATGCCGGTAAGTGAGAGCGCAGCAGTGAGACTGCGGGCGATAAGGTTCGTAGTCGAGAGGGAAACAGCCCAGATCATCAGCTAAGGCCCCTAAGTGGTAACTAAGTGGAAAAGGATGTGGAGTCGCGGAGACAACCAGGAGGTTGGCTTGGAAGCAGCCATCCTTGAAAGAGTGCGTAATAGCTCACTGGTCAAGTGATTCTGCGCCGACAATTTAGCGGGGCTCAAGTTATCCGCCGAAGCTGTGGCATTCACGCGTGTACCTGACCCTTTTGGGTCCAGGTGTGTGGATGGGTAGGGGAGCGTCGTGTGTGCGGTGAAGCTGCGGGGTGACCTGGTGGTGGAGTGCACACGAGTGAGAATGCAGGCATGAGTAGCGAATGACGGGTGAGAAACCCGTCCGCCGAATATCCAAGGGTTCCAGGGTCAAGCTAATCTGCCCTGGGTAAGTCGGGACCTAAGGCGAGGCCGACAGGCGTAGTCGATGGACAACGGGTTGATATTCCCGTACCGGCGAAAACGAGCAAGTGTCGAATGAGTTGATGCTAAGGACGGAAGGCATTTGATCCCTTCGGGGTGATGGTGCTGACTCTCTGACCCAATGCTTTAGTAGGCAAGCTGCGGAGGGACGCAGGAAGGTAGCCCATCCCGGGCGATGGTTGTCCCGGGCTAAGTGTGTAGGGTGTGTGGTAGGTAAATCCGCCATGCGTGTGCCTGAGACATGAGGGGGAGCAGACTTTGGTCTGTGACTGGGTGATCCTATGCTGCCTAGAAAAGCTTCGTGAGTATTGTTTAGCCGCCCGTACCCCAAACCGACACAGGTGGATAGGTAGAGAATACCAAGGCGATCGAGATAATCATGGTGAAGGAACTCGGCAAAATGCCCCCGTAACTTCGGGATAAGGGGGACTGGATACGTGATGCCACTTGCTGGCTGATGCGTTGAAAGTCGCAGAGACCAGGCCCAAGCGACTGTTTACCAAAAACACAGGTCCGTGCCAAGTCGTAAGACGATGTATACGGACTGACTCCTGCCCGGTGCTGGAAGGTTAAGGGGAAGTGTCAGCGTGAGCGAAGCACTGAACTTAAGCCCCAGTAAACGGCGGTGGTAACTATAACCATCCTAAGGTAGCGAAATTCCTTGTCGGGTAAGTTCCGACCTGCACGAATGGAGTAACGACTTGGGCGCTGTCTCCACCATGAACTCGGCGAAATTGCATTACGAGTAAAGATGCTCGTTACGCGCAGCAGGACGGAAAGACCCCGGGACCTTTACTATAGTTTGGTATTGGTGATTGGGACGACTTGTGTAGGATAGGTGGGAGACTTTGAAGCGGGCACGCCAGTGTTCGTGGAGTCATCGTTGAAATACCACTCTGGTCGTTCTGGTTATCTAACCTAGGTCCATTATCTGGATCAGGGACAGTGCCTGATGGGTAGTTTGACTGGGGCGGTCGCCTCCCAAAAGGTAACGGAGGCGCCCAAAGGTTCCCTCAGCCTGGTTGGCAATCAGGTGTTGAGTGTAAGTGCACAAGGGAGCTTGACTGTGAGAGGGACACCTCGAGCAGGGACGAAAGTCGGGACTAGTGATCCGACGGTGGCACATGGAAGCGCCGTCGCTCAACGGATAAAAGGTACCCCGGGGATAACAGGCTGATCTTGCCCGAGCGCTCACAGCGACGGCATGGTTTGGCACCTCGATGTCGGCTCGTCGCATCCTGGGGCTGTAGTCGGTCCCAAGGGTTGGGCTGTTCGCCCATTAAAGCGGCACGCGAGCTGGGTTCAGAACGTCGTGAGACAGTTCGGTCCCTATCCGCTGCGCGCGTAGGAATCTTGAGAAGGGCTGTCCTTAGTACGAGAGGACCGGGACGGACCAACCTCTGGTGTGCCAGTTGTCCTGCCAAGGGCACGGCTGGTTGGCTACGTTGGGGAGTGATAACCGCTGAAAGCATCTAAGCGGGAAGCACGCTTCAAGATGAGGGTTCCCACAGATGAATCTGGTAAGGCCCCCGGCAGACCACCGGGTGATAGGTCGGATGTGGAAGTGCTGAGAGGCATGGAGCTGACCGATACTAATAGGCCGAGGGCTTGTCCCTCACACTCAATTTGTCTACAAAGATGCTACGCGTCCACTGTGTTGTTCTCGAGGAACAACCAAGCACCCGGTCCGGCCGGCCCTTGTGGGTCTGGCTGGCAGGGGTTCTGGTTGATATCTCCATAGTGTTACGGTGGCCATGGCGAAAGGGAAACACCCGGCTCCATTCCGAACCCGGAAGTTAAGCCTTTCAGCGCCGATGGTACTGCAGGAGGGATCCTGTGGGAGACTAGGACGCTGCCGGACTTCAACACACCCCCTGGTGAGTCCCCTGATCGGGACACACCAGGGGGTGTTTTCATACTCTTTCCACGTAGGGCAGGATGACTACCATGACCGATCCCCAGGAACGCTCCGAGGACCAGCGCGGCGCCGGCCAGGGCCGCGACCGACGGTCCTGGGCCCGCCGCGATGACGACCGCCGCTCCTCCGGCGCCGGCGGACGCAATGACCGGGGTCGTGACGATCGACGTCCCTCCGGCGATCGTGGGCGATCCGAGCGCCGTCCCTATGGTGACCGCTCCCGTGATGAGCGTGGTGGCCGTGACGATCGCCGTCCCTATGGTGTCCGCTCCCGTGATGAGCGTGGTGGCCGTGACGATCGCCGTCCCTACGGTGACCGTTCCCGCGACGACCGTGGCGGAAGCGGTGAGCGCCGTTCCTCCGGTGAGCGTGGTCGTGATGACCGTCGTCCCTATGGTGACCGCTCCCGTGATGAGCGTGGTGGCCGTGACGATCGCCGTCCCTATGGTGACCGCTCCCGTGATGAGCGTGGTGGCCGTGACGATCGCCGTCCCTACGGTGACCGTTCCCGCGACGACCGTGGCGGAAGCGGTGAGCGCCGTTCCTACGGTGAGCGTGGTCGTGATGACCGTCGTCCCTATGGTGACCGCTCGCGTGACGATCGTGGTGGCGAGCGTCGCTCGTACGGGGACCGAGGTCGCGATGACCGCCGCTCGTTCAGTGACCGGGGTCGTGACGACCGCGGTGGCGAGCGTCGTCCCTACAGTGATCGGGGCCGCGACGATCGCGGGACCCGCCGCGACCACCGCGGTGGACCAGGCCACGACCCCGAACTCAGCCGCGAACAGGTGCGCGAACTCGAACGCGCCCAGCGTCCCGGCCTGCAGCGCAGGGACAACGAGCCGGACACTCCCGCCGACTTCGACGAGAAGACCCTTCCGCGTCCTGTCCGCGCCGAGCTGCGCAGCCTCCCCAAGGACCTGGCCGCGATCGTCGGGGCACACCTGGCCATGGCCGGCGCCCTGATGGACGAGGACCCCGAGCTCGCCCTGGCCCACGCTCAGGCAGCCCGGCGACGTGCCGCACGCCTGCCCGTCGTCCGGGAAGCGACCGCCGAGGCCGCCTACGCCGCCGGCGACTGGTCGACCGCACTGACCGAATACCGCGCCTTGTACCGCATGTCAGGCAGCGGCGACTACCTGCCCGTGATGGCCGACTGCGAACGTGCCCTGGGCAAGCCGCGCGAAGCCCTGCGGCTGGCCCGCGAGGCCTCGAGCGCACAGCTCGAACCGGCGATGAAGCTGGAGATGAGCATCGTCGAGGCCGGTGCCCGGGCAGACCTCGGACAGGTCGAGGAGGCCCTGCGCATCCTGCAGACCGCCATCACGTCAGGCCAGGGCCCCAAGGAAGCCCGGGCTCGGCTGCACTACGCCGCCGCCGACCTGCTCGAGCAGCGCGGCCAGCTCGACCAGGCAGCAGACCAGTTCCAGGCCGCAGCCAGGCTCGACCCCGAGGAACTGCTCGACACCGCCATGCGGCTGGCCCGTCTCGGCGCAGGGGGGCAGGGTGCTGGTGGGGATTTCGACATCGATATCATCGCGATGGATGACCTCGACGAGGACACGGATGACGACTCGGAAGAGGACTCGGACGACGACCTCGACGATGAGGACACGGACCTGGCAGACGGGGACGCAGACAACGGGGACACAGACGAACCCGGCGCCACCGAACTCAATGCCACTGAAGACACAATCGACGAAGCAATCGACAAGGATGAGTCATGAGCCTGATTGACAGCTACGACGCCGGCCTGTTCGACCTGGACGGGGTGGTCTACCTCGGCCCCGAGGTGATCCCCGGCGCCGCCGAGTCGATCAGTGAGCTGCGCCGCCGCAACATTCGCGTCGGCTTCGTCACCAACAACGCCGCCCGCACCCCGGCCACCGTCGCCGAGCACCTCACCGAGTTGGGTGTCGAGGCGGACGAGGCCGACGTGGTCGCCAGCTCGCAGGCAGTCGCCCGCCTGATGGCCGCCGAACTGCCGGCCGGTGCCCCGGTCCTGGTGGTCGGCACCCGCGCCCTGGCCGAACAGGTCACCGCGGTGGGCCTGGCCGTGGTGAACTCCAGCGCCGACAACCCGGCCGCCGTCGTGCAGGGCTACGACCCGAACATGACCTGGCCCCGGCTCGAGGACGCCGGCCACGCCATCCAGCACGGTGCACGCTGGTTCGTCAGCAATACCGACCAGAACCGCCCCACCAACAAGGGCCTGGTGCCCGGCGCCGGCCCGATGGTTGACGTCGTGCGCAGCGCCGTCGACGTGGAACCGACCATCGCCGGCAAGCCCTACCCGCCGCTCATGCAGGAGACCGTGATCCGGTTGGGGGCCGAACGCCCCCTCTTCGTCGGCGACCGCATCGACACCGACATCATGGGTGCGGTCGGGGTGGGCATCGACTCCCTGTTCGTGTTCACCGGCGCCCATGGCAAGCAGGACCTGCTCACCGCCGGTCCCGACGGACGCCCCACCCACATCGGCCACGACCTGGCCGCGATGCTCGCACCGGCACGCGAGGCGACCGTCAGCGAGGGTCAGGCCGTCGTCGGCCAGGCCACTGCACGCGTCGTCAACGGCGTGGTCAACCTGGACGGCGTCCCGGCCGACCGTGAGGGCCAACTCGATGCCCTGTGGGCCGTGCTGCAGCTGGTCTGGCAGCAGGAGGCCGATGGACAGGCCGCTGTCGACCAGCTCGACCAGGTCGGCTGAGCCGCCGAGCCCGGCGCCCACACCAGAAGCCACGTCAAAGAGGAGTACCACGATGTCCACCAACAAGACCTCACCGGTGATGGACCTGGCGCTGGTCGCCGTCTTCGCCGCGCTGATCGCCGCGTTCTCGCTGGCCCCTGCGGTGCCGCTACCGGGCAATGCTGTCCCCATCACGCTGCAGACGCTGGCGGTGGCGCTCACGGCCATGATCATCGGCCCGTGGCGTGGGGCGGCAGCCACCCTGCTGTACCTGGTGGTCGGCTTCGCCGGGCTGCCGGTCTTCGCGCAGGGTGCCTCCACCATCGCCGTCCTGGCCAGGCCCTCGGCGGGCTACCTGATCTCCTTCCCGATCTACGCCATCGTCGTGGGCCTGCTCGCCCGGTACGCGCTGCGCCGCACCAACTGGAAGCGCCCCGCCCTGCTGGTTGTCGCCGGGCTGGTCGGCAGCTTCCTGGTCGTGCACCCGCTGGGCATCCTGGGCATGGCCCGCAACATTCCCATCGCGCTCGATCGTGCGCTGGTGGCCGACATTGCGTTCTGGCCCGGTGACCTCGTCAAGACCGTCGTGGCCGCCCTGATCGCCACCGCCGTGCACAAGGCCTTCCCCGCACTGGCGGCCCGCCGCCGGGTCAGCGCCACCAGCACCCAGGCTGCCTGAACCGCCCGTGATCGTCCTGCACGGGGCAGGACTCGAGGTGGAGGTCGCCCAGTCCGGTGGTCTCACTACCCGGACGATCCTGGCCCCGACCTCAATTGAACTCGCCGAACGCCGCATCGCGGTGATCGGCGCCAACGGGTCGGGCAAGTCGACCCTGCTGCGGCTGCTGAACGGGCTCACGCTGCCCAGCACCGGCCGCGTCACCGTCGACGAGCACGACACCCGACGCGACGGGTCTGCGGTGCGCCGCCGGGTCGGGTTCGTGTTCACCGACCCCCTCCACCAACTGGTGATGTCCACCCCGGCCGACGACGTCGAGCTGAGCCTGCGGCGAAGCATCCGCCACCGCTCCGAACGCCGGGCCACGGCCCTGCGGCTGCTCGAGCAGCGGGGCCTCGGCCACGTCGCGCAGTCGTCCATCTACGACCTGTCCGGCGGGGAACGCCAACTGGTCTCCCTGACCGCCGTGCTGGCCGTGGAGCCGGCGATCATCGTCGCCGACGAACCCACGACGCTGCTCGACCTGCGCAACCGACTGCAGGTCATCGATGCGCTGATGGCCCTCGACCAGCAGGTCATCATCGCCACCCACGACCTCGACTTCGCCGCCCGTACCGACCGGGTGCTGCTGGTCGACGACGGCCACGTCGTCGAAGACGGTGACCCGGCGCGGGTCATCGCCCGCTACCAGGCGATGATGGGGGCCCGATGAAGGCCCACCACCAGCTCTTCGGCCTGTACACCCCCACCGGCTCCTGGGTGCACCGCATGCCGGCGGGCGCCAAGTTCGCCATCCTGACGCTGACCACCCTTCCGGTGGTCCTGCTGCGCAACCCCTGGCTGTCGGTCGGGCTGGTGACGCTGGCCGTGGCGATGCTGGTCGCCAGCCGCATTCCGCTGCGGCGCAGCCTGGGGGTGCGTCCGCTGTTCTGGGTGGTCGTGGCGGTGGTGGTCGCTTACCCGCTGTTGTTCGGACGACCCGTCGACGCGCTGGTCACCGGTGCCAACATCGTCGGCGCGTTCTACCTGGGTCGGGTCATCACCATGACCACCCCCGCGATGGACCTGGTCGAAACCCTCGTCCGGGTCGCCCGGCCACTGGACTGGATCGGGTTCAGCTCCGAACGATTCGGCCTGGCCGTCATGGTGATGCTGCGCTCGGTGCCCTACCTGGTCGACAGCTTCAGCAGGGTCGGCGAATCGGCCCGCGCCCGCGGCATCGACCGCAACCTGTTCGCCCGGGTCACCCCCGTGATCGTGGACGCCGTCTCGTACGCCACCCGCACCGGGGAGGCCATGATCGCCCGCGGCCTGGCCGACGACACCACGCCCGAGGCCGGCCGGACGAACGCGCGGTAGGCTCGGCTGCCATGACCACCCCCGAACACGGGACCGAACCGACAGCCCCGCCGGCCACCCCAGCGCCCACGACGGGACACCCGGCCATCGACGCCGCCCTGGCCGAGTTCGGGAAGCTGTCCCAGCACCCGAACGACCAGCACCATGCCCGGCTCAGCCAGGTCAGCGACGTGCTGGCCGCCGTGCTCGAGGACCGCGGAGCACCCGGCCAGCACCAGCCCGGCCAGCCCGGCCAGCCCGGCCAGCCCTCGCCGGGCCCGCGGCCGTCGGCCCCCCGCCGCTGACCATGACCACGCCGGCACGTCGCCTCGACCTGGAATTGGTCGCCCGCGGGTTGGCCCCCTCCCGCAACATCGCCCAACGCCTGGTCGCAGCAGGCGTCGTCCGGGTGAACGGCACCCCGGCCATCCGCAGCGCCACCCCCGTCGACAGTGACGACCTGGTCGAGGTCGCCGGACGCCAGCGGTGGGTCTCCCGCGCCGGTGAGAAACTCGCCGGCATCCTCGACGAGCTGGACCCCGACAACACCTGGTTCGCCGACGCCCCGGTGGTGCTCGACGCCGGTGCCTCCACCGGCGGTTTCACCCAGGTCTGCCTGCACCGCGGCGCCGGTCTCGTCCACGCCATCGACGTCGGCCACGACCAACTCGACCCCGGCCTGCGGGCCGACCCCCGGGTGCGGGTCGTCGAAGGATTCAACCTGCGCCACCTCACCCCCGACGACCTGCCCGGCGGGGTCGACCTGGTCGTCTGCGACGTCTCGTTCATCTCCGTCCGGCTGCTGCTCGAGCCGCTGCTGTCGGTGCTGCGCCCCCACGGACGTGCCCTGGTCATGGTCAAACCCCAGTTCGAGGTCGGCCGCGAACGCCTCGGCGCCGGGGGAGTGGTCAGCGACCCCGAACTCCAGGCCGAGGCCGTCCAGGCCGTCCGGGAGGACGCCGCCCGGCTGGGCTGGGCCAGCAGCGAACCCCACCCGGCCAGGATCACCGGCAGCGCCGGCAACCAGGAGTTCTTCCTGCTGCTGCGTAGGTCCTCTGCAGCCGAGCACGGGCGATAGGGTGGACAGGCAGGCCACCCGAGGGCCGGACACGACATCAGCAGGAACGAACCTGGGAGGGAGCCGACATGGGCGAGCGCCGCATCGCGGTCATGATCCATCCCGTCCGTGAGGAGGCGCTGGTCTCGGCCGCCGAGTTCATCTCCCGCATGGCGCGCCACGGGGTGGACACCATCGTCCTGCCCGAACAGTGGGAACTGTGCGCCCGCGCCCTGCCCGACCTGGTCGACACCCCCCACCTGCAGCCCAGCGCCGACCTGTCGTCCAACCACGTCGAACTGGTGGTCGTCTTCGGTGGCGATGGCACGATCCTGCGGGCCGCCGAGTGGGCCTACGAACCCGAGGTGCCCCTGCTGGGGGTCAACCTCGGCCACGTCGGGTTCCTGGCCGAACTCGACTCCTCCGAGGTCGGCCACCTGGTCACCCACGTCACCGAACGCAGCTACGACGTCGAGGAACGCCTCACCCTGTCGGTCAGCGTCCACGACGAACACGGACGACTGGCCTGGGAGTCGTTCGCCATCAACGAGGTCTCCCTCGAGAAGGGCTCGCGCGAGCGGATGCTGGAGGTGCTCGCCCACATTGATGAGCGCCCCATCAGCCGCTGGGCCGGCGACGGTGTGCTGGTCAGCACCCCGACCGGCTCCACCGCCTACGCCTTCAGCGCCGGCGGGCCGGTGATGTGGCCCGACGTCGAGGCCATCGAACTGGTGCCGCTGTCGGCCCACGCCCTGTTCGCCCGACCCATGGTGCTCAGCCCCCGCTCACGCGTCGACCTGGACATCCTGCCCCACAACGCCGGCCCGGCCGTGCTGTGGTGCGACGGGCGGCGCACCTTCGACCTGCAGCCGGGCAGCAGGGTCACGGTCAGCCGTGGCCCCCACGACCTGTTGTTGGCCCGGCTCACCGAACAACCCTTCACCACCCGACTGGTCAAGAAGTTCAACCTCACCATCGACGGGTGGCGCTCACCGCACGGCCGCAGCGCGCGCGGGGCCTGAGCTGTGCTGCGCGAACTCCGCATCACCAACCTCGGGGTGATTGCCGAGGCGACCCTCGCCCTCGGCCCGGGCATGACCGCCCTGACCGGTGAGACCGGCGCCGGCAAGACCATGGTCACCAGCGGGCTCGGGCTGCTGCTCGGCGAACGCGGGGACGCCTCGGTCGTGCGCCACGGCAGTGACCGGGCACTGGTCGAGGGCCGCTTCGAACTCGTCGACGAAGCCCTGGTCGAAGACCTCGGTGGCACGCTGGAGGAGGGGGAACTGCTGGTCAGCCGGCAGGTGAACAGCGGCGGGCGCTCCCGGGCCTTCGTCGGGGGAGCGCAGACCACCATCGCCGCGCTGGCCCAGGTCACCACCGAACTGGCTACCATCCACGGCCAGTCCGGGCAGGTCCGGCTGGCCGACCCGCAGCGCCAGCGCGACGTCCTCGACCGCGCCTGCGGTGACCAGCACCTGGCGCACCTGGCCCGGCACCGGGAACTGTACGACCGTCGCCGTGCTGCCACCGAGGAGCTGGAACTGCTCACCACCCAGGCCCAGGAACGCCTGCGGGAGGCCGGGCTGCTGCGGCTGGGCCTCGACGAGATCGCCGCCGTCGACCCTCGCCCCGGGGAGGACGAGGAACTGGCCACCGAGGCCGCCCGACTGGGTTCACTGGACGAACTGCAGGTCCTGTCCGAACAGGCCTCCCAGCTGCTGGCCGGCAGCGACGACCCCTCGCGGGACGACCCGGGTGCCGTCGGGCTGGTCGGCCGGGCCCGCCGCGTCGTGGGCCAACTCGCCGACCTCGACCAGAGCGCGACCAGCCTGCTCGAGCGGGCCGTCGACCTGGGGCACCAGCTCAACGACCTGGCCGCTGACGTCGCCTCCTACCGGGCCGACCTCGACACCGACCCGCAGCGTCTCGACGCCGTGCTGCAGCGGCGCGCCGACCTGGCCGCGCTCAGCCGCAAGTACGGCCCCGAACTCACCGACGTGCTCGCCTGGGCAGACCAGTCCTTCGAGCGGCTGGCCGACCTGGAAGGCTCCGACGAGCGCATCGACGAGCTGCGCCGGCTCAGCGCCGAACTCAGCGACCAGCTCGACGAGTCCGCCCGCACGATCACCGCACGCCGCCGCGCCGGGGCCGAGCGGCTCGTCGAGGCGGTCACCGAGGAACTGGGGGCCCTGGCCATGCCACACGCCCGGCTCGAGTTCGTCCTGACACCCAGCGAGGCCGTCGGACCCCACGGCGCCGAACAGGTGGCCCTGCTGTTCTCCGCCAACTCCGGGGCGGCACCGGCACCGCTGGGCCGGGTCGCCTCCGGCGGTGAACTGTCCCGGGTGCGGCTGGCCCTCGAGGTCGTCCTCGCCGGCGAGGCCACCGGCCACACCTTCGTCTTCGACGAGGTCGACGCCGGCATCGGTGGGGCGGTGGCCCTCGAGGTCGGCAAGCGACTGGCCAGGCTGGCCCGCCACTCCCAAGTGCTGGTCGTCACCCACCTCGCGCAGGTGGCCGCCTTCGCCGACGACCACGTCGTCGTGCTGAAGCAGTCGGACGGGGAGGTCACCACCAGCGGGCTGAGCCGGGTCACCGGCAGCCAACGGCAGGCCGAACTGGCCCGCATGATGGGTGGCCTCGACCAGGTCAGCAGCGCCCAGGAACACGCCCGCGACCTGCTCGAGGCCGCGACCCGTGCCAGGGCCGATCACTCCAGCATGGATGCCAGGTCGTAGGTCGGGTCCAGGCTGAGCTGGTCGAGCCGGCAGGTCCGCGGGTCACGGTCGACCCGCCAACGACGGAACTGCGCCGGGTGGCGGAACTGGCTGCCCTCGAGCTGGTCGAAGGAGACCTCCATCACCCTGGTCGGCTGCAGGGCCACCAACGACTGGGACGTCAACGACCCGGTGCCCGGCACCCCGTTCAGGATCGGCGCATCGGCCAGCGCCACCTGCAGCGGCAGCAGTTCTTCGGCCATCTCCACCCGCTGCTGGTCGGTCAACGCGTTCACCACCCCGACGTAGTGCAGCGACTCATCGCCGGCCCCGTACATCGCCAGGATCAGGCTGCCGACACCGCGGTGGCGCGGGTTGCGCCGGAAGCCCACCACCACGGCCTCCGCGGTGCGGGCATGCTTGACCTTCAGCCAGCTGCGGCGACCGTACTCGTAGGCGCCGTCGGCCTGCTTGACCATCAGCCCGTCCAGGCCCGACCCCTCGAACGAGTCGTACCAGCCGCGGGCGACCTCGGCGTCGGAGGTCTGGGCGGTCAGGTGCAGCCCGCCGGCCGGGTCGGCGCGGGTGAACAGGTCCTCCAACACCTTGCGGCGTTCGGTGAAGGGCTTGGGACGCAGGTCGGTGTTGAACAGCGCCAGCACGTCGAAGGCCACCATCTCGGCCGGGGTCTGCTCCGCCATCCGGGCCACCCTGCGCAGCGACGGGTGCACCCGCCGGCTCAGCGCGTCCCAGTCCAGGTGCTGGGCTCCCATTGGGCCGCTGGGCACGAAGATCTCAGTGTCGACGACGCACCGGGTGGGCAGCGAGTCACGGACGTACTCGACGATCTCGGGGAAGTAGCTGGTCAGCGACTTGTTCATCCGGCTGGTGAGCTCGATCTGCGCGCCGTCGCGCAGCACGATGCAGCGGAAGCCGTCCCATTTCGGTTCGTAGAGGTAGCCGCCGGGGACCGAATCGGTGTCGGGGATCTCACCGACAAGGCGTGCCAACATCGGTGCGACTGGCACATCAATGGGCAGCTGCATGCAGACAGTCTCCCACGTTTGTGGCCCGGCCTTGGAACGGGGCCGGATTGCACCGGCGATCCGCGGTCGGCGAGGGCCGCGATGTGGCATAGGATGGCAGTCCGTGGGCAACGCGAAGGTAACCAAGCATCTATTCGTCACCGGCGGCGTGGTGTCGTCCCTCGGCAAGGGACTGACCGCATCGAGCCTCGGGAACCTGCTGGTGGCCCGGGGGTTGAGGGTCAGCATGCAGAAACTCGACCCCTACCTCAACGTCGACCCGGGCACGATGAACCCCTTCCAGCACGGTGAGGTCTTCGTCACCGAGGACGGGGCCGAGACCGACCTGGACATCGGCCACTACGAACGCTTCCTCGACGTCAACCTCGACGGTGCGGCCAATGTCACCACCGGCAAGGTCTACTCCACCGTCATCGCCAAGGAACGCCGCGGCGACTACCTCGGTGACACCGTGCAGGTCATCCCGCACATCACCAACGAGATCAAGGAACGGATGCTCGCGGTCGGCGGCCCCGGCATCGACCTGGTCATCCACGAGATCGGCGGCACCGTCGGCGACATCGAGTCGCTGCCCTTCCTGGAGGCCGCCCGGCAGGTGCGCCACGAAGTGGGTCGCGACAACGTGTTCTTCCTGCACGTCTCGCTGGTGCCCTACATCGGGCCCTCCGGTGAGATGAAGACCAAGCCCACCCAGCACTCCGTGGCCAAGCTGCGCGAGGTCGGCATCCAGCCCGACGCCATCGTCTGCCGCGCCAACCGGGAACTCGGGGAGGGCATCAAGCGCAAGATCGCGATGAGCTGCGACGTGGACGAGGAGGCCGTGGTCGCCTGCATCGACGCGCCCAGCATCTACGCGATTCCGCGGGTGCTCCACGACGAGGGCCTCGACGCCTACGTCGTGCGCCGGCTCAGCCTGAAGTTCCGCGACGTCAACTGGACCAAGTGGAACAAGCTGCTCGACAGCGTCGAGAACCCCACCGAGGAAGTCACCATCGCGCTGGTCGGCAAGTACATCGACCTGCCCGACGCCTACCTCTCGGTCACCGAGGCGCTGCGCGCCGGTGGCTTCGCGAACCAGGCGAAGGTCAACCTGCGCTGGGTGGCCTCCGACACCTGCGAAACCCCCGAGGGGGCCCGGGAGAACCTGGCCGACGTCGACGGCATCTGCGTGCCCGGCGGGTTCGGCATCCGCGGGGTCGAGGGCAAGCTCGGCGCCCTCAAGTTCGCCCGTGAGAACCAGCTGCCCACCCTCGGGCTGTGCCTGGGCCTGCAGTGCATGGTCATCGAGGCCGCGCGCAACCTGGCCGGCATCGAAGACGCGGCCTCCACCGAGTTCGACCCCGAGACCGGCTCCCCGGTGATCGCCACCATGGCCGAGCAGGAACTGATCGTCCAGGGTGAGGGTGACCTCGGCGGGTCGATGCGGCTGGGCTCCTACCCGGCTGAACTCGTCCGCGGTTCGGTGGTCGCCCGCGCCTACGGCAAGACCAAGGTCGAGGAACGCCACCGGCACCGCTACGAGGTCAACAACCGTTACCGCGCCGAGCTCGAGAAGGCCGGGCTGGTGATCTCGGGAACCTCGCCCGACCGCAACCTGGTCGAGTTCGTCGAACTGCCCCGCGAGGTGCACCCCTACTACGTCGCCACCCAGGCGCACCCCGAACTCAAGTCACGCCCCACCCGCCCCCACCCGCTGTTCCAGGGGCTCGTCGAAGCAGCGCTGAACCGCTCCCGGTCCAGCCGACTGCCCGTCGACGGCGACGAGACCGCCCAGGCCCAGCCGAGCGATCAGGTGCAGCCGAGCGAGCAGGAGCAGTAGTGAACGCCCCCGCAGACCGGCCGATGGCCTGGCCCGTATCGTCCAGCGACGTGCTCGCCCGAGGCCGGGTGTGCAACTTCGTCCAGGAAACGGTGGTGCCGCCCAGCGGCGAGCCGTTCAGCCGCCAGTTCATCTCCCACCCCGGCGCGGTCGGCATCATCGCGGTCGACGAACAGGACCGGGTCGCGGTGGTCAACCAGTACCGCCACCCCGTCGGCCTCGAACTCGTCGAACCCCCGGCAGGGTTGCTCGACGTCGACGGTGAGGACTTCCTGGTCGCCGCACAGCGCGAACTCGCCGAAGAGGTCCAGCTGCGGGCCGACGACTGGCGCATCCTGGTCGACGTGTGCACCAGCCCCGGCGGCTCCGAGGAATCGGCCCGCGTGTTCCTGGCCACCGGGCTGAGCGAGGCACCCCACCCCGACGGGTTCGTCCCCGAGGACGAGGAGGCCCACATGCAGGTCGGCTGGGTGCCCTTCGACGACCTGGTCGACGGGGTGCTCGCCGGTCGCCTGCAGTCGCCGCTGCTGGTCGCCGGCATCATGGCGCTGGCCGCAGCCCGCGGCACCGGCCGCCTCGACCACCTGCGCCAACCCGACGCCCCCTGGCCCGTGCGTGAGGTCCATGCCCGCCAACAGCGCGACCGCTGAGCCCCACCCCGACATCAACCGGGTCGTCGAGGACTACCTCGACCACCTGGCGGTCGAGCGGGGACTGGCGGCCAACACCGTCGCTTCCTACCGGCGCGACCTGGCCCGCTACCAGCGGTTCCTGGCCGACCGTGGCATCACCCGCCTCGCCGAGGTCGCAGCAGCCGACGTCGCTGCCTTCGCCGCCGACCTGGCCACCCCGGGACCCGGCCACAAGCCGCTGGCCACCTCGTCGATCGGACGAACAGTCGTGGCCGTGCGCGGCTTCCACCGTTTCGCCACCCGCGAGGGGCACCGCCCCCTCGACCCCGCCCGCGACGTCTCCCCGCCCACGGTGGGCACCCGGCTGCCGAAGGCCCTCGACCACGACCAGGTGCGCCGATTGCTCGAAGCCCCCGACCCGAGCACCGTCGAGGGGCTGCGCGACGCGGCCCTGCTCGAACTGCTCTACGGCACCGGCGCACGGATCAGTGAGGTCTGCGCCCTCGATGTGGACGAGGTCTCCCGCGCCGTCGAGGACCCGGCCGCCGGGTTGCGACTGCTCGGCAAGGGCCGCAAGCAGCGGGTGGTGCCGCTGGGCAGCTATGCCCGCCGCGCCGTCGAGGCCTGGCTGGTGCGGGGGCGCCCCGACTGGGCCGCCCGCTCGGCCCGTCCCGGCCCGGCGCTGCTGCTGAACACCCGCGGCAACCGGCTCTCACGCCAATCGGCCTGGGCCGCCGTGCAGCAGGCGGCCGGCAGCGCGGGCCTGGGGGTCGAGGTGTCGCCGCACAGCCTGCGCCACAGCTTCGCCACCCACCTGCTCGACGGCGGGGCCGACATCCGCGTCGTCCAGGAACTGCTGGGCCATTCCTCGGTGACCACCACCCAGATCTACACCCTGGTCACTGTGCAACACCTGCGCGAGGTCTACCTCGAGTCCCATCCCCGGGCACGCTGAACCGGGACTGCCTGCCGCGGGCAGGCTCCCACTAGACTCGCGGGAGCGAGACGGATGGAAGGGATCGACGTGACTTGGACCGATCAGGACCTCATCGACCAGCCGGGACCCCAGGAGGCCCCCGACCAGGACGACTGGGGTGCCGAGGACTCCGCTGAAGATCCCAGCGACGCCCTGTTCACCGTCGAGACCGCGGCCGCCGCCGATGACGACCTCGGCCCCACCGGCCGACCCTTCCCGCAGCTGCCCGAACCGACCCCGCCGGGGCCCGGGCCCCGCAGGACGGTCACCATCGCGATGACCAACCAGAAGGGTGGCGTCGGCAAGACCACCACCACCATCAACCTCGGCGCAGCCCTGGCCGAGTACGGCTTCAAGGTGCTGCTGGTAGACTTCGACCCGCAGGGTTCGCTGTCGGTGGGCCTCGGGGTCAACCCGCACACCCTGGAACGCAGCATCTACAACCTGCTGCTCAGCAAGCAGTACACCCCCGAGGACGTGATCGTCGAGGGCCCGGTCGACCGGCTCGACCTGCTGCCCAGCAACATCGACCTGTCGGCTGCCGAGGTGCAACTGGTCAGCGAGGTGGCCCGCGAGCAGACCCTGAAGCGGGTCCTCGACAAGCTCAAGGGCAGCTACGACTTCATCCTGATCGACTGCGCCCCCTCGCTGGGCCTGCTGACCGTCAACGCGCTGACCGCCTCCGACCAGGTGATCATCCCGCTGGAATGTGAGTTCTTCGCGCTGCGCGGGGTGGCGCTGCTGACCGACACCATCGAGAAGGTCACCGACCGGCTCAACCCCGACCTGGAACTGCTCGGCATCGTCGGCACCATGTACGACGCCCGCACCCTGCACTCCCGCGAGGTGCTCGAGCGGGTCGTGCAGGCCTTCGGTGACAAGGTCTTCCACACCGTCATCCGGCGCACCATCAAGTTCCCCGAGACCACCGTCGCCGGCGAACCGATCACCACCTACGCCTCCTCGTCCCCGGGGGCCGAGGCCTACCGCTCCCTCGCGCGGGAGGTGGTGGCCCGATGCCACGTCGGGTGAGCCTGCCCGGCGCCTCCGAACTGTTCCGCCGCACCGAGGCCCCCGAGCCTGTCCAACCCGAGCCTGTCCAACCCGAGCCTGGTCAACCCGGGCCTGGTCAACCCGGGCCGGTCCAACCCGGGGCGAGCGCGCCCCCGGACGAGGTCGACGCTGCCGCGCCGTCGTCCCAGCCCTCGGCTGAACCCGCGACTGAAACGGTGACTGAGGCGGGCGCCCACACCGGGCGCGTGCGCCACGACGAGAAGATGACCGTCTACGTCAGCGCCACCGAACTGGTCGCCCTGGAACAGGCCAGGCTGGGCTTGCGCGCCGAACACGGTCTCAAGGTCGACCGCGGACGACTCGTCCGGGCGGCGGTGGCGCTGGCCCTGGCCGACCTGGCCGAGCGCGGTGAGGACAGCGACCTGATCCACCAGCTGCGGACCCAGTGATGGCCGCGCCACGCCGGCGCCACGGGGTGGCCGACCCGGTCGACGAGCAGGCCCAGCACCCCGGGTTCACCGTCCGGCTGGACAACTTCGAGGGCCCCTTCGACCTGCTGCTGCAACTGATCAGCAAGCACAAGCTCGACGTGACCGAGGTGTCCCTGTCGCGGGTCACCGACGAGTTCATCGCCTACATCAAGGTCGGGGCCCAGGCCTGGGACCTGGACCAGACCTCCTCGTTCCTGCTCGTCGCCGCCACCCTGCTCGACCTGAAGACCGCCCGGCTGCTGCCCTCAGGTGAGGTGGACGACCTGGAGGACCTCGCCCTGCTCGAGGCCCGCGACCTGCTGTTCGCGCGACTGCTGCAGTACCGCGCCTTCAAGACCGTCTCGGGGCTGCTGGCGGCCAGGCTGGGGGAGGAGTCGGCCCGCTTCGCCCGGCCTGGTGGCCTCGAGGAGCAGTTCGCCGCCCTCGTGCCCGAGGTGGTGCTGCCCGCGGGGGAACGGCTGGCCGTGCTGGTTGCCCGGCTGCTGGTCGCCGACGAACCGGTCAACGTGCAACTCGGCCACCTGCACGGGGCGGCGGTCAACGTGCAGGAACAGGCGCGGTTGGTGGTCGCCCGGTTGCAGGCGGCCGGCACGCTGACCTTCCGGGCGCTGACCGCCGACGCCGACCGGCTGACCACCGTGGCCCGCTTCCTGGCGCTGCTGGAACTGTTCCGTGACGCGGCGGTCACCTTCGAACAACTCACCCCGCTGGGCGAACTGACCATCCGCTGGACCTCGGACCAGGGTGAGCACGAGATCTCTGACGAGTTCGACCAGACCCCCGGACAGGAGGACAGCCCATGAGTGCCGAGCCCATGAGTGCCGAGCCCACGCAGCCCGAACCCACGCAGCCCGAACCCGAGCAGCCCGAACCCGAGCAGCCCGACCAGGAGCAGCTCGAACCGGCGGAGCTGACCGCGCCGGTGGAGGCGCTGCTGCTGATGGCCACCGAACCGGTGCCCACCGCCACCCTGGCGCAGGCCATCCAGGCCCCCGAACACCTCGTCGCGCAGGCCTGCGAACTGCTGGTCGAGTTCTACGACCAGAGCGGACGCGGCTTCGAACTGCGCCACGTCGGGGGCGGCTGGCGGCTGTGGACCCGGCCGGAACACGCCGACCTGATCGGGCGCTGGGTGCTGGAGGGCCAGCAGTCCCGGCTGAGCCAGGCGGCCCTGGAGACCCTGTCGGTGATCGCCTACCTGCAGCCGGTCTCCCGCTCCCGGGTCTCAGCTGTGCGCGGGGTGAACGTCGACGGGGTCGTGCGCACCCTGCTGTCGCGCGGCCTCATCGAGGAGGCCCCGGCCGAGGAGGGCTCGGCGGCCACCCTCTTCCGCACCACCGACTACTTCCTGGAAAGGATGGGGTTGGAAGGACTGGACGAACTGCCGCCGCTGGCCCCGCACCTGCCCGACGCAGGTGCGCTCGAGGCGGAGTTGGCGCGTATGGTTGATCCTTCGCCCGCCGAGCAGCCCGACCCGCAGAACCCCACCGAGGAGAACGACGATGAGCACTGACCCGCAGCAGGACCCCCAGGTGGACCCGGAGCTGGAATCCGACGACGACTACGTCAGTGACGTCCCCGAGGACTACCGGGCCCCCGAGGAACCCGAACGCGAGCTGATCCGCCTGCAGAAGGTGCTCGCCCAGGCCGGTATCGCGTCGCGCCGGGCCGCCGAGATCATGATCGACGAGGGCCGCGTCGAGGTCAACGGGCGCGTCGTCGACGTCCAGGGCCTGCGGGTCGACCCCGCCCGCGACACCATCCGGGTCGACGGGCAGCGGATCCCCCCGGCCAGGCACCACCTCTACTTCGTCCTGAACAAGCCCCGCGGGGTCGTCTCGACCATGGACGACCCGCTCGGCCGGGTCACCCTGACCCGCTACATGGACCGGCAGAAGGAGCGGCTGTTCCACGTCGGGCGCCTCGACACCGAAACCGAGGGCGTGATCCTGCTGACCAATGACGGCGAGTTCGCCCACCGGCTGGCGCACCCGAGCTACGAGGTGTCGAAGTCGTACATGGCCGACGTGCTCGGTGAGGTCACCCCCAAGACGATCGACCGGCTGATGAAGGGCCTGCGCCTCGACGACGGACCAGTGAAGCCCGACAAGGTGAAGCTGGTCGACAGCGCCGGCGGCCACAGCCTCGTCCGGATCACCCTGCACGAGGGGCGCAACCGCATCGTGCGCCGCATGATGGACGCGGTCGGCCACCCCGTCGACAAGCTCACCCGCACCTCCATCGGCCCGGTGCGGCTGGGGAACCTTCGTCCGGGGGAGTCGCGGCACCTGACCAAGGAGGAGATCGGCGCGCTGTTCGACCTGGTGGGCATGTGACCTAGGGTGATCTTGTGGCACCGATGAGCAGAAGGGCCCGCGGCTTGGAGACCGAGTACGGGCTGGCGATGCAGGTCCTGCGGCAGCGCCAGGTCGCCGGGCGCACCGAGGAGATGTGGCGGACGCTGGGCGCCGATGAGGCAGCCCAGCACCTGTTCCGGCCACTGGTGAACAAGCAGGCCACCACCAACGCGTTCCTCAAGAACGGCGGACGGCTCTATCTCGACGTCGGCTCGCACCCCGAGTACGCCACCCCCGAATGCGACCGGATCACCGACCTCATCATCGCCGACCGCGCCGGTGACCGGATCGTCGACGACCTGGCCGAACGGGCACTGGCGATCCTGCAGGAGCAAGGCACCACCGCCCGGCTGCAGCTGTACAAGAACAACACCGACTCGGCCGGCAACTCCTACGGCAGTCACGAGAACTACCAGGTCACCCGCGACCTGGCCCTGGGCCAGTGGGTCGCCGCCCTCACCCCCTTCCTGGTCGTGCGGCAACTGCTGTGCGGCGCCGGGAAATGGGTGGTCGAGAACGGCAAGGGCAAACTGTGGCTGTCCCAGCGCGCCGCCCACCTGTGGGACCCGGTCTCCTCGACGACCACCAGGTCCCGCCCGCTGGTGAACTCCCGCGACGAACCCCACGCCGACCCGCAGCGCTACCGCCGGCTGCACGTGATGGCCGGTGACTCGACCCTGTCCCAGCCCACCCTGCTGCTGCGCATCGGCGCCACCGAACTGGTGCTGCGGGCCATCGAGGACGGCTACGACTTCGAGGAATGGGCCCTCAGCGACCCCGCCGCCGCGATCCGCGAGGTGGCCCGCCACCGCGACGGCCGCGCCCGGGTGGAACTGGTCAGCGGACGACTGGCGACCACCCTGGAAATCCTGGACGCCTACTACGGCATCGTCGCCCCCTACGCCGACGACCAGGAACTCAAGCAGGTGCTCGACCTGTGGCAGCTGGTGATGGGGGCGGTGGCCGACCGCCAGCACTCCCGGATCGAACGGGTCATCGACTGGGCCATCAAGGAACACTTGATGCTGCAGTACGCCCACCGCCACCAGCTCACCAACCAGGCGCCCCAACTGGCCGAGCTCGACCTGGCCTACCACGACATCCATCGCGGCGGGGATGCCCGGGCGCGCGGACTGTTCGCCCACGCCGAGGTCACCGGCCACGTCAACCACCTGGTCGAACAGGTCGAGCTGCGCCAGGCGATGACCCACCCCGTGGTCACCACCCGGGCCCGGCTGCGCGGACGACTGATCAGCGCGGCGCGCACCTTCCACCGCGACTTCACCACCGACTGGATGACCTTCACCTGTCGTGACCTGAGCGACGGCACCGTGGTGCTGCCCGACCCACTGGCCAGTGAGGACCCCCGGGTGGACGCGCTGATCGCCCGGATGGAGCACGAACCCCGGCTCACACGCTCGGCCGGCTTCACCGGTGATCCGCTGGTCTGACCGGTTCGTGGTGCGGTCTGCGCGTCGGGTAACCTGCACTGGTGCGCATGAACCACTCGTCCCCTTCGCCCACCCGTCGCATCGGCCGGCGTCGCCTCTCGATCGTCGCCGCTGCCGTGGCCGCTTCGCTGGCGCTGGCCGCCTGCACCGGTGGCGGAGATGAACCGACGCCCAACCCGACCGACACCAATGTCGTGACCACTGAGCCCAGCGTTGACCCCAGCGCTTCGGGTTCGGGCTCCGCGTCACCGTCGGTCGCCCCCAGCACCATCAGCAACCTGGACGCGCTGGACGTCAGCGGTGCCTTCGGCGCCGAGCCTGCCGTCACCGCGAGTTGGCCGCTGGCCATCGCCGAGACCCAGGTGAAGGTGCTCAGCGAGGGTGCCGGGCCCGAGGTCGCCGAGGGTGGCACCGTGCTGGTCAACTACACCGGCATCAACGCTCGTGACGGCAAGTCCTTCGACAGCTCCTGGGTCGACGGTGTGGCCACCCCGGTCGCCTTCCCGCTCGACCAGGTGATCGCCGGCTTCCGGATCGGCTTGGAGGGCCAGAAGATCGGTTCACGCGTCGTGATCATGATGACCCCCGCTGATGGCTACGCCGAGGGCAACCCCGGCGCCGGGATCCTGGCCACCGACTCGCTGGTGTTCGTGGTCGACATCGTCTCGGCCCAGCTCGACGAGCCCTTCGGCACCGCCGTCACCCCGCCGGCCGGGCTGCCGACCGTCACCGACAATGGCAAGGGCAATGCGCCGACCATCACCATCGGCAGCGATGTCACCAAGCCCACCGAGCTGGTCGTCCAGCCGCTGATCACCGGCACCGGGCCTGCCGTGAAGGACACCGACGGCATCGTCGTGAACTACACCAGCGTCGGCTGGAACGGTGAGGTGCTCGCCCAGAACTACACCACCGGCCCCGAGACCGGCATGCTGAACACCCTGATCCCGGGCTGGCAGAAGGGCCTGGTCAACCAGCCCGTCGGCTCGCGGGTGCTGCTGATCGTCCCGCCGGCCGACGCCTACCCCAAGGGCAACGCGACCCCGTCGATCCCCGCCGGTGAGACGCTGGTCTACGTCGTCGACATCCTGTTCGCCAGCGCCTCCGGCTAGTCATCCGGGTGGTCCCGGCCGCTGATCACCAGCGGTCGGGGTCGACTACCCACGCCCGGGTGGCGCTCGTCCACGACCGCTCCGGCAGGGCCAGCAACTCGTCGTTGTCCAACTCCGGGTCGATCCCGAGCGAGGCCAACAGCCAGCCGCGCACCTGTCGGGCATCGTGGCCTGCGGCTGCCAGGTCGGCCAGGCTCACCACCCCGTCGCGTTTGGCCAGCCGCTCACGGGCCGGGTTGACGGCCAGACCCACGTGCACGTACTCGGGCACCGCGAAACCCAACTGCTGCGCCAGCCACGCCTGCCTCGGTGACGACGAGAGCAGGTCATCGCCGCGCACCACCTGGCTGACCGACTGCAAGCCGTCGTCCACGACCACCGCCAGGTTGTAGGCAGGGGTCCCGTCCCCCCGGGCGACCACGAAGTCGTCGACCACCCCGGTGACCGTGCCCGCGAACCGGTCCTGCACGCTCATCGACACACCCCCGGCCCGCACCCGCAGCGCACCTGGACGGTCCCGGCGCCGCCGGGCCCGCTCGTCCTCGGTGAGGTCGGCGCAGGTGCCGGGGTAGGCGCCCTGCGGCAGGGTGGCCCCGTTCGGCGCCTGGGCCGCCTCGGCGATCTCACGCCGGGTGCAGAAACACTCATAGGTCTCCAGCGAGGCGATCGCCTGCCGGTAGTGCTCCAGGCGCTGCGACTGGCGGGTCACCGGCGGGCGCCAGTCCAACCCGATCGCGGCCAGGTCCTGCAACTGCCGCGCGGCGACCTCGGGGGCGGCGGCGACCCGCTGCTGGTCGAGGTCCTCGATGCGCACCAGGAAGCCGAGCCCGGACCGCCTGGCGAAGACCCACGCCAGCAGCGCGGTGCGCAGGTTGCCGACATGCAGGTCCGACGTCGGACTGGGGGCGAAACGTCCAGCCACGCATTCCTCCCGATGGTCGCGCTGATAGCCTCGCACCAGTATTCCGCTCGCGACCCACCCGGAGGTACATGGCGGTGCCAGACCCACAGCACAAGCCCGTCCAACGCGCCGTGAAGGGTCGCGCCAACTCGCTGCGACTCGTGCACCTGTTGTACGTGCTGCAAACCGCCCGGCAACCCCTCAGCAAGGCGCAGCTGCTCGACCTGGTCACCGACTACGCCGACGCCGGCCCGGCCTCCCGAGACCGGATGTTCGAACGCGACAAGGTCGTGCTGCGTGAGCTGGGCGTCGACCTGGTGGTCACCGGGGAAGGCGCCGACGAACGCTACCTGCTGGCCACCGGCGATGTCGTCCTGCCCGAGGTCGAGTTCAGCGCCCCCGAACGGGCCATGCTGGCGATGGCGCAGCGGGTCTGGGGTGAGCACTCGGTCGGTGAGCAGGCACGTGAGGCACTGTCCAAGCTGGCCGCCGCCGGTGTCGAACTGGACGAGGAACCCGGCCGCGCGCTGCAGCCCAGCCTCACCAGCGACCCGTCACTGCACGTGCTGATGCAGGCCAACAACGCCCACCAGTGCGTCCGGTTCACCTACCGCGCCGCCAACGGGGCGGTGCGTGAACGCGATGTCGAACCCTGGGTGCTCGGCCAGCGGGGCGGCGGCTGGTACCTGATCGGTTTCGACCGCACCCGCCAGGAATCACGCAAGTTCAAGTTGGCGCGCATCATCGGCGAGCCTGAACCCTACGGCCCGGCCAACGCCTACCAGGTTCCCGACGACGTCGACCCCGCCGCGATGATGGACGAGATTCGACCCGAGCAGGGCCAGGAACACGCCGTGGTCGCCGTCCGCGGTGAGTACGCCCCCGCGGTGCGACGCCGCAGCACCCCGACCACCCACCCGGACACCCCCGAGGGCTACCTCGCCCATGACCTGACCTATCTGCGTGAGCAGGCCCTGGTGCAGGAACTGGCGCCGTTCGGGGCCGACGTGCTCGTCCTCGAACCGGCGCACCTGCGTGAGGCAATGGGCGACCACTTCCGGCGCGTCGTCGCCGCCCACGGGCCCGAACCACAGGAGCAGCAGTCATGAAGGCGACCGAGGACATCTCCCGACTGTTCAAGATGGTCCCCTGGCTCGCCGCCCACCCCGGCATCAGCGTGAAGGAGGCCGCCGCCGAGTTTGGCATCACCCCCCGACGGCTGCTGCACGAGCTCGAGACGATGTGGATGATCGGCTCGGACCCTGACTCGATCGCCAGTGGGTTCTATGAGTACCTACTGGAGTACGACCCCGACGAAGCCGAGGCGGGGCGGGTCGTGGTCACCCCCTCGCCCTACATCGCCCGGCCGCTGAGGCTCACCGTGGACGAAGCACTCAGCCTGCTGGTCGCCCTGAAGTCGGTGCAGCCCCTGGTCGACGACGAGTCGGCCGGCCACGTGGGCAGTGCGATCAAGAAGCTCGAGGAGACCACCGGCCACCGCACCGGGCATGTGCAGCTGGCCATGGACGTCGGCGCCGAGGATGTCCGCAGCGTGCTGCACACCGCGATCAGCACGGGGCAGCGGCTGCAACTGGTCTATGACGGGGTGAACCGGGGCATCACCACCCGCCCCGAGGTCGACCCGGCCGCCATCATCGTGCGCAACGGGTCGGCCTACCTGCAGGCCTGGAGCCTGACCCGGCAGGACTGGCGGCTGTACAAGGTCAACCGGATCGCCGAGGCCTCGGCCACCGGTGAACCCGCCCACGACCACGGCAGCCCTCCGGAGGTCGACTGGGCTGACACCGCGAGCGTGGTGGAACTGCACCTGGCCGCCGCCGCGCTGTACCTGCTCGAGTACGACCCCGTCCGCGAGTCCGGCGAGCTGGACGACCCGGTCTACCTGCGCTGGGCCAGGGTGCCGCTGGCCGACCGGTCCTACCTGTCCCACCGGCTGCTGCAGCTGGCCGACCAGATCCGGCTGCCCGAGCCCCACCAGGCCCAGCAGGACGCGGTCACCGTCGCTGAGGCGGCGCTGGCGGCCTACGCCGAACTTCCGGCGAGCAATGCAGCGGGCGCTAGGGTGGGGGCATGATCTGGGTCTGGGTGTTCCTCGCCATTGCCGTGGTGGGGCTGGTGGTCATGATCAGCTACGGCGTGTGGCTGTTCCACAAGGCTGCCGACGTCTATTCCGAGATCAAGATGCTCGGTCAGCGGGGCCGCGAGATCCAGGCCCTGGTCGAGCAACTGGAACTCTCCCCGACCACCACGACGGGCGAGCGGGCGACGCCGGCCCGGCGTGCGCAGGGGGAGGAACCGGCGTCGAAGGACCTGGCCACCACCGGCTGAAACGCGCGCAACGCTTGCGCAACGAATGGCTCGCTGATGGGGTTTGCCCAGCGGCGGTGGTTAAGATGAAGAGGCATTGCGGCCCTGCGTGAGTGTGGGGTTGGACACATCTGTCGGGGACAGTCCCCGACACGAGCAAGGGAACATGACATGGGCGGCTTCGGCTGGCAGGAACTTCTGATCATTCTGGCGGTGGCGCTGCTGCTGTTCGGCGGCAGCCGTCTGGCCGGCATCGGCAAGGCCTCGGGTCGCGCGATCCGCGAGTTCAAGGAAGAGACCAAGGACCTGCGGTCGGACAAGAAGCCGGCCGAGGTGGAGACCAAGGAAGCCGCTGAGGACAAGGTCGTCGACGCCACCATCGTGGACGAGACCACCCCCGCCGAGCAGCCCCACAACCAGGGCTGAGCGGACCCCCCTGAACCATGAGCGTCATCGAGAACGATTCACGTCGTCGGCAGATCATCCCTGACTGGCTGAAGCCACCGGTCAGTGACTCTCCCGACGGCACGATGGCGCTGGTCGACCACCTGCGGGAGCTGCGCTACCGGGTGATCATGTCCTTCCTGGCCTTCGTGGTGGTCTTCATCGCGGCCCTCATCATCGAGATGAACTTCCGCGTGTTCTACGAACTGACGACCTACCCGCTGTTCGTGGCGAAGGAAGCCTACGAGGCCCGGACCGGCCAGGTGGTGCTGATCACCACCGAGGGCATCATGGGTGGCTTCACCCTGTCGATGAAGATGGCGGCGATCGCCAGCCTGATCCTGACCTGCCCGGTGTGGATCTGGCACCTGTGGAAGTTCATCATGCCGGGCCTGCTCGAGAACGAGAAGAAGTACTCGTTGCGGTTCATGGGCACCTCCATCCCGCTGTTCCTGATGGGTGTGGCCACCGGCTACATGGTGATGCCGAAGGGCTTCGAGGTCATGATGACCTTCAACCCGCCGGACACCACGCAGATCAACGAGATGAACAAGTACCTCACCTTCGAGCTGCAGATGCTGCTGATCTTCGGGCTCAGCTTCCTGCTGCCGGTGGTGCTGGTGACCCTCAACCTGCTCGGCGTGGTCCGCGGCAAACAGCTGTCGAAGATGCGCACGGTGGCGATCTTCGTCTGCTTCGTCTTCGCTGCCATCGCCACCCCCAGCACGGACCCGTTCTCGATGCTGGCGCTGTCGGTGCCGATGGCCGTGATGTACCTGATCGCCGAGGTCATCTGTCGGACCCGTGACAAGAGGTTGATCGCCTCGGGCCAGCTGATCGAGCTCGACGACGAGGTCGACTGAGCCTCGATGGCACTGCGTCGTTTCGACGGCCCCACCATGACGGTGGTGGTCAATCCCAAAGCTGGGCGTGGCCGGGCCGCCAGGGTGCTTCCCAAGGTGGTCGCCCAACTGGTCGCCGCCCGCCCCGATGCGCACCTGCAGGTGCACCAGGCGACCAGCTTCGACGATGCCCGGCTGCGCACCATCCAGGCGGTGGAACGCGCCAGGCCCGGCCGCCCCGACCATGACACCGATTCCCTGGTGGTGATGGGTGGCGACGGCATGGCCCACCTCGGGGTCAACGCCTGCGCCGGTACCGATGTGCGGCTGGGCATCATTCCCGCCGGCACCGGCAACGACTTCTGCCGCGGCGTGGGCATCCCGCTGTCGGTGCCCGCCGCCACCCGGGTGATCGCCGAGGGCCGCAGTGACCGCATCGATGTGAACCTGGCCACCGGGCGGCTGGCCGACGGCGCCGAGTTCCGCCACATCGGCTGCACCGTGAGCACCGGCTACGACGCCAAGGTGAACCGGCGCGCCAATGCGATCACCCTGCCACTGGGGGCGCTGGCCTACGGCTATGTCGCCCTGACCGAACTGGCCAGGTTCGACCCGCTGCAGTACCGGATCAGTATCGACGGTGAGCAGTGGGAACTGCCAGCGATGCTGGTCGGGGTCTCCAACAGCGCCTACATCGGTGGCGGCATGCAGATCGCCCCGGGGGCCGACGTCACCGACGGCCTGCTTGATGTCACCATCATCCACCCGGTCAGCCGGGCCACGCTGCTGCGGTTGATGCCCACCCTGTACACCGGCAAGTTCATCAACGACCCCGCCGTCGAACAGGTCCGCGCCCGCGAGGTGGTCATCGACGGCGACGACATGTTCGCCATGGCCGATGGTGAGCTGCTGGGGGAGGTGCCCGTCACCGTCGCCGTACGGCCCCAACACCTCAGCATCTACCGCAAGGGGCACTAGGGTCGAAGCCATGGACCAGACCGGCATCGAGAACCTGCATGACACGCCGGCCCCGGGGCCGCTGTTCGAGTCGTTCAGCCGCATGTACCCCTTCACCCTGGACGAGTACCAGGTGTTGGCCTGCGCCCATGTCGAAGCCGGTCACGGGGTGCTGGTCGCTGCGCCCACCGGTTCGGGCAAGACGGTGGTGGGGGAGTTCGCCGTGTTCTGCGCGTTGGAGCAGGGCAGCAAGTGCTTCTACACCACCCCCATCAAGGCGCTGTCAAACCAGAAGTACCACGACCTGGTCGCCCGCCACGGCGCCGACCGGGTGGGCCTCCTGACCGGCGACACCTCCATCAACGGCGAGGCGCCGATCGTGGTGATGACCACCGAGGTGCTGCGCAACATGATCTACGCCGACTCGCGCACCCTGCACAACCTGGGCTACGTGGTGATGGACGAGGTGCACTACCTGGCCGACCGGTTCCGCGGCGCGGTGTGGGAAGAGGTCATCCTGGGCCTGGCCGAGCGGGTGCAGTTGGTCAGCCTCTCGGCGACCGTCAGCAACGCCGAGGAGTTCGGGGACTGGCTCGACGAGGTGCGCGGCGACGTGCACGTCGTGCTGTCCGAACGCCGCCCGGTGCCGCTGTACCAGCACGTGCTGGCCGGGCGCACCCTCTATGACCTGTTCAGCGGTGATGCCCCCACCGCCGTCGCCCTGCCCAGCACCGTCACCCCGGAGGTGAACCCGGAGCTGGTCAAGCTCGCCAAGTCGGAGGTCCGCGGGCAGCGTGACGACTCCCGGCGTCCGAGGGGCCGCTCGGGCAAGGGCAAGCGGCCCACCCACGGGTCAGGACGATTCGGTGGCGCTGCCTCCAAGCTCGACGGCCGCGGCCGGGACCGCGACGAGCAGGGCCCGCGGCTGGTGCCCAGCCGCTGGTCGGCTGTCATCAGCCTGGAACGGGCCAACCTGCTGCCGGCGATCGTGTTCGTGTTCAGCCGGGCCGGCTGTGACGAGGCGGTGCGCCAACTGGTCGGCAGCGGGGCCCGGCTCACCACCGCCGCGGAGGCCGCGAAGCTGGCCCGCATCGCCGAGCGCCACGTCGGCACCCTCAGCCACCACGACCGTCAGGTGCTTGACTACGACTTCTTCCTGGAGGCCCTGCAGCGGGGCGTCGCCGCCCACCACGCCGGCATCCTGCCCGCCTTCAAGGCCATCGTCGAGGAGGGCTTCGCCGAGGGGCTGATCAAGGTGGTCTATGCCACCGAGACCCTCGCCCTGGGCATCAACATGCCGGCCCGCACCGTGATGATCGAGAAGCTGGTCAAGTACAACGGCGAGGCCCACGTCGACATCACGCCGGGGGAGTACACCCAGCTCACCGGCCGCGCCGGCCGCCGCGGCATCGACGTCGAGGGCCACGCCGTGGTGGTGTGGAGCCCCGGCATGGACCCCCGCGCGGTCGCCGGGCTGGCGTCTCGCCGCACCTACCCGCTCAAGTCGTCGTTCGCCCCGACCTACAACATGGCTGTCAACCTGGTCGGCCGGATGGGCCGCGAAGCCGCCCGCAGCATGTTGGAGCAGAGCTTCGCCCAGTTCCAGACCGACCGTAGCGTCGTCGGGCTGGCCCGCACCGTCCACCGCGACGCCGAGGCGATCGAGCAGTACCTCGAGGCCGCCGCCTGCGACCGGGGCGACTTCTCCGAGTACGCCCGGCTGCGCGAACAGATCAGCGAACTGGAGGCCGAACAGGCCCGGGGGCGCCGCCGCGACTTCAGCGCCGAGGTCCAGGAGTCGCTGCGAAACCTCGAACCGGGCGACATCATCTGGGTCACCGGGGGCCGCCATGAGGGCTGGGCCACCATCATCGACCCCGGCCGCGGCCGCGACCGCGAACCCCACCCGCTGGTGATGACCGTCGAGCGTGAACTGGTGCGCCTCAGCGTCAAGGACTTCCCGACCCCCACCACCACCGTCGGGCGGTTGCGGGTCCCCAAGAAGTTCGACCCCCGCAAGCCACCGATGCGCAAGGCGCTGGCCGCGAGCCTGCACCACCGCCTCAACGAGCTCGACCCTGCCGTGCCCGCCCCGCAGGTCTCGCGCCCCGACGACCAGATCATGGACGAGATCGCCCGGCTGCGGGCCGAGCTGCGGGCCCACCCCTGCCACGGGTGCCCCGACAGGGAGAGCCACGCCCGTTTCGCCGAACGCGCCATGCGGCTGGAACGTGAACACACCCGCGCCCAGGGGGCCCTGGCCACCCGCACCAACACCATCGCCCACACCTTCGACAAGATCTGCGTCGTGCTGACCTCGCTGGGCTACCTGGACGCCGACGACCCCGACCAGGTCACCCCGGCCGGGCGGATGCTGGCCCGGATCTACTCCGAGCTCGACCTGGTCGCTGCCGAGGCAGTCAGCGCCGGGGTCTTCGACGAACTGGACGTCCCCCAGTTGGCCGCCGTGCTGTCGTCGCTGGTCTATGAGGCCCGCCGCAACGACCAGGGCAGGATGCACCGGATGCCCGACGCCGCCTCCGAGCAGGCCCAGTCGCAGCTGCGCAACCTGTGGCGCGAGGTCGGTGTCGTCGAGCGCGACAACCGGTTGGACCGGGCCCCCGAACCCGACATCGGTTTCGCGGAGGCCGCCTACGCGTGGGCCGACGGGCAACCCCTGGCCGACGTGCTGTTCAGTGCGCAGCTGCCCGCCGGTGACTTCGTCCGCTGGGTGCGCCAGGTCGCCGACATGGCCGGCCAGATCGCTGTCGCGGCCGGCCTGCGGGCCGAACAGCGCCAGCTGGCCGGGGAGGCGCCGGGCCCGGCCGATGACCTGGCCCGCCGCTGCCGGCTGGTGGTCGACATGATGCGCCGGGGTGTGGTCGAGTTCGACCCCGACGAGGACTGACGCCCTCGTCCCTGTGAACCCGTGCCCGGCCCAGCAGGCGAGCTCAGCCGAGCAGGTGCACCAGGATGGTGATGGTGGCCCAGATGGCGAAGATCGCCGAGGCGACCATCAGCACCAGCACGCCCACGACCACGCCCACCGCCTTGACCATGTACGCGGGGTAGGAGTCGTCGACCCGTTCACCCGACTCGATGGCCTGGCGCAGCAGGCGGTAGTTCTTGCGGTTGGCCCGGTGGGCGAAGTCGGCCGCGTCACCGACCAGCGGCACCCAACCCAGCATGGTGTCGACCAGCAGGTGCCAGGCCATCTTCAGCAGCACCGGGATCGGCACCCGACGGCGCACCGCGTCGACCAGGATGGTGGTGGCCAGCGTGGTGGTCACCGTGTCACCGACCCCGGGCACCAGCCCCAGCAGGCCGTCGAGGCCGACACCGAAGTTGGTACCGGGCAACGTCACGATGTCGTCGAGCACCTTGGCCAGCATCTCCATCTGCTGGGCCTGGTCAGCGTCCTTGCCGCCGGCCTGCTTGGGCTGCTCCTGCGGTTTGACCTGCTGCTGCGGCTCAGGTCGGGGGGCGGGGCGGGCCATCAGGACGCCTGGGAGACGGTGGACATGTTGAAATCGGGCACCCGCAGCGCCGGTGCGACCGTCAGGTTGAACCAGTCGTTCCATTCCCGGCACAGCGTGCGCTCGGCGCGGCCCACCTCGCTGATCCGCCCGAGCAACCCGACCGGCGACTCGTTCCACCGGAAGTTGTTCACCGCACCGACGATCTTGCCGTTCTCAACCAGGTACACCCCGTCGCGGGTCAACCCGGTCAGCAGCAGCGTCTCGGGGTCGACCTCGCGGACGTACCACAGGCAGGTCAGCAGCAGCCCACGCTGGGTGGAGGCCACCATCTCCTGCAGGTCGGCGGTGCCGTGGCCGTCGATGAACAGGTTGTCGGTGGGGTGCGGCAGCGGGCCGGTCAGGCCATTGGCCTGCTGCTCGTGGGAGGTTTCCACGAGTGTCGCCAACCGGCCCCCGGTCAGCCAGTCGACCCGGCCGACGTCGGCACCGTTGTCGTAGACCGAGAACAGCCCCGCCTGGGAGGCCCCGGTGGCGACGAACTGCGGCCGTTCCAGCCCAGGGGCCGCCGGGTCGCTCCACATGTCCAGCCCGATCGGGGCGAGCCGCTCACCCACCCGGGTCGATGCGTCCGGGCCGGCGAAGACCGACTGGCCCTCGCGGGCATCACGACCGGCCATCGACCAGTAGGCGTAGATCATCAGGTCGGCGACAGCCGACGGCGGCAGGATCACTTCGTAGCGCCCCGCCGGCAGGTCGACCCGGTTCGCGCTCCACGAGAGCCGTTCCAGCGCCTCGGCGACCTTCGCCGACATGTCGACATCGGTGAAGTCGGCGGTGGACTGGCCCACCCAGGCCGAGCCGACCATGTCGGGGTGCTTGGCATTGAGCTCGAGGCGGCCGGTGCGCCCCACCGCGCGGCGACGCGCCCCGGTGCTGCTGCCCAGCCAGGTGGTGGTCACGGTGTGTTCGGCGAACCCGAACAACAGGTGCTGGTCACCGGCCTGCTCGAAGGCGGCCCCCAGGTCGGCCGCCAGGTCGGCGAACACGTCGAAGCTGGTGGTGGCCGCAGGCTCGTCGAAATCGGAGTCGACGCTGCCGCCCGGCAGGTCGTGGGCATCGGCGTCGGGGGCGCCCGCGGCGGCGATGGCCGCGGCCCGGCGCACCAGGTCGACCACCTGCTCGGCGTCGGTGACCGGCCCCTGCAGGCAGCCCGACGCGATCCCGCCCTCGACCCCGGCCAGGGCCACCACCTCGGCGCTGATGCGGTGCATCTGGCCGTTGGTGGTCAGGGCGTTGTTGGCCCAGCGGACATTCGCCTCGTGGGTCTCGGTGAGGATCACCACGCAGCCGCGGTCAGCGCCCGGCAGGTCCTGCGCCGCCGCCAGGGCGGTCTCGATCCAGTTCCTCATCAGTCCTGTCCATCCTGTCCGGCCTCGGCGGCAGTGTTGAGCACGTTGACCCCACGGAACAGCCCCAGGGGTGCCCCGTGGCTGACGGCAGCGACCTGGCCCGGCTGGCCCTTGCCGCAGTTGAAGGCGCCCTCCAGCGACCATGTCGAGGGGCCACCGACCGCCTCCATCGACCCCCAGAAATCGGTGGTGGTGGCCTGGTAGGCGGCATCGCGCACCTGCCCGACGATGCGTCCGCCCCTGACCCGGTGGAAGCGTTGGGCGGTGAACTGGAAGTTGTAGCGCTGCATGTCGATCGACCACGACTTGTCGCCGACGACATAGAGCCCGTCACCGAGCTGGGCGAGCAGGTCGTCGAGGGTCACGTCCTGCTCGGCGGGCGCCAGGCTGACATTGGGCATGCGCTGCATCGGGATGTGGGCCGCCGAATCGGCATAGGCGCAGCCGTTGGACCGGCCCCCGTTGAGGCCTCGTTCGGCGGCCATCTGCCGGTTCAACTGGTAGCCGACCAGCACCCCGTCGCGGATGATGTCGAAGGTCTGTGCCTCCACGCCCTCGCTGTCCCAGGCGATCGTGGCCAGGCCGTGCTCGGTGACCCGGTCACCGGTGACGTTCATGACCGGCGAGCCGTACTGCAGCGACCCCAGCTTGTCGATGGTGGCGAAGGAGGTGCCCGCGTAGGCGGCCTCGTAGCCGAGTGCCCGGTCCAGCTCGGTGCCGTGGGCGACCGACTCGTGCAGGGTCAGCCACAGCTGGCTGGGGTGGACAAGCAGGTCGGTGGGCCCGGCCTCCACGGTCGGGGCAGCGACGTTTTCGGCCAGCAGCTCGCCCAGGCCGGCAACCTCTTCGTCCCAGTCGGTGCCCACCCCGGTCATGTACTCCCAGCCGCGCCCGGTCGGGGGAGCGATGGTCCGCATCGTCGAGATCTGGCCGCCGGCGGTCGAGATGGCCGTGAACTGGGGGTGCATCCGCACCCGCTGCTGCAGGGTGTGGGTGCCGGCCAGGTTCGCAAAGAAGGTGTCCTCCTGGGCGATCCGCAGGGAGGCGCTGGAGTGGTCGACCCCGGCCTGGGCGCCGATCGCCTCCGACAGTTCCACCAGCCGCGCGCTGCGTTCGGCTTCGGCCACGTCGAAGGGGTTGACCTGGTGGGACCCCACCCAGGTGCCCCGGTGCACCGGTTCGTCGGCGAGTTCGACCGGACGAGGGGTCAGCGGGGCGGCGACCTCCGCGATCCGGCAGGCCTGTTCGGCCAGGCCGGCGGCGGCGTCGGTGGTCAGGGCCACCCCGGCGGCGAACCCCCAGCAGCCACGGTGGACCACCCGCACCGAGATCGACAGGTCACTGGAGTCGCTGCTGGTGGTCACCCGCGCATCGCGCAGGGCAGTGACCGCCTCGCGGTGGCGTTCGACGCGCACATCGCAGTGGCTGGCACCCAGTTCACGGGCGCGACCCAGTGCGGCATCGGCCAACTGGTCCAGGGGGAGTCCGGTGAACACCGGGTCAAGGAGTGGCATGACCTCCACTGTAGGGACTGCCACCGACAAAACGGTGTGACTGTTGTGCACCGTGCAGCGCCCGTGGCGGGGCTAGGCTGGCTGCCATGTCAGTCGCGATCAGAGTCATCCCCTGCCTGGACGTCCATGACGGCCGCGTCGTCAAGGGCGTGAACTTCGTCAACCTGCGTGATGCGGGCGACCCCGTCGAAATGGCCAAGGTCTACGACCGGGCCGGGGCCGATGAGCTCACCTTCCTCGACATCTCCGCCTCCAACGAGGGCCGCGAGACCACCCGCGACATGGTGGTGCGCTGCGCCGAGAACGTGTTCATCCCGCTGACGGTCGGTGGGGGAGTCAGCAGCGTCGACGACGTCGACCTGCTGCTGCGCTGCGGTGCCGACAAGGTGGGCATGAACACCGGCGCGATCCGGCGCCCCGAGGCCATCAACGAGATCGCCGCACGCTTCGGCAACCAGGTGCTGGTGCTCAGCCTTGACGCCCGTCGCGAGGCCGGCATGCCGTCCGGTTTCGGGGTCACCACCCACGGTGGTCGCCGCAGCGCCGGGCTGGATGCTGTCGAATGGGCCAGGCAGGCCGTCGACCGGGGCGTCGGTGAGGTGCTGCTGAACTCGATGGACGCCGACGGCACCACCAACGGCTACGACCTGGAGATGCTCGAGGCCGTCCGCGCCGCCGTCGACGTCCCCCTGATTGCCTCGGGTGGCGCCGGTGCCGTGGAGCACTTCGTCGACGCCGCCCGCGCGGGGGCCGACGCCGTGCTCGCCGCCAGCGTCTTCCACTTCGGGACCCTGTCGGTCGGCCAGGTCAAACAGGCCCTGCGCGAGGCCGACTTCGAGGTCCGCCTCGACCCCACCGCTGACCCTGCCACCGAACAGACCACGACCGCAGGGGCTGACCGATGAACCGTCCCGTCGCCTGGGTGCCCTTCGCGAGTGAGCAGGAGGCCCGCCGCGTCCTGGGCGAGGACCTGCCCATCGACCTGCGCCCCTTCACCGACCCCGCCAACCCGCCTGAGGGCATCGACCAGGTCGAGTTCATGGTGCTGCCCTACGGCGTGCCGCAGCACACCGTCTTCGCCCGCACCCCCGAAATGACCAACCTCAAGGTCATCCAGGGGCAGATGGCCGGCACCGACGCGATCAACCCGCTCGTCCCCGCGGGGGTGACCCTCTGCAACGCCGCCGGGGTGCACGACACCGCCACCGCGGAACTGGCCGTGAGCCTGGCCCTGTCCCGGGGCCGCAACCTCGACGTCTTCGCCCGCGACCAGGTCGCCGGCCGCTGGCAGCCGCAGTGGGGGGTCGGCCTGGCCGACGCCCGCATCCTGATCCTGGGCTACGGCAACATCGGACGAGCCATCGAGCGCCGCGTGCGCGGCTTCGAACCGGCCAGCATCACCCGGGTCGCCACCCGGGCCCGCAGCGTCGACTTCGACGGTGAACAGGTCGACGTGCAGGAGGTCAGCAGACTGCTCGACCTGCTGCCCGAGGTGGACGTGCTGTTCATCATCGCCCCGCACACCTCGGCCACCGAGGGCCTGGTGGGCGCCGAGGCGCTGGCGGCAATGCCCGACGGGGCCATGGTGGTCAACGCCGGACGCGGCCCCATCGTCGACACCGAGGCCCTCATCGCCGAATGCGGCTCGGGGCGCCTGCAGGCAGCACTCGACGTGATCGACCCCGAACCGGTACCGGCAGACCATCCCCTGCGACAGACCCCCAACGTCCTCTTCTCACCGCACGTCGGCGGCTTCACCAACGCCTTCGAGCCCCGCCGCAACGCGTTGCTACGCTCGCAGCTGCGGGCCTGGGCCACTGGCGAGCCCCTGGCCAATGTGGTGACCGTCGGCCCCCTGACCGTGTGACCTGAGCCTGTGAGAGGAACCCCATGAGCTGCGTCTTCTGCGCCATCGCCGGCGGTGAGATCCCGGTGGCCCGCATTGCCGAGGACGAGGCCGGCCTGGCCTTCCCCGATGCCAACCCGAAGTCACCGGGTCACCTGCTGGTCATCCCGCACCAGCACGTGGCTGACCTGGGCGACGGCGCTGATGCCTATGTGGCCGTCGCGCCGCTGGTGGCCCGGGTGAGCCGGCTGGTCAGCGAGCGGCTCGGCGCCGACGGGGTGAACCTGGTCGTCAACTCCGGCGAGAGCGCCGGCCAGGAGGTCTTCCACCTGCACGTCCACGTGATCCCGCGCTACGGGCGGAGCGAGCCGCCGGCAGATGCGCAGGCCGCGGTGGACGCGCTGAGCGGCGCATGACCCCACCCCCACAGGAGCACCGGGGACGGGCGGGGGGAGAGGACTGGGCAGTCGCGGCGCTGCGCTGGTTCTCCACCACCGTGCCGGTGGTACTGGTCGCCCTGGTGGTCGCCCCCCTGGTCATCGAGGGCGGCACCGTGGTGCCCTGGCGACCCGTGATGACCGAACTGGGCACCATGATCGTGGTTGCCACCCAGATGATCGAGGGCCAGGTCGTCTTCGGCACCGCCACGACCGCGAACTTCGCCTGGACCCCATTCGGTGCGATCCTGCTGGTGCCCTTGGCGCTGTCGGGCCCGCTGCTGTGGCAACTGGGCAGCATCGTGGCCACCGTCTCGGCGCTGGTGCACCTGCTGCGCAGGCTGCTGGGCCTGGACGGGCGGGCGCTGCTGCTGGCCGGGGTGGCTGTCGTGATCATGGTCGAACCGGTCCGCACCACGCTCGGGGTGGGCCAGATCAGCCTCCTGGTGGTGCTGCTGGTGGTGGTCGACCTGATGGCGCCGATGTCGCCGAAGGCCCCGCCGCGCCGACGACTGCTGCCCACCGGAGTCCTCACCGGGATCGCTGCCGGCATCGCACTGACCCCGGCCTGGGTGCTGCTGGCGCTGCTGCTGGCCGGGCACCGTCGGGTGGCGCTGACCGGTCTGGCCACCGCGGCCAGTTGCCTGCTGGTCGGCTGGATCGTGATGCCCGGGCAGAGCGAGGGCCTGCTGGAGTTCGCCGGGCCGGACCCGGTCGGTGCCCTGTGGGCGTCGAACCAGTCCCTGGCCGGGGCCCTGGCGCGCTGGCACGTGGCTCCGATCCTCGCCGGGGTGCTGGCCCTGGTGGTCGCTGCGGCGGGTGCCTGGGCGGCCTCACGCTGGTGGCGTGACCAACCGGTCCTGGCGCTGGGCGTGGTGCTGCTGGCGTCACTGATGCCGCTGAACCCGGCTTGGACCTGGCAGTTCGTCGGGGTCGTCGTCCTCGGGGCCGGCCTGCTGCGGGGCTGGGACCGGCTGCCCAAGGGGCTGGCCGTCACCGCAGCCACCTTGGCGGTGTGGACCGCGGTGGCGCTGCCCCAACTGGTGGCCTCCGGCAGCGCCGTGCCCGGCCCGTGGGAGTCAGCCCTGGCCGCTGTCGGGCCCCTGCTGGGGGTCGCCGTGATTGCCGTGGCTGGGGTGGCGGCACCCCCGCGTCCTGCCCTGACCCGGCCCGTCGCCGCGCGTGTCGTTGAAAAGACACCCAATTGACGACCCCCTCTGTGGCGCAGGCCACAGGGGTGATCTAGTCTCTTCTCATCGACTACAGAACGTCGTAGTTGTCCCACCTGGCGTCACTCCGTCGCCCAACCCAGAAAGGGCTCTGATGAGTTCGAAGCCCGCCAAGATCATTGGCATTGTCTCCATCGCCGCCGGCCTCGTCATGGTGATCGCCGGCATCGTGACCTGGAACATCGTGACCTCCCAACTGAAGCAGGAACAGATCACCGTCCCCGGTGACGCCGACAAGGTGTTGGGCATGACTGTTGCCGGCAAGAAGGTCCAGGGACCGATCACCGCCTTCGGCCAGGCCGAGACCATCAACAAGCACGCGCTGGCCGGTGCTGAGGGCAAGACCTACGCCCAGCTCGGTGCCGACCAGTCCAAGGCGCGCGCCGACCTCGAGGCCGCCACCAACGACTCCGAGCGTGAAGCTGCCCAGGCCGCTCTCGACAAGGCCACCCAGCAGCGCAACACCGCGATGAATGCCGCCTTCCTGCGCTCCTCGCTGTTCACCTCGGTGGTCACCTACGGCCTGTCCGCCCTCGTGGTCGGTCTCGGCCTGATGTTCGGTCTGATCGGTTGGGCGCTGACCACCATCAAGCCCGCGACCGTGGCCGCCGGCACCCCCGCCCCCAGCGACGAGTGAGCCACTGACTCGCGCAGACACACAGCTGGCCCGGCGCCGATTCCACCGCGGGATCGGCGCCGTACCCGTGTCCGGCCGGCGTCCACCACCTGAGACCGGACGGGGTCGGGTTGACCGGGGCGATTGGATGGGTCATTGTGAACGTGTGCAGTTCCGAATTCTCGTAGTTCCCCAGCGCTGACGTCCGTCCCGATAGACGACAGCGCTCCCTCGTGTGCCCCAAGTGGCCTCGGGGGTTTTTTGTTGCATGGGACACTCGACCCGCACACCCACATCTGACCAACTCGGTGAAAGGACACGACATGGCAGGCGATGAAGCCCCGACCATCCTCACCGGTGCACAGGCACTGGTGACCTCACTCGAGCGGATGGGTGTAGAGGTCGCCTTCGGGATCCCGGGCGGGGCGATCCTGCCCGCCTACGACCCGCTCTACGACTCCAAGGTGCGCCACATCCTGGTCCGCCACGAACAGGGAGCCGGGCACGCCGCCGAGGGCTACGCGGCCTCCACCGGCAAGGTGGGCGTCTGCATCGCCACCTCCGGGCCCGGGGCGACCAACCTGGTCACCCCGATCGCCGACGCCTACATGGACTCGGTGCCCCTGGTCGCGATCACCGGCCAGGTGAACTCGAGCTTCATCGGCACCGACGCCTTCCAGGAGGCCGACATCCGCGGCATCACGATGCCGATCACCAAGCACAACTACCTGGTCACCCACGTCTCCGACATCCCGCGGGCGATCAAGGAAGCCTTCCACATCGCCAGCACCGGTCGTCCCGGCCCGGTGCTGGTCGACATCGCCAAGGACGCGCTGCAGGACAGTGCACCGTTCATCTGGCCCGAGACGGTGAAGCTGCCGAGCTACCGGCCCACCACCCGGCCCCACGCCCGACAGCTGAAGGCTGCCGCCCGCATGATCGCCGAGTCGTCGCGCCCGGTGCTCTACATCGGTGGCGGTGTCGTCCGGGCCGAGGCCAGCGACGAACTGGCTGAACTGGTCAAGCTGACCGGCATCCCCGTGGTGACCACCCTGATGGCCCGTGGTGCCCTGCCCGACAGCCACGAACTGAACATGGGCATGCCCGGCATGCACGGCACCGTCGCAGCGGTCGGCGCCCTCCAGCGTTCCGACCTGCTGATCGCCATCGGCACCCGCTTCGACGACCGCGTCACCGGCAAGCTGGAGTCCTTCGCCCCCGACGCGCAGGTCATCCACGCCGACATCGACCCGGCCGAGATCTCCAAGAACCGCATCGCCGACCTGCCGATCGTGGGCGACGCGCAGGAGGTTCTGTCCGGCCTGGTGCAGGCGCTGCGCAACCACGACCTGCCCGACCTGACCCAGTGGAACGAGTACACCGCCAGCCTCAAGCGTCGCTACCCGACCGGCTACGACGAGCCCGAGGACGGCACCCTGAGCCCGCAGTACGTGATCAAGCGCATCGGCGAGATCTCCGGGCCCGACACGATCTTCGCCGCCGGCGTGGGCCAGCACCAGATGTGGGCCGCCCACTTCCTGCCCCACGAAAAGCCGCGCAAGTGGCTGAACTCCGGTGGTGCCGGGACGATGGGCTACTGCGTGCCCGCGGCCATGGGTGCCCAGGTCGGCAACCCCGATGCCGTCGTGTGGGGCATCGACGGTGACGGCTGCTTCCAGATGACCAACCAGGAGCTCACCACCTGCTCTCTCGAGCAGATCCCGATCAAGATCGCCGTGATCAACAACCAGGTGCTGGGCATGGTGCGGCAGTGGCAGACCCTGTTCTACGACTCCCGCTACTCCAACACCGAACTCCACTCCACCCGGGTGCCCGACTTCCCCAAGCTCGCCGAGGCGATGGGCGCGGTCGGCCTGCGCGCCGAGACCGTGGACGAGGTCGACGACGTCATCCGGAAGGCGATGGAGATCAACGACCGCCCTGTGGTGGTCGAGTTCGTCGTCAACAAGGACGCCATGGTGTGGCCGATGGTGGCTGCCGGCACCAGCAATGACGACATCAAGATCGCCCGGGACATGGCCCCTGACTGGGAAGAGGAAGTGCTGTGAACACCTACACCCTGAGTGTGCTGGTCTACAACCGCCCCGGCGTCCTGGCCCGCATCGCCAGCCTGTTCTCGCGGCGCGGCTTCAACATCGAGTCGTTGACCGTCGGCATGACCGATGACCCCGAGGTCAGCCGGATGACCGTGGTCGCCGGTGTCGAGGACGAACAGATCCTCGAGCAGATCGTCAAGCAGCTGCACAAGCTGATCGAGGTGCTCAAGGTGCTCGAACTCGACGCCTCGGCCGTGCAGCGCCAGCTCATGCTGGTCAAGGTCCGCTCCGACATCGAGAACCGCTCCAACGTGATCGACACCGTCTCACTGTTCCGCGGCAAGGCCGTCGACGTGAGCCAGGAGTCGATCACCATCGAGGCCACCGGCAGCCGGGAGAAGCTCGACGCCCTGGTCGCGATGCTGGAACCGTTCGGCATCCTCGAACTCGTGCGTTCCGGCCACGTCGCGCTGGCCCGGGGCGGGCGCGCCATCACCGACAAGACCCGTTCGGACCGGCAGCGAGAGCTGCAGGGCTGAGCCCGAGACAACCCCCATCCATCCGTCGGCCGATGGCCTGCGGAGAAATCCACTGAAGGAGAACCACCACCCATGGCCACGATGTTCTATGACTCCGATGCCGACCTGACCCTGCTGCAGGACCGTCAGGTCGCCATCATCGGCTACGGCTCCCAGGGCCACGCCCACGCGCTGAACCTGCGTGACTCGGGCGTCGACGTGCGTGTCGGCCTCGCCGAGGGCAGCAAGTCGCGCGCCAAGGCCGAGGCTGAGGGCCTGCGGGTGCTGTCCGTGGCCGACGCCGCCAAGGAAGCCGACCTGATCATGATCCTCACCCCTGACCAGGTGCAGCGCAAGCTCTACGCTGAAGAGATCGCCCCCCACCTGGAGGAGGGTGACGCCCTGTTCTTCGCCCACGGCTTCAACATCCGCTTCGGCTACATCACCGCCCCCGAGGGTGTTGACGTGTGCATGGTCGCCCCCAAGGGCCCCGGCCACCTGGTGCGCCGCGAGTACTCCGACGGCCGTGGCGTGCCGGTGCTCGTCGCCGTCGAGAAGGACGCCTCGGGCCACGCCAAGGACCTCACCCTGGCCTACGCCAAGGCGATCGGTGGCCTGCGCGCCGGCGGCATCGAGACCACCTTCACCGAGGAGTGCGAGACCGACCTGTTCGGTGAGCAGGCCGTGCTCTGCGGCGGCGCCTCGCAGCTGATCATGCAGGGCTTCGAGACCCTGGTCGAGGCCGGCTACCAGCCCGAGATCGCCTACTTCGAGTGCCTCCACGAGCTGAAGCTGATCGTCGACCTGATGTACGAGGGCGGCATCGCCAAGCAGCGTTGGAGCATCTCCGACACCGCCGAGTACGGCGACTACGTCTCCGGGCCGCGGGTCATCGACGCGCACGTGAAGGAAAACATGAAGGCCGTGCTGGCCGACATCCAGAGCGGTGCCTTCGCCCAGCGCTTCATCGATGACCAGGACGCCGGCGCCCCGGAGTTCAAGCAGCTGCGCGCCGAGGGTGAGTCCCACCAGATCGAGGCCGTCGGCAAGGACCTCCGCAAGCTGATGTCGTGGGTCAAGCCCGCCGACTCCGACTACGTCGAGGGTTCGGTCTCGCGCTGACGAGGGTCCACCAGGACACCGGCAAGAAACACCACAGCCCGCCCCGAAAGGGGCGGGCTGTGGTGTTTCAGTTCGCTGAGCAGGTCAGCTCACCGGGTGGAGCAGATCAGATGACCTGGGCCTGGACGGCCTGCAGGCCCTTGGGGCCCTGCTCGACCTCGTAGGAGACCTTGTCGTTCTCGTTCAGGGTGCGGTAGCCGCTCGACTGGATGGCCGAGAAGTGCACGAAGACGTCGGCCGAGCCGTCGTCGGGGGAGATGAAGCCGAAGCCCTTGTCAGCGTTGAACCACTTAACAGTTCCGGTAGCCATGATGTGGCCTTTCCATAGGTGTAGCGAAAGCACGGTTGCGCCCTCTTGGTGCTGGAGGCGAACCTTTATCGCAACCCTGTGGCATATCCGCTGGGAACGGAGGCCGTGAAGCTTGAAACGCAGGGGTAAACCTCAAACAACTAAGACCAAGCATAGCAGTGCGGGGGCCAACACCAGCCCGCAGCGGGCCCCTGTTGCTGGGCCCCTGTTGATCGGCCCCGTCCCGCGTCACCTGCGGGGGAGCGGGCCCCAGACCCGTCCCCGCTAGACTGGACGCTCGGAAGGGGGGCGCATGGAGTTCCTGATCATCGGCGGCATCGGACTCGTGGTCCTGGTTCTGGCACTTGTGCTCGGCGACTTCCTCGACCTCTCGGTGCCCTTCGAAGGCATGCTCGACAACGACGTCTTCTCGGTGGCCACGATCAGTGCCTTCGTGGGCGCGTTCGGCTTCGGCGGCGCCATCGCCCAGGAAATCTTCTCCACGCTGTGGATCGCTGTGCCCGTCGCCGTGGTGATGGGCCTGCTGTTCAGCTGGTTCACGATCTGGCTCACCCGCAAGCTCAAGAACTCCGCCACCGGCACCTCGGTCAACACTCGCTCGCTGGTGGGCCGCGAGGCCACCGTACTGACCGCCATCCCCGAGGACGGCTACGGCGAGATCCGCCTCAGCGTCAACGGTCACCGGACGAAGTACTCGGCCAAGGCCAAGGTCGCGGTCGAAGCCGGGTCCAGCGTCTGGATCTCCGACGTGCTCTCGGCCACCGCCGTGGAGGTCACCCCCACCCATGAACTGCCCCCCGGTGTCCCTGAACCCGGCCCCGACCAGAACCTGCCCTGAGAGGACCACCCGTGGAGACACTGATCGACATCGCGATGTGGCTGTTCATCCTGGCCGTCGCGCTGTTCGTCTACGGCGCCGGAGCCCACAAGATGGCCGGTGAGGGCCGCGCCGACGTCTACGGGTCCCGCGTGATCACCAACTCCGGCGGGTTCGTCTGGTGGCCCCGGCGAAAGCGCAGCCTCGACCTGGCGGCCCGACCCATCACCACCACCGCCGGCCCCGTGCCCGCCGCCGACGGCTCCGAGGTCACCGTGGTCATGGACGCCGACGTCCTGGTCGGCTCGGACGACGACGCCATCCGCACCGCAGCCAAGCACTTCGCCGGGGCCGAGGACACCATCGACCCCGTGGCCGGTGAGCTCATCGAAGCCGCCGTCGCCGCGGTGGTGGCAGCCTCGTCCGACGACCAGCTGGCTGACCGTGTCGACCTGGCCCAGCGGGTGGTGGCACGCGCCAACACCTCGCTGGCCAAGCTGGGGCTGAGGCTGGACTGGCTGACCATCTCGTCACTCACCCGCGGGTCGGACGAACTCATCGCCCGCTAGGCTCGGCCCCGACACCTGCCCCTCATCCCCCCGCCCACCTACCGCTCCCGCCCCATCGACAAGGAGAAACACCATGCCCGTACTCTGGATCGCCATCGGCGCGCTCGTCGTGCTGCTGGTGCTGCTGGTGCTGCTGATCCTCAGCCGCTACAAGGTCGCCGGCCCCAACGAGGCCTACATCGTCACCGGCCAGAAGGGGCGTGAGGTCCGCAACCCCGAGACCGGCGTGGTGTCCACGGACCTGTCCGGCCAGAAGGTCGTGATGGGTGGCGGTGTCTTCGTGATCCCGTTCGTGCAGCGCCTGCACAACCTGGACCTGTCCAGCCGCCGCATCATGGTCCAGATCCGGGGCGCGGTCTCCGGCCAGGGCATCAAGCTGAACCTCGACGGTGTGGCCATCGTCAAGGTCGGCGGCAACGAGGACTCCATCCGCGCCGCCGCCCAGCGCTTCCTCACCCAGCAGGACGAGATTGAGACCTTCACCCAGGAAACCCTGGCAGGCTCACTGCGCTCCATCGTCGGTTCGCTGTCGGTCGAGCAGATCATCCGTGACCGCGCCGCCTTCGCCCAGCGGGTCGCCGATGAGTCCGAGGCCTCGCTGACCGGCCAGGGCCTGGTGCTCGACACCTTCCAGATCCAGGACATCACCGACGACGGTTCCTACCTGAGCGACCTGGGTCGTCCCGAGGCCGCGAAGGTGCAGCAGATCGCCTCGGTCGCCGAAGCCGCCGCCCGCCAGGAGGCCGAGCAGGCCCGGATCGCCGCCGAGCAGCAGATCGCGATCAGCCAGCGTGAGCTGATGCTGAAGACCGCCGAGATCAAGTCCGAGACCGACGCGGCCGCCGCCACGGCTGCTGCGTCCGGCCCACTGGCCCAGGCCGACCGTGACCAGGCCATCCTCACCGAGCAGGAGAAGGTGGCCGTGCGGCAGGCGGCCCTGAAGGACCGCCAGCTCGACACCGAGGTCCGCAAGCCGGCCGACGCCGAGCGGTACCGCATCGAGACCGAGGCAGAGGCCAAGAAGAACTCCGACATCTTCCAGGCCGAGGCGGCCAAGCAGACCGCCATCGCCCGCGCCCAGGCAGAAGCCGAGACCGCGCGCCTGACCGGTGAGGGTGACAAGTCCCGCCGCTCGGCGCTGGCCGAGGCCGAAGCCATCGAGGGTGCTCGTCGCGGTGAGGCCGAGAAGGCCCGCCGTATCGCCGAGGCCGAGGCACTGCGTGCCGAGGGTGAGGCGCAGGCATCGGCGATCCTGGCCACCGGCCAGGCCGAGGCCGAGGCGATGAACAAGCGCGCCGAGGCCTTCGCCCGGTACAACGAGGCCGCCGTGCTGCAGATGCTGGTCGAGGTGCTGCCGCAGGTCGCCGAGAAGGTCGCTGCCCCGATGGGTGCCATCGACAAGCTGACCGTGGTCTCCACCGACGGTGCGGCCGCACTGCCCAAGCAGGTCACCGACAACGTGGTGCAGACCATGGAGCTGATCAAGAACACCACCGGTGTCGACCTCAGCTCGCTGATCAGCAAGTACTCCGGTGTGGCCACCGAGCAGGCCGCCGAGAACAACACGGTGATCCCCGGACAGGTGGGCTGACCGGGCCCGCCGCCGGTCCGGCACCAACGACACACAAGGCACGGGGCCTGGACTTTCGTCCAGGCCCCGTGCCTTTGGTCGTGTGTGCGCCCGGCTACTTCTGGCCGTACACGTTCTGGTAGCGGTCGAACAGCTGGTCGATCTTGTCCTGGGGAATCGGGATGGTGTCCCCGAGCTGGCGCGCGATGTGCACGGTACGCGCCACCTCCTCGACCATGACGGCGGCCTTGACCGCGTCCTTGGCATCCGAACCGATGGTGAACGGGCCGTGGTTCTGCATCAGGACCGCCCGGGACCGGGAGTCCTTCAGCGTCTCCACGATGCCGCGACCGATCGAGTCGTCACCGATGATCGCGAACGGGCCGACCGGGATCGGCCCACCGAACTCGTCGCCCATCATGGTCAGCACGCAGGGGATCTCCTCCCCGCGGGCCGCCCACGCCGTGGCGTAGGTCGAGTGGGTGTGCACCACGCCACCGACCCGGTCCATGTTCGCGTACACGTAGGCATGCGCCGCGGTGTCCGAGGAGGGACGTAGGTGCTCGGGGGTGCCGTCGTCGATCTTCTCGCCGTCGAGGGTGCAGACCACCATCGTCTCCGCGCTCAACTCGTCGTAGGAGACCCCGGAGGGCTTGATCACGAACAGGTCCAGCCCGGCGACCCGCTGCGAGACGTTGCCCGCGGTCCACACGATGAGCTCCCAGCGGGGGAGTTCGGCGTGCAGGGCGGCCACCACCTCACGGGTGCGCTGGATCTCGGTCTGCTGCTCGGGGGTGAAGTCCGACAGCGCAACCATCACTCCCCCCCCGTGGCTTCCCGGCGGATCTGCTTGAGGGTGTGCATGACCTCGTTGCCGCCGCGACCGAAGTAGTCATGCAGCTTGACGTACTCGGCGTAGAGCCGGTCGTACTTGGCGGCACGCTCCTCGTCGGGGGTGTACTTGTTCTCCTCCTTGCCGCCCATCGCCTCCGAGGCTGCGAACACGTCGGGGTACAGGCCCGCCGCGACCGCGCCGTAGATGGCCGCACCGAGCGCCGGCGCCTGGGTTGAGGTGGCCACCGACAGCGGACGACGGGTGATGTCGGCGTAGAGCTGCATCAGGAACTCGTTCTTCAGCAGGCCACCGGCGCCGACGATCTCGCTGATGTGCACGCCGTGCTCCTCGAAGTTCTCGATGATGCGACGGGCGCCGAAGACACAGGCCTCCTGCAGCGCACGATACTGGTCCTCGGGGCGGGTGGTCAGCGTCTGGCCGACGATCAGGCCCGACAGGTTGGCATCGGCCAGGATGGACCGGTTGCCGTTGTGCCAGTCGATGGCCAGCAGGCCGTGCTCGCCGACCTCCTGGGAGGCTGCCTTCTCGGTCAGCAGGGCGTGCAGGCTGACGCCCTTCTCGTCCGCCTCGGCCTGGTAGCTGCCGGGCACACAGTTCTCGACGAACCAGGCGAAGATGTCGCCGACCGCGGTCTGGCCACCCTCGAAGCCCCAGTAGCCGGGCACGATGCCGCCGTGGACGATGCCGAAGGTGCCGGGCACCTCCTTGTAGTCCTCACCGGAAACGACCCAGCACACCGAGGTGCCGAGGATGCCGGTCAGCTGGCCGGGCTCGACGGCCTTCACGGCCGTGGCGGTGACGTGGGCGTCGATGTTGCCGGAGGCCACCGTGACATCGGTGCCCAGGCCCAGCTTCTCGGCCCATTCCGGGGTCAGCGTGCCGATGGGTGCACCCAGCGGGACGATCGGGGCCGGCATCTTCTCTTCGAAGACGTTCTCGAAGTCGGGGTTGAGGGCCTTGAGGTACTCCTTGGACGGGTAGGCGCCGTCCTGGTACTGGCGCTTGTAGCCGGAGTCACCCTCGGCGTAGGCCAGGTTCCCGGTCAGCTGCCACGGGATCCAGTCCAGGGCGTTGACGATGTGCACTGCGGCGTTGTAGACGTCCGGGGCCTTCTCGAGGGTCTCCAGGGCCTTCGGCATCAGCAGCTCCGAGGACAGCACGCCACCGTAGCGGCCCAGCCAGTCCTCATTGCGCTCCTCGGCGAGGGCGACGATGCGGTCGGCCTGGTCCTGGCCGCCGTGGTGCTTCCACAGCTTGATCCAGGCGTGCGGGTTGTCCTTGAACTCCTCGAGCTGGTTCAGCGGGGTGCCGTCCTCGGTGGTGACCAGCACGGTGGCGGAGGTGTGGTCGAGGCCGATGCCCTTGACTTCGCTGGGGTCGATCCCGGCTTCCTTGATGGCCGTCGGAATGCAGTGAACCATCGCGTCAAGGTAGTCCTGCGGGTCCTGCAGGGCGAAGTCCGGGGGAAGCTTCTTGCCTGCCAGCTCCCGGTCGATGACAGCGCTGGGGTAGTCCATCACCCCGGTGCCGACCTCTTCGCCGGTCTCAGCGTTCACCACGATGGCGCGCCCTGACAGGGTTCCGAAGTCCATTCCAATGACGTAGCTCATGTTGTGCAGCTCCTTTGTCGCGACGTGAGCCCGCGCACAGTGAGTGCAGCCACCGGTGGGGATTCCAGTGCTCGACACCACCGTGGTTCCGAGCCCCCACGGGAAGCCACCGAAGCGTTCCCTGGCGCGAAGGATGTGTGAATCACACTAGCCGCAGCCACCCTGCCCGCATGGGCAGGGGTGGATAACTGTGCACGAACGACCGCGCCCGGTGGCCTGCTGAACGCGATGCGTGCAGGCCACCGGGCGCGGTGGGGTAGTGCTGGTGATACTGGGGGTTCAGCCGGCCACAGCGGTGGCGATCGCGTCACCCACGGCACTGGTGGAACGCGCGCCCGTGCGTGTCGTGATGTCGGCGTGCACCGCCTGTTCGATGCGCTGGGCGTCCTCGCGGCGGCCCAGGTGGTCGAGCAGCAGCGCCATGGAGCTGATGGCGGCGGTCGGGTCGGCGATCTGCTGGCCGGCGATGTCGGGGGCCGAGCCGTGCACCGGCTCGAACATCGAGGGGAACTCGCGGCTGGGGTTGATGTTGGCCGAGGCAGCCAGCCCGATGCCGCCGGTCACGGCCGCCGCCAGGTCGGTGACAATGTCGCCGAACAGGTTGTCGGTGACGATGACGTCGAAGTGGGCGGGGTCGACGACCATCTTGATCATGGCGGCGTCAATGTGCAGGTAGTCACGCTGCACGTGCGGGTATTCCTCACCGACCTCGTTGAACAGTCGGTTCCACAAGCCGCCGGCATTGACCAGCACATTGTGCTTGTGCAGCAGCGTCAGCTTGTTGCGGCGCCGGGTGGCCCGCTCGAACGCGTCCCGAATCACCCGCTCGGCGCCGAAGGCGGTGTTGATGCTGACCTCGGTGGCCAGTTCCTGGGGGGTGCCGACGCGCACCGCACCACCGTTGCCGCAGTAGAGGCCCTCGGTACCCTCACGGACGACGACGAAGTCGATGGTGCGTCCCTCGACGACCGAGGGTGCCAGCGGGGTGGCGACCCCGGGGTAGAGGACGCTGGGCCGCAGGTTGACCGCATGGTCCAGCGCGAAGCGCAGCTTCAGCAGCAGGCCGCGTTCCAGCAGGCCGCTGGGGATCTCGCTCGAGCCGGGGGCCGCCCCCACCGCACCCAGGATGATGGCGTCGACGCCCTTCAACTCCTCCAGCACCGTGTCGGGCAGGACCTCACCGGTGCGCTGCCAGTAGGTGGCGCCGAGGTCGTAGTCGACAAAGGTGAAGGCGTTCTCGCCGACGGTGGCCCGCAGGACCTTGAGTGCTTCCGCGGTCACCTCGGGGCCGATGCCGTCTCCGCCGATGACTGCGATGGTGGGGGTCTGATTCATGCCGCCAAGCCTAGGACCCGACCGCGACCCGGCCGCGCACATCTCACCTCGTCCCCCCGCTGCACAGCGCGGCAGACGGCCCCGGGCAAGGTGTCCCACGTGACGGACGCCACCGGGCGCGCAGGAGGGTGAGCGCGAGACTGGGTGGGCTGTGGGGGTCTGCACCCACACCCTGATGCCTGATCTGGAGATTCAATGACGACCAGCCCGGTGGCCCCCGAACGGGTGCACATCTACGACACCACCCTGCGCGACGGCGCCCAGCAGGAAGGTCTGCGGCTCAGCGTCGCCGACAAGCTGCGCATCGCAGGCCTGCTGGACGAACTGGGCGTCAGTCACATCGAGGGCGGCTGGCCGGGCGCCAACCCCAACGACACCGCATTCTTCGAGGCCGCCACCCGGCAGCTGAACCTGCGCAACGCCCAGCTGGTGGCCTTCGGGGCGACCCGCAAGGCCGGGGTCAAGGCCGCCGACGACCCGCAGGTCGCCGGCCTGCGTGACGCCGGCACCGAGCTGATCTGCCTGGTCGCCAAGTCGCACGACCGCCATGTCGAGCAGGCGCTGCGCACCACCCTGGACGAGAACCTGGCCATGGTCAGCGACACCGTCACCCACCTGGTCAGTGAGGGCAAGCGCGTCTTCGTCGACTGCGAACACTTCTTCGACGGCTTCCTCGAGAACCGCACCTACGCCCTGGAGGTCCTGCGGACCGCGGCCGAGGCCGGCGCCGAGGTGGTCGTCCTGTGCGACACCAACGGCGGCATGCTGCCCAGCCGGATGGGTGACATCGTCTCGGCCGCGACGGCCATCGGTGTCGACCTCGGCATCCACTGCCACAACGACACCGGCTGCGCGGTCGCCAACTCGATGGCCGCCCTCGAGGCCGGCGCCATGCACGTGCAGGGCACCATCAACGGCTACGGCGAACGCACCGGCAATGCCGACCTCACCACCGTGGTCGCCAACCTGCAGCTCAAGTACGGCTGGGACGTGCTCGGTGGGCGCGGCCTGGAATCACTGACGAAGATCAGCCACGCCATCAGCGACATCACCAACCAGTCCCCGCAGGCCCGCCAGCCCTACGTCGGGCGCTCCTCGTTCGCCCACAAGGCCGGCCTGCACGCCAGCGCCATCCGCGTCGACGCCAACCTCTACCAGCACATCGACCCCGACCTGGTCGGCAACCGCATGCGCATGCTGATCTCCGACATGTCCGGCCGCGCGAACGTGCTGATCAAGGCCGAGGAACTCGGGGTCGAGCTCACCGACCGTGAGGCCGCCTCACGAGTGGCCGACACCGTCAAGCAGCGGGAGGCCGACGGCTACTCCTACGAGTCGGCCGACGCCAGCTTCGAACTGCTGCTGCGTGACGAACTCGGCACCCTCGACAAGCCCTTCATCGTCGACACCTGGACGGTCTCGACCACCCACGCCGCCGACGGTGAGGGCGACTCGGTGGCCACCATCCACCTCGGCGACAAGACCTACGAACACACCGGCAACGGTGCGCTGAACGCCCTCGACGCCGCACTGCGCGAAGCACTGGTCGAGGAGCACCCGGCCGTCGAGCACTACAACCTGGTCGACTACGCCGTGCGCATCGTCGAACAGGGCCACGGCACCGACTCCATCGTCCGGGTGCTGATCGACACCGTGAACGAGGACGAGACCTGGACCACCGTCGGCGTCGGCACCAACGTCGTCGAAGCCTCCTGGGAGGCCCTCTCCGACGCCTACCTCTACGGCCTGGTCAAGCATTACGCGTAGTTGTTTGCGGGGGAGAACCCCCTGCACCCCCCGCGGGTCGTCAGGGGGAAGGCGTTCCGCTCCCGTGGCCAGTGCGCGATGGGCCTGTTGCGGGGGAGAACCCCCTGCACCCCCCGCGGGTCGTCAGGGGGAAGGCGTTCCGCTCCCGTGGCCAGTGCGCGATGGGCCTGTTGCGGGGGAGAACCCCCTGCACCCCCCGCGGGTCGTGAGGCCACGGGTCGTTGATCTCCCGTGGCCACAGCCCACGCGGTTGCTTCGCGGGGGAGAACCCCCTGCACCGTTGCGCTGGCCCCTGGGTCAGGCGGTGATGCGGTCGATCACCAGGGGGGTCGACTCGGGGGCCTGGTCGGCGATCATCCAGCCACCGACCAGCGCCTCCTGCGCGCGGGCGATGCTGTCGGGGGTGTCGGTGTGCAACTCCAGCAGCGGCTGGCCGGCCTGGACCCGGTCACCGGGCTTGGCGAGCATCCGCACGCCGGCTGCCGCCTGCACCGGGTCCTCCTTGCGTGAGCGACCTGCGCCCAGACGCCAAGCAGCCACCCCGACGGCCATCGCGTCCAGTTCGGCCAGCACCCCGTCACGATCAGCGCTGACCACCTCGACGTGCTGGGCGCCCGGCAGCGGCGCGTCCGGGTCACCGTCCTGGGCACGAATCATCCGGCGCCAGACATCCATTGCCGAGCCGTCGGCCAGCCGGGCGGCCGGGTCGACATCGACCCCGGCGGCCTGCACCATCTCGCGGGCCAGCGCCAGGGTCAGTTCCACGACATCGGCCGGGCCACCACCGGCCAGCACCTCGACCGATTCGGCAACCTCCAGGCCATTGCCGGCGGTCATCCCCAGCGGGGTGTCCATCCGGGTCAACAGGGCAGTGGTGTTCACCCCGGCCGCAGTGCCCAGCGCCACCATCCGGCGCGCCAACTCGGTGGCGTCGTCCAGGTTCTTCATGAACGCCCCCGAGCCGACCTTCACGTCGAGCACCAGCGCACCGGTGCCCTCGGCGATCTTCTTGCTCATGATGGAACTCGCGATCAGTGCGATCGCCTCGACCGTGCCGGTCACATCACGCAGCGCATAGAGCTTCTTGTCGGCCGGTGCCAGGCCCGAACCGGCGGCACAGATCACGGCCCCCACGTCCTCGAGCTGGCGGTAGGCCTCTTCGTTGGTCAACTCGGCGCGCCACCCGGGAATCGCCTCCAGCTTGTCCAGCGTGCCACCGGTGTGGCCCAGCCCACGCCCCGACAACTGCGGCACCGCGACCCCACAGGCCGCCACCAACGGCGCCAACGGCAGGGTGATCTTGTCACCGACACCACCGGTCGAGTGCTTGTCGGCCGTCGGGCGCGACAACCCCGAGAAGTCCAGCCGCTCGCCGGTGTTGATCATCGCGTTCGTCCAGGTGCTCAACTCGCGGTCGTCCAGGCCCCGGAACAGGATTGCCATCGCCATCGCCGACATCTGCTCGTCGGCAACCACCCCCTGGGTGTAGGCACGGATCAGCCAGTCGATTTCCGCATCGCTGAGGCTGCCCCCGTCGCGCTTGGTCCGGATCAGTTCCACTACCGCGAATTCAGACATGGCGACAGTGTGGCAGAGCAGGGGCACCCCGGGCACGCAGGCGGACGAACGAGTCGGGCGGACGAACCAGTCGGGCGGACGGACCAGTCGAGCGTCGAACCGGTCGGGGGCAACGACCCCTAGTCTTGGGGCATGCGCATCGCTCGATTCTCCGCCCCCGGTCAGGACCCCGCCTACGGCATCGTCGAACTCGCCGCCGACGGCGGCGACCACCCAGACACGATTGCCGCCCTCACCGCCGACCCGCTGGCTGGTCCGGTGAACTTCACCGGTGTGCGCCACGACCTGGGGCAGGTGCGCCTGCTCGCCCCGGTGATCCCACGCTCCAAGGTGGTCGGGGTCGGGCGGAACTACTCCGCCCACGCCAAGGAACTCGGCAACGAGGTGCCCGAGAGCCCACTGGTCTTCTTCAAACCGAACACCACCGTCATCGGGCCCCAGGACGCGATCGTGCGCCCCACGGCGACCAATGACCTCAACTTCGAGGGTGAACTCGCTGTCGTCATCGGACGCATCTGCAAGCAGGTCCCCCCGGAGCGTGCCGCGGAAGTGATCTTCGGTTACACCATCGCCAACGACGTCACCGCCCGCGACCTGCAGAAGGCCGAACCCCAATGGGCCCGTGGCAAGGGCTGGGACACCTTCTGCCCGCTCGGGCCGTGGATCGTCACCCACCTCGGGCTGGACGAAGCGGCAAACCTTGCCATCACCACCACCCTCGACGGGCAGACCCAGCAGGACGGCAACACCGACCAGATGGTTTTCGGCATCCCCGAGCTGATCAGCTTCATCTCCTCGTTCACCACCCTGCTGCCCGGTGATGTGATCCTCACCGGCACCCCCGCCGGCGTCGGCCCCATGGAACCCGGCCAGGAGGTCAGCATCACCATCGAGGAAATCGGCACGCTGACCAACACCGTGGTGGCGGAAGAACAGTGAGCCCCGCACGACCCCCGGCAGACCTGCCCCCGCACGACCCCGTCATCGCCCTCGGTGGCAGCCGGCAGCCCATCCGGCCCCCGGAATCGGGGGTGGCCTACAGCGCGGTGCTGCGCGGCCCCGACCACTGGCCGGTCCGCTCATGGTTCGGGTTGGCCTTCGCGCTGTTCGGCTACGCCCTGGTCGTCCCGATCGTCAACCAACTGCTCAACGGCCTGTTCTGGCTCATCTGGGGGCAGGGCGCCACCTTCGGGCAATGGTTCGCCCGCGCCACGGCCTACGAGATGCCGCAGGGGCTGGTGGCGGGCCACCTCGCCCTGGCCACCCTGATCCCGATCTCGATGGTCATGGTCGTCGGGTGGCACCGCCGGCCCCGCCAGTTCCTCTCCAGCGTGCAACCCGGGTTGCGCTGGCGCTACCTACTGCTGTGCCTGCCCATCGCCGCGGTTCTGCTCAACCTCGTGCTGTGGATCGGCCAGGGCTCGATCCCCGAGTTCAGCGCCCCCCACGGCTGGTGGTGGTGGGTGCTGGTGATTGTGCTGTGCTCACCGCTGCAGGCGGCGGGGGAGGAGTACTTCTTCCGCGGCTACCTGCTGCAGGGCATCGGCTCACTGTCACGCCACCGCTGGGTCGGCATCGTCGCCTCAGCGCTGGTCTTCGCCCTGTTCCACGGCGTGCAGAACATCTGGCTGTTCATCGACCGGTTCGCCTTCGGGCTGCTGGCTGCGCTGCTGGTGGTGATCACCGGCGGGCTCGAGGCGGCCATCGCCGCCCACGTCGCCAACAACGTGTTCGCCTTCGGCTACGCGGTGTTCACCGGCTCGGTAGCGGGCACCCGCGCCGTCCAGGCCATCGGCCCCACCCAGGCGCTGATGGACGTGGCCGGCTTCGCCCTGGTGGCGCTGGCCTGCTGGTGGCTCGGACGCAGGCTCAAGGTGGCCACCACGACCCCCTGATTTGCCGACCCCGGCAGGCATCCACTAGAGTTGTTCCTCGTTGCCCACGGGTTCCGGATGAGCGTCACAAGCGCTTGTCAGGGGCGCAATGGGCAGCCTAGGGGTATGGTGTAATTGGCAACACGGATGATTCTGGTTCATTTGTTCTAGGTTCGAGTCCTAGTACCCCTGCGCAGCAGAAGATTTGCGTCACTGCCCCGCAGTCGGCTAGCCTCTTCTAGCTCGCCCCCGTTGTATAGCGGCCTAGTACGCTGCCCTCTCACGGCAGTAGCGCCGGTTCGAATCCGGTCGGGGGTACCAACAACACAAGGGCCCGCTCCCCAGAGGGAGCGGGCCCTGTGCTTTGCCCTGGTGCTCGTGCTCAGCTCATTCGGTGATGGCAGCGCGGCGCAGCACCTCAGAGAGTCGCTCGGCGGCCGACATCACCGCGGGAGCATGGAGCCGACCCGGCTGGCGGGTCAGGCGCTCGATCGGGCCCGACACCGACACAGCGGCGATCACCTTGCCGGACGGGGCGCGCACCGGCGCCGAAACCGAGGCCACCCCGGGTTCACGTTCGGCGATCGACTGGGCCCAGCCACGGCGGCGCACACCCGCCAGCGCCACTGCCGAGAAGCTCGACTGGGCCAGGCCCCGCTGCATCCGGTCAGCCTCTTCCCAGGCCAGCAGCACCTGGGCGGCCGAGCCGGCGGTCATGGTCAGCGACGAACCGACCGGCACCGTGTCACGCAGGCCCGAGGGGCGCTCAGCGGCGGCGGCGCAGATGCGCACGTCACCCTGACGGCGGAACAGCTGGGCGGACTCCCCGGTGATGTCACGCAGGCGTGCCAGAATGGGGCCGGCGGTGGCCAGCAGGCGGTCCTCACCGGCGGCCGAAGCCAGTTCGGCGAGCCGCGGGCCGAGCACGAAACGCCCCTGCAGGTCACGGCCGACCAGCCGGTGGTGCTCCAGCGCCACCGCGAGTCGATGGGCCGTGGGGCGGGCCAGGCCCGTGGAAGTGACCAGTCCAGCCAGGGTGGTGGGGCCGGCCTCCAGGGCTCCCAGCACCAGTGCTGCCTTGTCGAGTACGCCGACACCTGAGCTTTCGTCCATGTAGTGAGACTACGGTCTCAACCTGTGAAATGCCAACTGTTAGTGTTGACCTCATGGAACACCCGTCCCCTCCCTGGGGATGGCGCAGCAACGACAATCCGGAGTGGTGATGGGCAAGACGCTGAGCGACAAGCTCTGGGACGCACACGTCGTCCGACAGGCCGAGGGCGAACCCGACCTGCTGTACATCGACCTGCACCTGGTCCATGAGGTGACCAGCCCGCAGGCCTTCGACGGACTCCGGCTCGCCGGACGCAGCGTCCGTCGTCCCGAGAACACGCTGTGCACCGAGGACCACAACACCCCGACGCTCAACATTCTCGCCCCGATCGCCGACCCGGTCAGCCGGGCCCAGGTCGACACCCTGCGCAAGAACGCCAAGGAGTTCGGCCTGCGCATCCACTCCCTGGGTGACAAGGACCAGGGTGTCGTGCACATCATCGGCCCCCAGCTGGGCATCACCCAGCCGGGCATGACGATCGTCTGCGGTGACTCGCACACCTCCACCCACGGTGCCTTCGGGGCGCTGGCCTTCGGCATCGGCACCTCCGAGGTCGAGCACGTGCTGGCCACCCAGACCCTGCCGCAGGCGCGGCCGAAGACCATGGCCGTGACCGTCAACGGTGAGCTGCCCGAGGGCGTCACCGCCAAGGACCTGGTGCTGACCCTGATCAGCAAGGTCGGCACCGGCGGCGGCCAGGGCTACATCGTCGAGTACCGTGGCACCACCATCGAGTCGCTGTCGATGGAAGGTCGCATGACGATCTGCAACATGTCGATCGAGTGGGGCGCCAAGGCCGGCATGATCGCTCCCGACCAGACCACCTTCGACTACATCAAGGGTCGCCCGCACGCCCCCGAGGGCGCCGACTGGGATGCCGCCCTGGAGTACTGGAAGACCCTGCGCACCGACGATGACGCGGTCTTCGACCGTGAGGTCATCATCGACGCCGCCGAGCTGACCCCCTTCGTCACCTGGGGCACCAACCCCGGGCAGGGTGTCCCGCTGGCCGGTGCGGTGCCCAGCCCTGAGACCTTCACCGACCCGGTCGACCGTTCGGCTGCCGAACGCGCCCTGGAGTACATGGCCCTGGAGGCCGGCACCCCGATGCGTGAGATCACCGTCGACACCGTCTTCCTCGGCTCCTGCACCAACGGCCGCATTGAAGACCTGCGCCTGGCCGCCAGCGTGCTGAAGGGCCACAAGATCGCCGACAGCCTGCGCATGCTGGTCGTCCCCGGCTCGGCGCGGGTGCGCATCGAGGCCGAGGCCGAGGGTCTGGACCAGGTCTTCCTGGACGCCGGCGCCGAGTGGCGCGCGGCCGGTTGCTCGATGTGCCTGGGCATGAACCCCGACCAGCTGAGCCCCGGCGAGCGGGCCGCCTCGACCTCGAACCGCAACTTCGAGGGTCGTCAGGGCAAGGGTGGACGCACGCACCTGGTCTCCCCGGCCGTTGCTGCCGCCACCGCGATCACCGGTCACCTGAGCTCCCCGGCCGACCTCAAGAACTGAAGGACTGATCATGGACAAGTTTTCGACCCACACCGGTGTCCCGGTCCCGCTGCGCCGCAGCAACGTCGACACCGACCAGATCATCCCGGCCGTGTACCTGAAGCGGATCACACGGACCGGCTTCGAGGACGGGCTGTTCGCCGCCTGGCGCAATGACCCCGAGTTCGTCCTCAACCAGGACGCCTACAAGGCCGCGACGATCCTGATCCCCGGTCCCGACTTCGGCACCGGCTCCTCGCGTGAGCACGCCGTCTGGGCGCTGCAGAACTACGGCTTCAAGGTCGTCATCGGCAGCCGCTTCGGCGACATCTTCCGCAACAACTCCGGCAAGGCCGGCCTGCTGGTGGCCGTGGTCGAGCAGGACGTCGTCGAGCAGCTGTGGGAGTGGGTGGAGGCCAACCCCGGCAGCGAGATCACCGTCAGCCTGGTCGACCAGACCATCACCCTGGCCGACGGCACCAGCGTCAACTTCGACATCGACCCGTTCACCCGGCACCGACTGCTCGAGGGCCTCGACGACATCTCGATGACCCTGGGCCACGAGGACGACATCGCCGTCTACGAGGCCGCTCGTCCGAGCTTCAAGCCGAAGACCCTGCCGGCCCGCACCGCCGGCTGACCCAGCCCGACCAGCAGCGCCCCGCCACTGAGGACCAGTGGCGGGGCGCTGTTGTTTCAGTCGGTGCTGATCAGGGCTGGTGCAGGGGAAGCCCGACGCCGGTGCCGCCGATCGTGATCCGGGTGATCGAGCCCTGCTCGTGCAGTTCGGCCACCACCCGCTGCCCGGTGACCGGCCTCAGGTCCCCGGCCACCGCGCGGGGCACCTCGACGCGCTCACCGCGGTCGGTGACCGCCGACCAGCCGGACTCGGTGGCCGGGCCGAGGGTGAGCATCTGCTGGGTCATGGCCGGCAGTCTATGCCGGTGCGTCCTGCGCGCGCAGTCGAGGCATTCCTCGGTAGCCTGTGGCAGAGCATGCGGCAGCGCAGGAAAAGGGGAACCGATGGCCACCCAGGCACCAGACGTCGTCCTGGACGACACCTCCGAGCGGAGGTGGTGGTCGCTGCGCCGGGCCAACTCCGAACGCGCAGAGCCGGTGTTCCGGGGACTGGCCCGGCTCGTCCACGGCGCCTGCACCGTGCTGTTCGGGCGCACCTGGTTCAACTCCCACAAGCTGCCCCGCACCGGGGGAGTGGTCGTGGTGAGCAACCACATGTCCTACATGGACGCCCTGATCCTGGGTGAGTACATGATCTGGTCGGGCCGCTGGCCACGGTTCCTCGGCAAGGCCGAGCTGTGGTCGATGCCGGTGATCGGCTGGCTGGCGCGCCAGTGCGGCCAGATCCCCGTGTACCGCAAGTCGGCGCGCGCCGGTGAGGCATTGGTCACCGCCAGCGCAGCGCTGGAGGCCGGCAGCGCGGTGACGATCTTCCCCGAGGGCACCGAGACCCGCGACCCCGACTACTGGCCGATGAGCGCCCACACCGGCGCCGCCCGACTGGCGCTGCAGGGGGACTGGCCGCTCATCCCGATCGCCCAGTGGGGCGCGCAGGAGATCATGCCCAACGGGCGGCCGACCTGGCCCCGGTTGATCCCCCGCAAGCACTGCAGCGTGGTCTGTGGCGACCCCGTCGACCTGTCCGACCTGCGGGTGCACCTGGGCACCAAGCGGGAGGCGGAGGCCGTGCGGGCCGCCACCGACCGGGTGATGGATTCCCTGACCGACCTGCTGGCCCAACTGCGTGAGGAACAGCCGCCCGCGGAGGGCCGCTGGGACTTCAAGAGCGGCCAGCGCGTGGCGAGCAAGCCGACGCTCGACCCCGATAGCCTGTGACCCCCCAACTCGAGGATGGCGCTGATGACCGCAACTGAGCGACCCACCGTGCTGCTGGTGTTCGGCGGCAAGAGTTCCGAACACCCGGTCTCGTGCCTGACCGCGGCCAGCGTGCTGGCGGCCATCAACACCGACAAGTACGACGTGGTCCCGGTCGGGATCACCGCCGAGGGACGCTGGACCCTGGTGCCCGTCGAGGTGGCCGCCGCCATGAAGACCGTCGACGGGCAGCTGCCGACGGTCAGCGGGGAGCACCCCGAAGTGGTGCTGGGCAACGGGGGAGTGCTGTACCGGGTCGAGGGGGAACCCGGCCCGGTGGCCACCATCGACGTGGCGATGAGCCTGATGCACGGCCCCTACGGCGAGGACGGCACCATCCAGGGCCTGTTCGAGATGGCCGGCATCCGGTTCGTCGGCTCGGGGGTGGCCACCAGTGCCAACGGCATGGACAAGGCGCTGATGAAGACCAGCTTCGCCCGCCACCAGATTGCCCAGGGCCCCTGGCAACTGGTCACCGACCCCGACTGGGTCCAACGCCGCGAACAGACCCTGGCCAGAGTCGCCGAACTGGGGCTGCCGCTGTTCGTGAAGCCCGCCCGGGCCGGCTCGTCCATCGGCATCACCCGGGTCACCGACCTGGCCGACCTGCCCGACGCCATCGAGACCGCGCGCGAACACGACCCGCGGGTGGTCATCGAGCACGGCCTGACCGGGGTGCGTGAGATCGAGTGCGCCGTGCTGCAGGGCCGTGACGGGGCGCCGCCGCGACCCTCGCTGCTCGGCGAGGTGCGGATGCTGACTGACGGGTTCTACGACTTCGAGGCCAAGTACCTTCCCGGGGAGCAGGTCGCCCTCGACATCCCGGCGACCGTCGAGCCCGAACTCGAGGCCGCGGCCCAGGCCCTGGCCGTGCGCACCTTCGAGGCGATGGACGCCGAGGGCCTGGCGAGGGTCGACATGTTCGCCCTGCCCGACGGCCAGGTGCTGGTCAACGAGATCAACACCATGCCGGGCTTCACCCAGTACTCGATGTACCCCTCGCTGTGGCAGGCCACTGGTATGAGCTACCCCGAACTCATCGACGAGTTGCTGGGCCTGGCGCTCGCACGCCCCCTGGGCCTGCGCTGACTCGCCGGGGCTGAGGGGGCCTGCGCTCAGGCGCAGGGGGTCACCAGCATCATCTTGCTGACCGCCCCGCTGAGATCCATCAGCGCATCACCGGCAGGGGAGTGCCCCTCGTCGACCATGACCTCGATGTAGCCGCTGCGCCCGATCGTGGTGAACCGCCACGTCGACGCGAAGGCGGTACCGGGTTCCTCGGAGTACCAGCCGATGCCGTTCAACTCGTCGCAGGGGCTGGTCCGGTCGAGGCCGGCGGGTGGTTCGACCCCGCAGCGCAGACTGATCCGCGGGTCGCCCCAGGTCGCCACCAGGCCGTCGACCACCCGGTCGCCCTGGCCCATCACGGTGGCGGGCAGGGCCGCCATCACCGCGGCACACTCCTGCGCCACCACCCCGGTCGGGCTCGGCTGCGGCAACGGCGGCGGGCCGGCACTGCAGCCGGCCACCAGCAGCGCCACGACAGCACTCGCCAGCACTCGTCGCATCCGTCCCCCAGCTCGTCGTCGACATAGGTTTCGCCCACCACGGTAGCGTGGCCCCAGCACAGCAGCAGGGAGGCATCATGACGCAGTCGGCGCCGGGTCACCAGGGCGGTCGCACACTCGGCGAGGTCGGCGAGTTCGGGCTGCTGCGAGAACTCCTCGCCGGCCTGCCCGGCTCACCGGCGGTCTCGGTGGGCCCCGGTGATGACGCTGCGGTGTTCCTGGTCAGCGGGTCTGCGGTGGTCTCGACCGACATGCTCGTCGAGGGCAACCACTTCCGTCGCGACTGGGCCGAGGCGCGCGAGATCGGGCACAAGGCCGTGGCGGTGAACGCCTCCGACATCGAGGCCATGGGCGCTCGTCCGGTGGCCATGGTCGTCGGGCTGGCCGCACCCGCCACCACTCCCGTGGCGTGGGTGGCCGACCTGCTGGCCGGCATGGTCGACGAGGCGACCCGGGCGGGGCTGGTGCTGGTGGGCGGCGACACCACCCGCGGCGAGTCGGTCACCATCGCCGTCACCGTGATCGGGGAGACCGACGGCCAGCCGCCGGTGCTGCGTTCCGGTGCGGTCCCCGGCCAGCTGGTGGCCTTCGCCGGACGACTCGGCTGGGCTGCGGCCGGGCTGACCACGCTGCAGCGCGGGTTCCGCTCCCCGAGGGCCGCCGTGGCAGCCCAGCGGATGCCCGAGGTGCCCTACGGCCAGGGCCGGGTCGCCGCTGATTCCGGGGCCACCGCGATGATCGACGTCTCCGACGGGCTGCGCTCCGACCTGGGCCACATCGCCCGGGCCTCCGGGGTGGTGATCGACATCAACAGTTCGCTGGTGCCGGTGGACGAACCGCTGCGCGTCGTCGGCCAGGCCACCGGTATCGACCCGCTGGAGTTCGCGCTCACCGGCGGCGAGGACCAGGCCCTGGTGGCCACCTTCGACGAGGGTTTCGTCCCCGAGGGGTGGACCACCATCGGTGAGGTCCGCCGGTTGCCGGGTGGCACCGACCCCTGCGTCCTGGTCGACGGGACCCAGCCAGAGGGCCCCGGCGGCTGGGACCACTTCAGCTGAACCCGGGTCCGGCCTGAGCCTGCCCACCCGAATCCGGCATGGCACCGGTGTGGCAGAGCACCCCGCCGGTCAACGGTCGGTAACCTACCCACCATGGCGACCCGCGTGTCTTCCCCACCGCGGGCCAAGAGCAGCAGCACGCGCTCTTCCGGTTCGCGGTCGTCCGGAAAGAAATCAACCACCCGTCGGCCGGCCGCGCGACCTGCGCGCCAGTCGGGCGGAAACCCGATCCTGCGTGGCCTGGCCGCGCTGTGGAACGGGCTGGCCCACCTGGTGGGCAATGCCTTCCGTGGTCTGGGTGAGGGCATCGAGGACATCGACCCGCAGGTGCGCCGCGACGGGCAGGGACTGTTCCTGCTCGGCCTGGCCATCGTGACGGCCGCCCAGTTCTGGTACGGCCTGCCCGACCCGGTGGGAAGCTGGATCGGCATCGGGTTCTCCACCGTGTTCGGCGCGCTCAGCTACGTGCTGCCGCTCGGCTTCCTGGCGATGGCCTACCGCACCATGCGACACCCCGAACGCAACGGGGCCACCGGCCGCCAGATCATCGGCTGGTCGTGCACCCTGTTCGGCGTGCTGGGGCTGGTCAACATCGCCCGTGGGCTGCCCACTCCCGCCGACCAGGCGGCGCTGCGCTCGGCCGGTGGGGCACTGGGCTACATCTCCTCGAGCATGCTGACCGAACTGCTGACGACCTGGGTGGCGGTGCCGCTGCTGGTGCTGCTCGCCCTGTTCGGGTTGGTGGTCATCATCGGCATGCCGATCCACGAGATCGGCGACCGGCTGCAGGCCGCTCGCGTCCAGGCCGCCGAACGCCGCGCCGCCCGGCCCCGCAAGCAGAAGCTCGACCTCGGGGTTGACGAGGCCTACGACAGCCCGCTGCTGCGCGACGACCCCGACGAGTTCGAGCCGGACGAGCCCGACTTCGATGCCGCCCCGGACGACCTGGAGGCCACCGACCTGCTGTCGGCCACCCCCGACGAGGACGAGGTCTTCGACCTGGATGCCTTCAACAGTGCCCCCGAACCGGCGGCCGCGCCGACCACCGCCGGCCTCGCCCCGGGTTCGGCGCCGGGTGCGGCACCCGGCCAGATCCAGGCCCCACAGCACAGCCCGGCCCCGCAGGGGCGGGTCGAACAGCACACCCTCACCGGCGACGTGCAGTACGTCCTGCCCGACCCCGCTGTGCTCAAGCCCGGCAGCACGCCCAAGGCCCGCAGCGCCGCCTCCGATGCCGTCGTGGGACGACTGACCGAGGTGCTGACCCAGTTCGGCATCGACGCCACCGTCACCGGCTACACCCGCGGCCCGACCGTCACCCGCTACGAGGTCGAACTCGGCCACGCCGTCAAGGTTGAGAAGGTCACCGCGCTCAGCAAGAACATCGCCTATGCCGTCGCCTCGCCCGACGTGCGCATCCTGTCGCCGATCCCCGGCAAGTCGGCCATCGGCATCGAGATCCCCAACCAGGACAAGGAAGTGGTCTCCCTCGGTGACGTGCTGCGTTCCCCGAAGGCCGTCAACGACCACCACCCGATGACCGTAGGCCTGGGCAAGAACGTCGAGGGCGGTTTCGTGGTGGCCAACATGGCCAAGATGCCGCACCTGCTGGTGGCCGGTGCCACCGGCTCGGGCAAGTCGAGCTTCATCAACTCCTTGATCACCTCGATCATGATGCGCGCCACCCCCGACGAGGTCCGGATGATCCTGGTCGACCCCAAGCGGGTGGAACTGACCCACTACGAGGGCATCCCGCACCTGGTCACCCCCATCATCACCAACCCCAAGAAGGCCGCCGACGCGCTGCAGTGGGTCGTGCGCGAGATGGACATGCGCTACGACGACCTGGCCAACTTCGGTTTCCGCCACGTCGACGACTACAACAAGGCCGTCCGGGCCGGCCAGGTCAAGCTGCCCGAGGGCAGCGAGCGTGAACTGGCGCCCTACCCCTACCTGCTGGTCGTCGTCGACGAGCTCGCCGACCTGATGATGGTGGCCCCCCGTGACGTGGAGGACTCCATCGTCCGCATTACCCAGTTGGCCCGCGCCGCGGGCATCCACCTGGTGCTCGCCACCCAGCGTCCGTCCACCGATGTGGTGACCGGCCTGATCAAGGCCAACGTGCCATCGCGGCTGGCCTTCTCGACCAGCTCGATGACCGACTCCCGCGTCATCCTCGACCAGCCCGGCGCCGAGAAGCTCGTCGGCCAGGGTGACGGGCTGTTCCTGCCCATGGGTGCCTCGAAGCCGGTGCGTGTGCAGGGTGCGTGGGTGACCGAGAAGGAGATCCGCGAGGTCGCCGACACGATCAAGGACCAGGTCAAGCCGCAGTACCGCGAAGACGTGGTGGCCCCGGCCGGCGGGGCAGCCAAGCCGGCCGAGGACATCGGTGACGACCTGGAACTGGTGATCGACGCCGCCCGCTTGGTGGTGGAGCTGCAGCTGGGCTCGACCTCGATGCTGCAGCGCAAGCTGCGGGTCGGCTTCGCCAAGGCCGGTCGCCTGATGGACATCCTCGAGACCCGCGGTGTCGTCGGCCCCTCGGAAGGCTCCAAGCCCCGCGAGGTGCTGGTCAAGCTCGACGACCTGGACGAGGTCATCGCGAACCTGCAGCTGGGCTGAATGTTGCGCGACGAGGAGAACTTCGCGAGCCCGCTCGAGGATGACTTCACCGACTTCGTCGCCGCCACCCGGGCCCGGGCCGGTCGGCTCGCCTACGCCCTGACCGGGGACGTCGACGCCGCCGCCGACCTGGCTGAGGGGGCCTACGCCCGCGTCCGGGGCCGCTGGTCGGAGCTGGACGAGGCCGGCGCCGGCGCCGAGCTGCGCGACCAGCTGCTGAGCCTGGCCAAGGGGTCGGCCTGGTCGGACGAGGAACTCGTGCAGGTGGCCGAGGTCGGCTGGCCCGAGATCCCTGTCTCCGGGGAGGCTGCTGCGCAACGGGCCGGGGAGCGCCGGACCCGGCGCACCGTGCTGTTCGCCGGGCTCGGTGGGCTGGCAGTGGCCGCGCTGGGTGCCGGGGTGTGGCGCGCACTGCCGGGCGACCAGTCGGCCCCCGGCTCGCCGCCACCGCCGGACTACCCCGGGCTGGAGGTGGTGGGCACCCAGTCGGTTCCCCTCGCCGACGGCACGCTGGACCTCGACCACCTGCGCGACGAACGCGGCAGGCAGTGGCTCGCGGTCCGCAGCAACGGGCTCGTCCTGGGCACGCTGACCCTGCAGCGCGGCCAACTGGTGGCCCTGGTCTCCCGGGACCATGGACGACTGGCAGTCGGCATGAGCGACCCCGTCGAGTGGATGAACGTGTACGGCGAACGGGCCGCCCCCGGCGCCCATGCCACCTTGGTCTCCGTCGACGGGCTCAGCATCGGGCTCGCCCCGGTCAACGACAATGTCGAGCTGGCGGTGGGCGGCTCGCCCGACGGCGAACTGGTCGTCTTCCCCCAGGAGCGGGCGTGGGGAACCCGGTTCCAGAGCAGGCCGGTGTGGGCCTACCTGACCGCCAACTCGTTGGTCGCGCGCAGCGGCATCGAGGAGGTGGAAAGCCTCCAGACGGTCGGCAGCCTGCCGATGCACCAGCTCCGGCTGCGGGACGGGAGCCTGGTGTTCGGGGTGTGGGACGCCCAGGACGTCGCGATCCCCGAAGGCCCCCGCTACGAGGTGGAGGTGACCATGGTCGTCCAGAACGTGGTCGTCGGCCTGGTGCCGCCCCAGAGCGAGCCGTATGCCCTGGAGATGTCATGGACCACGTATGAGGGCGAGCACTACAGCGTGCTGCTGGGCTCCTGATCCCTGCTGAGGTGTGGGTGGTCGGCTTGGCCGCCCGTGGCAGGATGGGGCCATGGCACGCGACGATGCTGACTTCGTCGACCCCGGCGAAGACGACTTCGCGGAGTTTGTCGCGCGCACGAGGGATCGGACCACGCAGCTGGCCTTCGCCCTCACCGGCGACACCGACACCGCCGCCGACCTCGCTGAACGGGCCTATGCTGCGGTGCGTGCCCGCTGGGCACGGCTCGACGAGGCCGGTGCCCGCGCCGAACTGCGTGACCAGCTGCTGAAGCAGGCCAAGGGCTTCCGCTGGCAGGCCGAAGGACTCGACACCGTCGCAGACACCGGCTGGCCGCAGGTCGCGTTGTCCGACCAGGAGGTGGCACAGCGGGCCGGCGCCACCGAACCCGGCGCCAGCTGCTCTCGGCCGGCGCCGCAACCCTGTCCATCGCCGCCCTCGGGACCGCGCTGTGGCGGATGCTGGGCAGCAGCGACGATGACGAGCAGGCCGCGACCGACCTGCAGTCCGCGGCCCCGAGCTATGCCGGGTTCACCGTGACCGACAGCTTCCCGGTGCCACTGGACGACGTGACGGTACACCTCGACCTGCTGCGCCCCCATGAGGACGTCGACCCCCCGTTCCTGGCCGTCCGGCGTGGGGGACTGGTGCTGGGCACCCTGCGCCTGCGGCCGGGGCAGTTGGTCACCCTGGACGACCCGTTCTCGCAGTTCGGGCAGCTCAGTGTGGCCATCACCCCCGAGTCGGACTGGATGCACTTCCACGGCGGCTGGTCGCGTCCGATCCGGCCGACGCTGGTGCAGGTGGGTGACTACTCGGTGGGGGTGGCAGCCGGCGTACGCAATGTCGAGGTGCAGGTGGTCATCGCCGGCACCCGCGAGGGTGACCTGGTGGCCTTCCCCGAGACCAGGGCCGGTGGTCTGGGCTTCGAGGCCGGCAGGGTGTGGGCCTACTCCGTGGATGGCCAACTCATCGTGCGCCGAGGGCAGGGCGGGCACCTGCGCGTCGTTGAGGAGCGGCAGGTCGAACTGCGCCAGGTCGATGAGCACGTACTCGGCGTCGGTGCGTTCGTTCGCGATGCCCATGACCCAGTCCGCCACGGACTTGCCCTTGCGCCCCTCGCGGATGGAACCGAGGATGATGCCGATCTTCATGTGGGTGCAACCTTTCGTCTGGATGACCCAGAGTAGTTGAACCATCAACGGAAGGTGAAGTTGTGCCTGCTCGGCCTCCTATCCGGAGGGGAGGAGTGAGCCGATCAGAGCCCTGAGTCCGTCCGCGCCGGTGGGCTCGGCGGCCAGCAGGGGGACCACCGCTGTCCGATGGGCCTGTTTCCCGACGGTGTCGAGGTGCGGTTCTTCAGCCGAGGCCCGCGCCTTCAGCAGCGGGGATGACGTGGACGAGGCCGCCAGTGACTGGTTCACCACCCACGCCCATGGTTCGATGCTGGCGCGGCGTAGCTCCTCCTGCAGGTCGGTGGCCTCCTGCACCGGTGTGGCCTCCGGCAGTGTGACGATCACCATCTTCGTCAGCTCCGGATCCTGCAATCGCATCAGCGGGGTGACGGGGGTGGCTGAGCCCATCCCGCGCATGATGTCGCGATGGTAGGAACCGGTGGCATCCATCAGCAGCAGCGTGTGGCCGGTGGGTGCCGTGTCGACGACGACGAATTGGCGCCGCGCTTGGCTCACGAGGTGGGAGAACTCGCCGAACACGGCCACCTCCTCGGTGCACGGGCTCATCAGATCCTCCTGCAGCTGTGCCCGGCCGGCCTCGTCGAGGCGTGCGCCCTTCGTGCGCATCACCTTGTCCCGATAGGCCTGGATCGCCGCCCGCGGATCGATTCGCGAGACGGTGAGGTTGTCGTCCGAGGCTCCGGCGAGCACATCATCGAGGTGGGCTGCCGGGTCTGTGGTGGACAGGTGCACGGTCTTGCCGCGCTCGGCCAGGGCCATCGCGACAGCTGCCGCCACCGTCGACTTGCCGACGCCGCCCTTGCCCATGCACATCACGAGGCCGTGATCCTGGGCGGCGAGTTCCTCGACGAGCGCTCCCAGCCCGTCAGCGTCGACGTGGGTGGGTTCAGCCAGGGAATCGACCGGCTCGGGAGTGGGGTTCAGCAGCTCGCGCAGTTGCTCCACGCCGACGACGGCGACGGCACGCAGGCCGATCTCCGTGCGATCGAGCGTCCGCAGGAGCGGTGGGAGTTCGGTGATCGCCTGCTGCTCGCGCTGGTGCAGCGCATGGGCCAGCGCGTCCTCACCCGGGTCGTTCAGCAGGGCGTTGATCACCAGGTGCTGCTCGGTGATGCCCACCTTCGCGAGTTCTGCTGAGGTGCGCTCGGCCTCGGCCAGCGTGGACGGCTGGGCGCGCGTGACGAGCACCAGGCGTGTCTGCGTGGGATCGGCGAGGCGCTGGAGCGCGGCCGCGTAGGTGGCACGGGTCTTGTCGAGGCCGGCCATGGGGCCGAGGCAGGACGCATCGCCCTTGCCCTCATCGAGGAAGCTGGTCCACTCGCCGGGCAGTTGGAGCAGGCGGATCGTATGGCCGGTGGGGGCGGTGTCGAACACGATGTGGTCGTATCCGGCGATGCGGGTGTCGTCGGCGAGCAGATCGGTGAACTCGTTGAAGGACGCGACCTCCGTGGTGCAGGAGCCGGAGAGTTGCTCGGTGATCGACGCGATCTCGGCGGCCGGGAGGAGGTTGCGCACCGGGCCGATGATGCGCTCGCGGTAGGCGTCTGCCGCCTGCTGGGGGTCGATCTCGATGGCGTCCAACCCGTCGACGGCGTTGATGGGGGTGATCTGGTTGCCGATGCCCTGGCCGAATACCTGCGCGACGTTGGAGGCAGGATCGGTGGAGACCAGCAGCACCCGCCTGCCCTCGTCAGCGAGGCGGGTGGCCGAGGCGCAGGCGAGTGAGGTCTTGCCCACCCCGCCCTTGCCCGTGAAGAAGAGGAAGCGGGGGAGGTCGTCGAGGAACAGCATCAGCAGCAGTCCCCGGTGGTGGCACGGGAGGGCTCGCTGGCGCCGCCGCAGCAGCCAGCCGCCGCCGGGGCCGCATCGTCGTCGGCGCAGCAGCCGCTGCTTGCGGTCAGCCCGAGATCGGCGCCCTCGGGGCGGCCGGCGAAGCGGAGGAATTCGGCGCGGGAGGGGTAGCGTCCCGTGGCGACGGTCACGTCATCGACCAGCACCAGCGGGAGCCCTTCTGAACCAGCCACCTGGAGGTAGTTGACGACCACCGGGTTGGCTGCGAATGCCGCCGGGTCGTTGACGAGATTGTGGCGGGCGATGTCGATGCCCTCGGCCTTGAGGTAATCGAGATCGGCGGTGAAGCGCACCAGGTTCTCGTCAAGTTCTGGCCCGCAGACGCCCGTGTTGCAGCAGAGGGCGGGTTCGAACACGCGGATCTGGGTAGTCATGCATGCCTCCATATTGATAGTTGTCTATATGAATGATGCCCGACATATAGAAAGAAATCAATATGTCTTGCTAAGCTGTGTGGATGGCTTCCACCGTGGTGCACGAACACGACGCAGACCCGTGTTGCGCGGGCGCGACGTCCGCCCTGCTCCCCATCGACGAGGCCACACTGCTGGCGGTGACGTTCAAGGCCCTCGCGGATCCCACCCGTGTCCGGCTGCTGCGTTACCTCGCGGAATCCGCGGCAGGGACGGCGTGCGCCTGCCACCTGCCGGAGGCCCTGGGCATCAGCCAGCCGACGCTCTCATTCCACATGAACAAGCTGCACGACGCCGGCCTGGTGTTACGCGAGAAGCGTGGCCGGTGGGTGCACTGGACGGTGCGGCCCGAATCCCTCGCCTCGGTGCGCGGCTTCCTGGACCTGCCCGCCAGCGCCGACGCGGACTGTTGCTGAGTCACCTCTTTCCAATCTCTACCAAGAGAGGGGGCAGTGTGGATAATCCACACTGCCCCCTCGGATTCGGTAGGGATGACGATCAGTCGTCGAGTAGTTGCTCCGCGAGCAGCTCGAAACCGCGCACCTTGGCCGGCCATGCGTCGGCCGGATCGTCCTGATAGGCGCCCTGCACGGGGTGCACCATGATCTCGTCGACGCCGAACTCAGCGGCCGCCTCACGGAGCTGGTGGGCGACCTGAGCCGGGTCGCCCACCGCCCAGGTGTCGACGGTCGGCTGCGCCGCGCGGCGCAGGTCGTCGGTGAAGAGGGCCTTGACGTCGTCGCCGACGAACGGCGCAGGCGACATCCCGCCGCCGGTGGTGAACTTCGTCATCGTGTTCAGGTGCGGCTCGACGAGCTCCCACGCCTCATCCGCGGTCTCGGCGACGCACACGTTCATCGACAGGAACGTGCGCGGTGCCTCGCCGTGCTCGGACGGCTCGAAGCTGCCGCGGTACAGGTCGAGGGCCTGGCGGGTGCCGCGGCCACTGAAGTCGTGCGCGAACACGTACGGCAGGCCCAGCGCGGCGGCGAGCTGGGCCGAGTAGTCGCTGGATCCCAGCAGCCACACCTGGGGAGCGTGCTCGACGTCCGGGGCCGCACGGAGCTGGTAGGTCTGCCCGCGGGGCAGCCGAACCTCCGCGCCGTGGGGGCTGAGCAAGGTGAGGATGTCCTGCACGTTGCGGGGGAACTCGCGCACCGGGTCGATGGGGCGGCCGTCGGCGTCGACGAAGTGGCCGCCGCCGAGGTGCCCACGGATGGCCGCGGACGTGATCGGGTCCGTGCCGGGCGCGCGCCCGATGCCCAGGTCGATGCGGTCGCCGTAGACCGCCGTCAGCAGGGCGAACTGCTCCGCCACGGCGAGGGGGGCGTGGTTGGGCAGCATCACGCCGCCGGAGCCGAGCCGGATCTGCTCGGTGTCCTGCCCGAGGTACATCAGCTCGATGGCGGGGCTGGTGGAGGCCACCGAGTCGGTGTTGTGGTGCTCGGCCACCCAGTAGCGGGTGAACCCGAGCCTGTCCGCCGCCTCGGCCATCTGCTTGGAGGCCCGCAGGCTCTGGGCCGTGGTCTGGTTGCGGCGCACGGAGGCGGGCCAGCAGCCGCGCCCGGCTGCGCGGCGTGCAGATGGCGCACCTGTCCGACGGCACACTGGTCTTCGTGGTCTGGGCTCGGTCGCAGCCGGGACTCTCGGTCACCGGGGTCGGGGCCCAGGAGGTCGAGATCCGGCAGGTGCGTCGCTTCGGGTGGATGGGGATGAGGCCGCCCCAGACAGGGCCGGAATACCCGACGCTGAGCTGGACCGACTGGGAGGGCCAACCGCGCCAGCTGCTGCTGGGCGAGCAGGGCTGACCGCCGCCGCGTCCGAAACCCGCCAGAACCGCTGCCGCCGATGAGCCAGACTGGACCCATGACCCTGCAGATGCCCGACCCCGAGGCGTGCTATCGCGCCCTGTCGAGCCGCGACCCCAGGTTCGACGGCTGGGTCTACGCCGGCATCTCCAGCACCGGGATCTACTGCCGGCTGAGCTGCCCCGCCCGCACCCCCCGGCGCGAGAACTGTCACTGGTACCCCACCGCGGCGGCCGCCCAGGCCGCCGGGTTCCGGGCCTGCCGCCGCTGCCAACCAGACGCCATCCCCGGCTCACCCATGTGGGACCTCAACGAGGACATCACTGCCCGGGCCATGCGGATGATCAATGACGGGGTGGTCGACCGCGAGGGCATCGGCGGGCTGGCCGCGCGACTGGGCTACTCGACCCGGCAGGTGCAAAGGGTGCTGCAGGACCATGCCGGGGCCGGGCCACTGGCGCTGGCGCGGACCCGCCGTGCGCACACCGCCAGGCTCCTGCTGCAGACCACCCGGCTGCCGGTCTCGTCGATCGCCTTCCAGGCCGGGTTCAGTTCGGTGCGGCAGTTCAACGACACGATCCGCGAGGTGTACGGGCAGACCCCCACCGCCCTGCGGGGCCGGCGCGGCACCGTGGCCGTCGCAGAGGCCGGGGGACTGGTCCTGCGGCTGCCGGTCCGCCAGCCCTTCGACCTGGCCGGCCAACTTGCCTTCATGGCCACCCGGACGGTCCCCGGCCTGGAATCGGGTGGCCCGGGAGGGTTCGCCAGGACCGTCCGCCTGCCCTACGGCCACGGCATCGTCGCCGTGGAACCCCGGGGCGGGGGACTGCGGGCCAGGGTGGCCCTGGCGGACTGGCGTGACCTCAGCACGCTGGTGGCGCGGGTGAGGGCATGGTTCGACCTCGACGCCGACCCCCTGGCCGTCGACGAGGCGCTGGGCGCCGCGCTGGGCGCCGAGGCGCCCGCGGTGGCGGAGGCCATCGCCGCCCCCGGGGTGCGGCTGCCCGGCACCCCCGACCCCGACGAACTGGCCGTGCGCTGCCTGGTCGGCCAACAGGTCTCCCTGGCCGGGGCCGTGACCGTGACCGGGCGACTGGTTGCCGACCACGGTGACCCCCTCGAACCCGACCTGGCCGCCACCGCCACCGCCTGGGGGTACCGGCTGAACCGGGTGTTCCCCGGCATGGACACCCTGGCCGGGCTCGACACCGACACCCTGCCGATGCCCCGCGCGCGGGGTCGGGCCCTGGTCGGCCTGGCCGACGCTCTCGCCACCGGCCGGGTCAGCCTGGCTGCCGGAGTCGACCGGCAAGAGGCACGGGCGGCACTGGAATCGCTGCCCGGCATCGGCGCCTGGACCAGCGGGTACATCGCGCTGCGCGCGCTCGGCGACCCCGACATCCTGCTCGACACCGACCTGGTCATCCGACGAACCCTCGACCGGCTCGGCCTGACCCGGACCGAGGACTGCGCCCCATGGCGTTCCTACCTGACCGTCCACCTGTGGCGCCTCGCCGCCACCCCCACCAGTACGGAGACCCGATGACGACCCTCACCTTCACCACCACCGACACCCCGATGGGTCCCTTCGGCTGGTTGACGACCGACGCCGGGGCCGTGGTGGCCAGCGGCTGGACCACCGACCCCGACTACCTGCGCGACCTGGCCCGCAGCAGCGCCACCGTCGTCCCCGGCACCGACGAGCCGACCAGCACGGCGATCGCTGACTTCTTCGCCGGTGACCCTGCTGCCCTGGACCGGGTGCCGGTGCAGCAACAGGCAGGGGAGTTCATCACCGACGCCTGGGTGGCCCTGCGGCGCGTCCCCGCGGGGGAGCGGGTCACCTACACCGAACTCGCGGCGGCCGCAGGACGCCCGGCCGCGGTCCGGGCTGCGGCCAGCGCCTGCGCGACCAACCGGGCAGCCCTGTTCGTCCCCTGCCACCGCGTCGTGCGCAGCGACGGTGGGCTGGGCCGGTTCCGCTACGGGGTCGAGACCAAGCAGGCGCTGCTGGCCTTCGAGGCGACGATGCGGCCCCACGGCGACTGAGGGCGCATAATGGTGCACGATGTCCACTCTCACCAACGTGCACCTTGTCACCCTGGGCTGTGCCCGCAACGAGGTAGATTCCGAAGAACTCGCCGGCCGGCTCGAGGCGGGCGGGTTCCGCCTCGTCGAGGACCCGGACCAGGCCGACGCGGTCATGGTCAACACCTGCGGCTTCGTGGAACAGGCCAAGAAGGACTCGGTCGACACCCTGCTGCAGGCCGCCGACCTCAAGGACCAGGGCCGGACGAAGGCCGTGGTGGCCGTGGGCTGCATGGCCGAGCGGTACGGCTCGGAACTGGCCGAGTCCATGCCCGAGGCTGACGCGGTGCTCGGCTTCGACTCCTATGCCACCATTGCCGACCGGCTGACCACCATCCTCAACGGTGGCCACGTCGAGGCCCATGCCCCGCGTGACCGCCGGACCCTGCTGCCGATCACCCCGGTCAAGCGTCGCGAGGCAGCGGCCGGTATCGCCGTGCCCGGGCACGCCGACCTGCCGGCCGGGGTCGTCCCGGCCAGCGGCCCGAGGACCCTGCGCAAGCGCCTTGGCAACAGCCCCTACGCCCCGCTCAAGATCGCCTCGGGGTGCGACCGTCGCTGCGCCTTCTGCGCCATTCCACGCTTCCGTGGCTCCTACCTGTCGCGCACCCCCGAGGAGGTCGTAGAAGAGGCCCGCTGGCTGGTCGACCATGGCGTCCACGAGGTGTTCCTGGTCAGCGAGAACTCCTCGTCCTACGGCAAGGACCTCGGTGACATCCGCCTGCTCGAGAAGCTGCTGGGTGACTTGTCCGCGGTTGACGGCCTCGACTGGATCCGCGTCTCCTACCTGCAGCCGGCCGAGATCCGTCCGAGCCTGATCGACGCGATGGTCTCCACCGAGAAGGTCGTGCCCTACTTCGACCTCAGCTTCCAGCACGCGTCGGGCCCCCTGCTGCGCCGGATGCGCCGCTTCGGTGACGCCGAATCGTTCCTGAACCTGGTCGAGACCATCCGCGACAAGGTGCCGCACGCCGGCATCCGGTCCAACGTCATCGCCGGCTTCCCCGGTGAGACCGACGAGGACGTCGCCGTGCTCACCGACTTCCTGAACCGTGCCCGCCTCGACGTGGTCGGCGTGTTCGCCTACTCCGACGAGGACCACACCGAGGGCGCCACCATGGACGGCCACCTCGACCAGGACCTGATCGAGGAACGCGCCGCCGAGCTGTCCGACCTGGCCGCCGAGCTGTGCGCCCAGCGGGCCGAGGACCGGATCGGTGAGGTCACCACCGTGCTGGTCGAGGGCCGTGAGGACGGTGCGGCTGTCGGGCGCGCCGAGTTCCAGGGCCCCGAGGTCGACGGCACCGTCACCATCGCCGACTGCGATGCCGCCCCCGGTGACTTCGTCGTCGCTGCCATCATTGACTCCGAGGGCGTCGACCTGCGGGCGGAGGTAGTGGCATGAGCGAACCCGGCGCCACCGGCGCACAACCCAAGCAGGCGTCGGCCTGGAACGTGCCCAACATCCTGACTGCGCTGCGCATCATCGCGGTGCCGGTGTTCGCCTGGATGCTGCTGGCCCACCCGCACGAGCAGGACTGGCGCTACTGGACGACCGGCGTCTTCGTGCTGGCCATCCTCACCGATGTGGCCGACGGCAAGATCGCCCGCAAGTACAACCTGGTCACCAACTTCGGCAAGCTGTTCGACTCGATGGCCGACAAGGCCCTCACCGGGATGGCCTTCATCGGCCTCAGCATCCTGGGTGAACTGCAGTGGTGGGTGACCATCATCATCCTGGTGCGCGAGTGGGGTATCACGATCCTGCGGCAGTTCCTGCTCAAGTACAACTTCGTGATGGCCGCCAACAAGGGCGGCAAGCTGAAAACTGTCACCCAGTCGCTGGCGCTGATCCTGTACCTGACCTGGCTGCCGCAGCAGCCCAGCATCATCGCGTGGGTGGCCTGGGTGCTGATGGGTATTGCCTTCGTGCTCACCGTGGTCACCGGCATCGACTACGTCCGCCAGGCGATCAAGGTGCGCAACGAGGCCCGCGCCGGTGGCGCGACCGGTGCCTGAACCGGCGGACGAGGCCGGCCCGGCGGCGGCTGCGTCCCGGCTGCTCGAGGCCCTGGCCGCGCGGGGGCTCAGCCTGGCCAGCGCAGAATCGGTCACCGGGGGCAGGTTCGCCGGCCTGGTCACCTCCGTGCCGGGAGCCTCGCGCAGCTATGTCGGTGGGGTGGTGGCCTATACCAGCCGGCTCAAACACGAACTGCTCGGTGTCGACGCCGACCTGCTGGCCCGCCACGGGGCGGTCAATGAGGCGGTGGCCCGGGCCATGGCCGAAGGAGCCCGCCGACGACTCGGTGCCTCGGTGGCGGTCGCCTGCACCGGGGTTGCCGGCCCCGACCCCAGCGATGGCGCCCCGGTCGGCACGGTGTTCCTGGCACTCGCCCTGGCAGGGTCCACCCGGGCGGTGGAACTGTCCCTGGACGGTGACCGCCGGGCCATCCGTGAGGCCACCGTGGCTGCCATGGTCGACCTGGTCGCCAACAGTCTGCCCTGAGGGCGGGAATGGATTCCGCAAGGTCGGCGTTGTCACCTGTGCGACCGGTTGACTGTCCGGGACGCAGGAAGGCGGACGGACATGAAGCCTGTGCTGGTTCGAGAACTGATCGGTGAAACGCTGCGCGAGTTGCGCTTCGCGCAAGGACGTACCCTGCGCGATGTGAGCACCGCGGCCCGTGTGAGCCTGGGATATCTGTCAGAGGTTGAGCGTGGCCAGAAGGAGGCCTCCAGCGAACTGCTGGCCTCCATCACCGCAGCGCTCGAAGTGCCCCTGTCGGTGGTGCTGCTGACGGTCAGCGACAAGCTGGCTGCTGCGGAGCTGAAGACCCGTATGGCCCGGGCTGCCTGAGCCCACCCCCACCACCACGGCACACGGCCGACCCGACCTGTTCGGGTCGGCCGTGTTCGTCTGTGCGGGCCCGGGCAGGTGGCCTGCTCAGGATTCGTCGGTGCCCTCGTCCACGACGACCACCTCAACACCCGCAGCGCGGATCCGGCCCAGCTCGGCGGCATCGGCAGTGGCATCGGTGATGAGCAGGTCGACCTCGGACAGTTCGGCGAGCCGCGCCAGGGTGGCCACCCCGATCTTCGACCCGTCCGCGACGCAGATGACCCGCTGGGCTCGCTCGATCATGGAGTGGTTGGTGCTGGCCTCGACATCGTCATGGGTGGTCAGGCCACCCTGCACGCTGATGCCGTCGCAGCCGACGATGGCGGTGCCGACATTGATCTGGCGGAAGGTCGACTCCGCCAGGGAACCGACCAGCTCAAGTGAGGTGGCCCGCAGGATGCCACCGGCGATCAGCACCCGGTTCTGGCCGTGCCCGGCGGCCTCGATGGCCAGCCCGACCGAGTTCGTCACGATCGTCAGGTCACCGCGACGGTCCAGTGCCCGCAGCACCTCGGTCGTGGTGGTGCCACCGGTCATGGCCACCGCATGGCGGCCGAGGGGGATCTGTTCGACGGCCGCCCGGGCGATCGTCCGCTTGGCCTGCTGGTTGCGCCCACCGCGCAGGTTGACCGGCAACTCACCGCCGGTGGGGCGCGCGGAGGCCCCACCATGGGTGCGGATCAGCAGTCCCTGCTCGGCCAGCGTGCCGACATCGCGCCGAATGGTGGCCGCCGAGGCATTCAGTTCACCGGCCAGGTCGCGCAGTTGCACGTCGCCGCGCTCAGCCACCAGTTGCAGCAGGCGCACCATGCGCTGGGAACGGATCTTGGACGGCGACTCGTGTGACGGGGCCATGTGATTCCTCACTGAATCCGATCTGGGCGAAATCCGATCTGGGCGAAGCAGTACGCCCCGATCATAGATCGCTGAGCGTTTCATGCACGAGAATCGGGATCGACATGTTCACATGTGCACGCCATGGGTGAGCGATCCGGCTCAGGGATCGGATCGTACCCGGTAGCCGCGCGGGGTCATCCGGAACCCCGCAGCCTCCAGCAGGGGCGCCCAGCCCGGGTGCCCGAGCACCTCGGCACCATCGGCGCGGTGGACGGTGATCTCCTCGAGGGCCCGGTCCCGGACGAGCGCGGCCAGCTTCGCCAGTGCCTCACCGGTGTGCTGCCGGTCGACCTCGCGGAAGCCCAGCAGGGAGTGTGCCCCGCGCTCCACGTAGAGCACCGGCATCCCGTCACGCAGGACGACCAGGGCCCCGGCCCGACGGGCGGGGCGGTGGCCCTCGGTCGGTGGCCAGGCCAGCGCGGCACCGTAGGGGTTCGCCGGGTCGCAGGCCGCCAACATCCGGCACTCGGGGTCGTCCGCCGGTCCGCAGGCGCGCAGCCGGTCGATGGCACCGGGCAGCGCGAACTGGGCTGCTCCCAGGCCGGCCACGACGTGCCCGCGCCGCACGAGCCCCTGGTCCTCCATGCCGACCAACACCTGGTAGGCGGGTTGGAAGCTCGTCCAGAAGGGTTCGGCGGCCACCGCACCGCGGGTCAGCACCCCGTGGCGGTGCAGGGCGATCGTGGCCTCCTGCGCCCGGCGTTGCACCGGGTCGCCGCCGGAGGGCACCACCCTCGACCACCGACCGGGAGCAGTGGCCAGGCGCGGCATCCGCACCATCCGGGGCAGCGACCTGCGCTGCATCCGTGCCCTGGTCGGGGTCCGCAGCGCCGGTGCCGCGCCACGTCGGCGGCCCAGGTCGCGCACGGCCTGCAGGCTGTCGCTGGTCACCAGCCCAGCCCACACCAACTCCCACAGGGCCTGGGACTGTTCCGGGTCGGCCAGGCCACCGGCCAACTCGTCCAGTGTCCAGGCGCCACCGCCGCCCAGGCGGTCCCACAACTCGGCCGCAGCGGGGGTGAGCCCGGCGACGGCCTGCTCCGGCGGGTCTGGCAGCACGAGGTCCGCGGGCCACAGCTGCACCCAGCCGTCGCCGGAGCCGATCGCCCCGCGACCCGACCAGACCACCTCACCCGAAGCGATGGCCTGGTCGAGCAGGTGCGGCTGGTATCCCTCGACCCGGGCCGGCAGCACCACCGACTCCAGCATCGAGGCGGGCACCGGCCACCCGGCCAGGGAGTCCACCGCAGCCAGCAGGGCATCCGGCCCGGCCGCCGGGGCATCCAGCTCGTGCCAGGCCACCAGGAATCGCGCCAGTTGGGCCGGTTCGACCGGTTCCACCTCTGCGCGCAGTATGGCCAGCGTGCGCCGCTTCACCCGGGCCAGGACGTCGGGGTGCCACCAGTGCTGGTCCAACAGCACCAGCTGGTGTTGCTCGCGCAGGCGCTGCAGGACCTCGTGCACCGTTGCAGCGGCCAACCCCCAGCGCTCCGCCAGCCCCGCCGGGGTGACACCGCAGCGGCAGAGCAGTTGGCGCAGCACGAGCCGCGCCAGCGCCTCGTCGGCGCCGGGCCCGGGTTGCTCCCCGAAACCGGGTGGCGCGGGCACCCCCAGGCCGTCACGCAGCACCCCGATGTCGTCGACGGTGCACAGCATCGACCGGCCCGCCACCCGCACCCGGACGAGCCGGCGCTGCGCCACCAGGTCGGCGACCCAGTCCTGCACCGGTGCCTGCGGGTCGGCCCGCTCACCGCACTCGTCCGGGTCCAGCGGCCCGAGCATGCGGATGATGTCCCACAGTTGTTCGGCGGTGGCGGCCCGGGCCGGTTCACTGGTGCGCTGCAGGTCCGCCTCCACCCGGGCCACGGCGGCCGGGTCGAGCAGCACCTCACTGCCTTCACGCCCCAACAACTCCGCCAGCAGCCCGGCATCGACATTCAGGGCCGCCAGCCGGCGTTCGGCCAGCGGCTGGTCGCTGTCGTAGAGGAACTCACCGACATAGCCGAACATCAGGTTGCGGGCGAAGGGGGAGGGGCGCTCGGTCTCGGCGAGCACCAGCCGGGTCGTCCGGGCCTGGATGCCGGCGAGCAGGTCGCGCAGGCCAGGCATGTCGAAGACGTCGTCGAGGCATTCGCGCAGCGTCTCCAGCACGATGGGGAAGTCAGCGTGGCGGCTGGCCACCTCGAGCAGCTGAGCCGCGCGTTGCCGCTGGCGCCACAGCGGGGTGCGCCGGCCCGGGTCGAGGCGGGGCAGCAACAGCGCGCGGGTGGCGCATTCCCGGAACCGGGCCGCGAACAGAGCAGACCCGTAGACCTCGTCGGTGACCACCTCGTGCACCTGCTCCGGGTCGAGGTCGAGCAGTTCCAGCCCGGGAACCCGGTCGGAGTCGGGGATACTGACGACGATCCCGTCGTTGGTGGCCCAGGCCCGCACCTCACCGCCGTACTCCCGGCGGGCCAGGGCCTCGATGGCCAGCGCCCACGGCGTCAACACCGCCGCCCCCCACGGGCAGTGGACCACCACCCGCCAGTCGCCCAGTTCGTCACGGAACCGTTCCACCAGCACCGTGGAGGCCCCAGGCAGTTCGCCGGTCGCCGCGCGCTGCTCGGCCAGGTGGGTGCGCAGGTTCTGGGCCGCGTTCTCGTCCAGCGTGGCCAGCGCCCGGTCGGCGGAGGGACTGCCGGCCGCCAGCGCGTCGACGAACCGGCCGATCGCCACACCCAGCCCCGACGGGCGCCAGGGCTGCTCGCCTTTCCAGAACGGCAACCGGCCGGGCTGGCCCGGGGCCGGGGTGACCAGCACCTGGTGCGGGGTGATCTCTTCGACCCGCCAACTGGTGGTGCCCAGGGTGAACACGTCACCGACGCGGGATTCGTGGACCATCTCCTCGTCGAGTTCACCCACCCGACGCCCCGGGGTGCCGGGTTCACCGACCAGGAACACGCCGTACAGGCCACGGTCGGGGATCGTGCCCCCGCTGGTGGTGACGAGGCGTCGCGCCCCGGGGCGCGCGCTCAGGGTCCCGGTGACCCGGTCGTGCACCAGCCGCGGGCGTAGTTCGGCGAACTCCTCGCTGGGGTAGCGCCCGGCCAGCATGTCGACCACACCGTCGAACACGGGCCGCGACAGCTGGGCGTAGGCGTCGCAGCGACGGACCAGGTCATAGGCGTCCTGGGTGGGGACCGACTGGTCAATGGTCATCGAGACCAGGTGCTGGGCCAACACGTCGAGCGGGTTGCGGACCTGGCGCACCGGCTCGATGCGGCCCAGCAGCATCTCGTGGGTGACCACGGTCGCCTCGAGCAGGTCACTGCGGTGGGTCGGCAGCATCACCCCGGCGGACACCGCCCCGACCTGGTGGCCGGCCCGGCCCACCCGCTGCAACCCGGACGAGACCGAGGGCGGGGCCGAGACCTGCACCACCAGGTCGATGCTGCCCATGTCGATGCCCAACTCCAATGAGGAGGTGGCCACCACGCAGGCGAGCCTCCCCGACTTGAGGTCCTGCTCGATCTCGGCGCGCCGCTGTTTGGACACCGAGCCGTGGTGGGCGCGGGCGACCTGGGGCCACTGCTCCTGGTCGATCCCGAGCGATGCCCCCGACTGGGCCATCACTTCGGCAGGTGGCACCGGGTGCTGGTCGAGGTCGGCACCCAGCCGGGCCGCGTGCAACTCGTTGAGGTGGGCGGTCAACCGTTCGGCCACCCGCCGTGAGTTCACGAAGCACAAGGTGGTGCGGTGGGCATCGATCAGTTGCAGCAGGCGCTGCTCGATGAAGGGCCAGATCGACCGGTTCGGTTCACCGGCCCCTTCCTCGGAGCTGCCCGGCGGCAGGGCGAGGTCGGTCATGTCCTCGACGGGCACCTCGAGGCTGAGGTCCCACTGCTTGTCGGGGGCTGGTTGCAGGACCTCGACGGGGCGATCACCGGCCAGGAAGCGGGCCACCTGGGCCGGTGGCTCGACGGTGGCCGACAACCCGATCCGCTGGAAACCCCGGCCGCCGAGCTGGTCCAGGCGTTCCAGCGACAGCTGCAGGTGCACCCCGCGTTTCGTGCCCGCCAGCGCGTGGACCTCATCGACGATGACGGTGCCCAGTTCGTCGAACATGTCCTTCGACTGGCTCGACAGCATCAGGAAGAGCGACTCGGGTGTGGTGATCAGCACATCCGGTGGGTGGGCTGCCAATTGGCGGCGTTGGGCAGCGCTCGAATCGCCGGAGCGGATGGCCACGGTGATGTCGGGACTGGGGGAGCCCAGCCGTTCGGCGGCCACCTGGATGCCGCGCAGCGGGGCGGTGAGGTTGCGGGCGACATCGCTGGCCAGGGCCTTGAGCGGTGAGACGTAGAGCACCTGGACCTTGCCGTGCTCGCGGGCATCGGCCACCTCATCGGTGCTGCGGGCGCTGAGCCGGTCGAGGCTGGACAGGAACGCCGCCAGGGTCTTGCCGGAACCGGTCGGCGCCACCAGCAGCGTGTGCTTGCCGGCCCCGATGGACGACCAGGCCGCGGACTGCGCGGCCGTCGGGGCGGCGAAGGAGTCACTGAACCATGCCTTGGTGGGCGCACTGAAGCCGGCCAATGCGTCGGCGGTGGTCGGCTCAATACCCATGCCTGCCATGGTGACATCCCGGGGTGACAAGTTTCGTCCGGACACCGCCGGGTGCACCGGCCCGACGGTGCGTGCGCGCTAGGCTCGGGGGGTGAGGGAAGCAGAGTTGTGGCAACGCCTGGCGCAGCACCTGGGTGATGGCTACGCCCGCACCTGGGCCGAGCAGTACAGCCTCGACACCCTCGGCGGACGCACCGTGGTGGAGTCGCTGGCGGCCGGACTGCCGAACAAGACCATCTGGCGCGCGGTCTGGCAGGCACTGGAGCTGCCGGCCACCGACCGCTGAACAACACCTTCGAGCGACACGCCCGGACAACACTCGTCATTCGAACAGGCGTTCGGTAGTGTGTTGTCCACCGAAGAATCGTGACGGGGCGAAGTTGTCCACAGGCGAGAAAGTTGTCGCCGGAAGTGTCGGACCGCACGCCTATCGTCGTCAGCACTGGACCACGAACCCGTCACATGACGGCCGCTTGAAAGGAACTGCTCATGGCAGTTGCAGACCGCCAGAAGGCCCTCGAGGCCGCGCTCTCGCAGATCGAGAAGACCCATGGCAAGGGCTCGGTCATGCGCCTGGGCGACGAAACCCGCCAACCGATCGCCTTCATCCCGACCGGCTCGGTCGCCCTCGACGTCGCCCTCGGCATCGGTGGGCTTCCCCGGGGCCGCATCGTGGAAATCTACGGACCCGAGTCGAGCGGCAAGACGACCGTCGCCCTGCATGCGATCGCCCAGGCCCAGGCCGAGGGCGGCATCTGCGCCTTCATCGACGCCGAGCACGCCCTGGACCCCGACTACGCCAAGAAGCTCGGTGTCGACACCGACTCGCTGCTGGTCAGCCAGCCCGACACCGGTGAGCAGGCCCTCGAGATCGCCGACACTCTGGTGCGCTCCGGTGCACTGGCGCTGATCGTCATCGACTCCGTGGCGGCCCTGACCCCGCGCGCCGAGATCGAGGGTGAGATGGGTGACAACCATGTCGGCCTGCATGCCCGGTTGATGAGCCAGGCGCTGCGCAAGATGACCGGTGGGCTCAACCAGGCCGGCACCACCGCCATCTTCATCAACCAGCTGCGCGAGAAGATCGGGGTCATGTTCGGCTCGCCGGAGACCACCACCGGTGGTCGGGCGCTGAAGTTCTACGCCTCGGTGCGCCTTGACGTGCGCCGCATCGAAACCCTGAAGGACGGCACCGAATCGGTCGGCAACCGCACCCGGGTCAAGATCGTCAAGAACAAGGTCGCCCCGCCCTTCAAGCAGGCCGAGTTCGACATCATCTACGGGCAGGGCATCAGCCGCGAAGGCTCGCTGATCGACATGGGCGTCGACGCCGGCATCATCCGCAAGGCGGGTGCGTGGTTCACCTACGACGGCGACCAGCTGGGCCAGGGCAAGGAGAATGCCCGCAACTTCCTGCGGACCAACCCCGAGGTGGCCGACGAGATCGAGCGACGCATCCGCGCCGCCCTGGGCCTGGGTGGTGCCGCCGCCGAAGAGGTCCCCGCCGGGGTGGACCCGGTCACCGGGGAGGTTGACTTCTGAGCGAGGGCGACGACCGGACGCCGACCCGCGCCGCTCAGCTCGAGGTGGCGCGGGAGGTGATCCTGCGACGGCTGTCGTTGCGCGCCCACAGTCGTGCAGAACTGGCACGGGCCCTGACCGCCAAGGGGATCGACCCGGAGGTGCAGCAGGAGCTGTTGGACCGGTTCGAGGAACTGGACCTGGTCGGTGACCAGGAGTTCGCCGAGCAGTGGGTGGAGTCCCGGCACCGCTCGCGCGGGTTGTCGCGTCGGGCCCTGGCCGAGGAACTGCGCCGCAAGGGCATCGACGCCGATCTCGTCACCGCAGCCACGTCCACCCTCGACCGCGACGACGAAGTGCGGACCGCTACGGCCGTGGCGCAGCGCAAGCTCCGGTCGATGGCCTCGGTCAGTAACCCGGTGGTGGTGCGGCGGCGGTTGTCCGCCGCACTGGCCCGACGCGGTTACGGCACCGACGTAGCCCTCCAGGTGGTCAATGATGTGCTGTCGGACCGGGGTCAGGAAGACGAGGGCGACGCGCCCGACCACGGCCACTACGAGTAGCCGCGCCCGTTGCGCGGTACTCAGGGCTAGGGTGGGAAGGCCGGGGTGATCCGGCGCTGCCCGTCCATGAGGGACCGTGGCGCTGACAAGGGCAGTGAGGTGCGCCATGGATGTGGTCGAGGTGGTGGTCATCACCCTGCTGACCGCCGGGGTGGTCGTCCTGGGCCTGTTGCTGCGCAGGGCGAATGCCGCGCGGGACAAGGCCGAGACCCACAGCGAGTCCTTGTCGGCCACGCTCACCTCAACCGGTGCCGGCCTCGACGAGCGGTCCCAGGCGCTGGCGGCGCGCCAGCGGGAGGTGGACGCACGCACCGCTGACCTGGAAGCGCGCCGCTCCGAACTTGATGCCCGCCACCAGGACCTGGACGAGGCCTCGGCTCAACTGCGCTCCGACCGCGAAAGGATCGAGGCCGACCTGCACCGTGAGCGGACATCGTTGCGGGAACTGCACGAACAGGTGCAGCGGCGGGAAGAGGCCATCAACAGCCGCCAGCAACGACTCGAACAGGCCGAGGCACAACTGAACGACCAGGAACTCGTGCTGGCCGACCGGGAACAGGCCGTGGCCCGGGCACTCGAGGAAACCGACGCCCTCACCGCCCAGGTGACTGCGGAACGGGAACGGGTCGCCGGGCTCACCGCGGAGCAGGCCCGTCAGGAGATCCTGCAGCGCGCCGAGCACGATGCCCGGCTCGAGAGCGTTCGGGTGGTGCGCGACATCGAACGGGAGACCTCCCGCGAGGCCGACACCATTGCCCGACGCATCATCACGACCGCGATCCAGCGGCTGGCCGCTGACCAGACAGCAGACTCGGTGATCACCGCCGTCCACCTGCCCACCGAGGACATGAAGGGTCGCATCATCGGGCGTGAGGGCCGCAACATTCGTACCTTCGAGCAGGTGACCGGGGTCAACGTCCTGATCGACGACACGCCCGAGACCGTCCTGCTGTCCAGCTTCGACCCGGTGCGCCGGGAGGCCGCCCGGGTCACCCTCGAGGCGCTGGTGGCCGATGGTCGCATCCAGCCGGGCCGCATCGAAGAGATGCATGCCCGCAGCCTCGAGCAGGTCAACGAACGCTGCCGCCGAGCCGCCGAGGATGCCCTGGCCGAAGTGGGCATCACCGACCTGTCACCCGACCTGGTCCCCGTGCTGGGCAGCCTGCAGTACCGCACTTCCTACGGGCAGAACGTGCTGGGCCACCTGGTCGAGTCGGCCCACCTGGCGGGGATGATGGCCAGCGAACTGGGCCTCGACCCGACCACCACCAAGCGGGCGGCCTTCCTGCACGACATCGGCAAGGCCCTCACCCATGAGGTGGAGGGGCCGCACGCCGAGATCGGGGCGGACCTGTGCCGCCGCCACGGTGAACACGATGACGTCGTCCACGCCATCGCCGCCCACCACAACGAGGTCGAACCGCGCACGGTGGAGGCGCTGCTGGTGCAGGCCGCCGACGCCATCTCCGGCTCACGCCCGGGGGCCCGCCGCGAGTCGTTGGAGGCCCACGTCCGACGCATGGAGCGGCTGGAGGACATCGCGATGGAGCAGCCCGGGGTGGACCGCGCCTATGCCATGCAGGCCGGTCGGGAACTGCGGATCATGGTGCTGCCCGAAGAGGTCGACGACCTGGGTGCCCAGGCCATCGCCAAGGGTGTGGCCCGCACCATCGAGGAGGAACTGACCTACCCGGGCCAGATCCGCGTCACCGTGGTCCGCGAGTCCCGGGCGACCCAGACCGCACACTGACCGCCCAGGCCGCGCACGGACTCAGGCGTCGGGGCGGATGTTGGTGTTCGCGATACCGCGCACCGGGACGGCACCGACCCCGACCGACTTGCCGGCGCGACGCACCCGCAGTCGACGTTCGACCCAGGAGGCGAACAGGGTCAGGCCGTAGTTCAGGATGATGTACACGCCTGCGGCGAACAGCAGGGCCACCATCACGCCGCCGCTGGGGAACAGGTTCTGCACCGAGCGCAGCAGGTCGGGGTAGGTGATGATGTAGCCCAACGCGGTGTCCTTCAGGACCACCACGAGCTGGCTCAGCAGGGACGGCAGCATCGCGGTGACGGCCTGCGGCAGCAGCACGCTGAACAGGGTCTGGTTGCGGGTCAGGCCGATCGCGGCACCAGCTTCCCGCTGGCCCTTGGGCAGGCTGTGCACGCCGCTGCGGACCAGCTCGGCGATGACCGAGCCGTTGTAGAAGGTCAGGCCCACCACGACGCCGACGAAGGCCATCTGGTTGGGGGCGACGATGCCGGGGTTGTACAGCAGGAAGTAGTAGCCCAGCAGCATCATCATCAGCACGGGCACGGCGCGGAAGAACTCCACCACGATGCCGGCCGGGATGGACAGCACCTTCAGGTGGCTCAGCCGCAGGACACCGAAGACCAGGCCGAAGATGATCGAGAGCACCACCGCGACACCGGCAGCCTTGAGGGTTGACCACAGCCCCGGCAGGATGAACCGGGTCCAGGAGCGGGGTTCGAAGAACCGCGCCCAGTAGTCCCAGTTGAGGATCTGGTTGCGCAGCAGGTACAGCGCCAGGGCGCCGAGCAGGATGCACAGCAGGATGCCGCCGATGCCGATGACGCGGCTGACAACCCGGCCCTTGGGGCCGGGGGCGTCGAAGATGACCGAGACGTTGCTGGCGCTCATCGTGCCACCGCCAGCTTCTTGGACAGCCGGGTGAACAGTACGCCGACCGGCAGGGTGAGGATCACGAAGCCGACCGCGATGATGAAGAAGCTGAGGAACAGGGCGTCGGGGCGGAACTCGATCATCTGCCTCATCGCGGCCGATGCCTCGATGGCGGCGATGGTGGCGACCACGGTGGTGTTCTTGGTCAACGCGATCAGCGTGTTGCCCAGCGGGGCGATCGCGCCGCGCAGCGCCTGGGGCAGCACCACTTCCCGCACGGTGCCGAGGAACGACAACCCGATGGCCCGGGCGGCCTCAGCCTGCCCGAGCGGCACGGTGTTGATGCCCGAGCGCAGCGCCTCGGCGACGAAGGTGGCGTGGTAGATCGACAGGCCGATCCCACCCCACATGAAGTTCTGCCACTTCAGGTCGACGCCGGCGGGCAGCAGGTACCAGTTCATCGACAGCATCAACCCGAAGACGCAGAAGAAGATGACGATGGTCAGCGGGGTGTTGCGGATCAGGTTGACATAGGCAGTGCCGAAGAACCGCAGCGCCGGTACGGGGCTGACCCGCAGGATGGCGACGACCACGCCGATCAGGAACGAGCCGACCGCACCGAAGAGGGTGAGCAGGATGGTGAAGCCGAAGGCTTGCAGGACGTCGAAGTTCCTGATCAACTCACCTGCTGTTGTGAAGATGTCCATGTGCAACCTGCTCCTGGCTCCCGCGTCCGGGGTGTGGGTCTGGGGGATGTGCCGGGGCACGGACCCTCAGGTCACGTGCCCCGGCCGGTGCTGGCAGATCAGCCGCAGGAATCCAGCGCGGGCTTCTCGGGCAGGACGTAGCCCGAGTCACCCACCGTCTTCTCCAGGGCAGCCGCCCACGAGCCGTCGTCGAACATCTTCTGGATGGCCGCGTTGACGTTGTTGCACAGTTCGGTGTCGCCCTTCTTCAGGCCGACGCCGTAGCGCTCCTCGGAGAAGGGCGCTCCCACGACCTTCAGCTTGCCCTTGTAGGCTTCCTGGGCGGCGTAGCCGGCCAGGATGACGTCGTCGGTGGTCACCGCGTCGATCGAACCGTTGGCCAGGGCCTCGACGCACTTGGAGTAGGTGTCGAACTCCTGCAGCTGGACGCCGGGCACCTGCTCCTTGACCTTCACTGCAGAGGTCGAACCGGTCACCGAGCACAGCTTCTTGCCGTCGAGGCTGTCAGTGCCGGTGATGTCGGAATCCACCGAGACCAGCAGGTCCTGGCCGGCGATGAAGTAGGGGCCGGCGAAGTCGATCTTCTCCTTGCGGGCGTCGGTGATCGAGTAGGTGGCGAAGATCAGCTTGACCTGGCCACCCATGATCAGGTTCTCGCGCTGCGGCGAGGGAGCTTCCATGAACTCGATCTGGTTCTCCTCGTAGCCGAGTTCCTTGGCCACGTACTTGGCCACCTCGACGTCGAATCCTTCATAGCCGTCGCCGACCTTCAGCCCGAGACCGGGCTGGTCGAACTTGATGCCGATGACGATCTTGTCGTCCGCGCTACCAGCGTCATCGCCACACGCGGCCAGGCTGAGCGCCAGCGCCGCAGCAGATGCCACGGCGGCCAGCTTCTTGATGAACTTCATGTGAGTGCCTCTCTGGCGTTGGTACCGGTGGGGTGGTGCCCCGGGCCGGCGGTGGAGGTTTCGGGCCGAGGCCCGAATGCGGTGCTGCCCCGGAAGGAGCAGCGCCGTCAGTGGAGGATCTTGGACAAAAAGTCCTGTGCTCGGTGGCTTTGTGGATTGGTGAAGAAGGACTCGGGGTCCGCCTCCTCGACGATGGCGCCGTCCGCCATGAAGATCACCCGGTCGGCGGCCTTGCGGGCGAACCCCATCTCGTGGGTCACCACGATCATGGTCATGCCCTGGCGGGCCAGGTCGACCATGACGTCGAGGACTTCGTTGACCATCTCCGGGTCCAGCGCCGAGGTGGGTTCGTCGAACAACATCACCTTCGGGTCCATCGCCAGCGCCCGCGCGATCGCCACACGCTGCTGCTGGCCGCCGGAGAGCTGCGCAGGGTACTTGTGGGCCTGGTTGTCGACGCCCACCCGGGTCAGCAGCTTCATCCCGAGTTCGTCGGCCTGCTTGCTCTTGAGCTTGCGGACCTTGATCGGGCCGAGCGTGACGTTCTCCAGGATGGTCTTGTGGGCGAACAGGTTGAACGACTGGAAGACCATGCCCACCTTCGCCCGCAGGGCGGCGAGCTGCTTGCCCTCCTCGGGCAGCCGGGCGCCGTCGATCGTGATCGTCCCGGACTCGATGGTTTCCAGCCGGTTGATGGTGCGGCACAGGGTGGACTTGCCCGACCCGGAGGGGCCCAGCACCACCACGACCTCCCCGCGCTTCACGCCAAGGTTGATCTCCTTGAGCACGTGGTTCTCACCGAAGTACTTGTTGACCCCGGTGAGCACGACCAGGTCCTCGTTGGAGGGGGCGGGCATCCCGTTCTTCTGGACCTGGATGGTGTGGGACGCGGCGTCGTCCGAGAGGTCGGGCTGCGGCGACTGGGCATCATCGACTGGCTGCTCGGCGGGCTCGGGGGTGCTCTGGGTCATGCGTGCACACTAGGCCCATCAGGGGGCCGATGGCGCGAGGTTCAGCTCACTGTTGCCGGAATGTTGCCTGCCCGACATCCCTGCACAACCCCCGAGCACTGCAGAATTCGAGTTCGGCGACGCCCGACACCTAGAATCTGGGCATCATGAGCAACCTGCTGACCAGCCCCACCACACCCGCCACCGGCGTCGAACGCAGCTACCGGGTGGTCACCTACGGCTGCCAGATGAACGTCCACGACTCCGAGCGGATCTCGGGGCTGCTGGAGGAAGCCGGCTACGTGCGCAGCGACGCGGACGAGGCCGACCTGGTCGTGTTCAACACCTGTGCGGTGCGTGAGAATGCCGACAACCGGCTCTACGGCAACCTCGGTCACATGGCGGCAGCGAAGTCGGCCCGACCCGGCATGCAGCTGGCGGTCGGCGGCTGCATGGCCCAGAAGGACCGCGACACCATCCTCGCCAAGGCGCCTTGGGTCGACGTCGTGTTCGGCACCCACAACGTCGGCTCCCTGCCGGTGCTGCTCGAACGGGCCCGCATCGAGCAGGAGTCCCAGGTCGAGATCGTCGAGGCGCTGCAGACCTTCCCCAGCAACCTGCCCACCCGCCGCGAGTCGCCCTACGCCGCGTGGGTCTCGATCAGCGTGGGCTGCAACAACACCTGCACCTTCTGCATCGTGCCCGCCCTGCGCGGCAAGGAGGCCGACCGGCGCCCCGGCGACATCCTGCGTGAGATCGAGGCCCTGGTGGGTGGGGGCGTCCAGGAGATCACCCTGCTCGGGCAGAACGTGAACTCCTACGGCGTCGAGTTCGGTGACCGTGGTGCCTTCGCGAAGCTGCTGCGTGCCTGCGGTGGGATCGACGGCCTGGAACGGGTCCGCTTCACCTCACCGCACCCGGCAGCCTTCACCGACGACGTGATCGAGGCCATGGCCGAGACCGACAACGTCATGCCCCAGTTGCACATGCCGCTGCAGTCCGGCTCCGACCGGATCCTCAAGGCGATGCGCCGGTCGTACCGTTCCGAGAAGTACCTGGGCATCCTCGACCGGGTCCGGGCCGCGATCCCGCACGCCGCGATCAGCACCGACATCATCGTCGGTTTCCCCGGCGAGACCGAGCAGGACTTCGAGGACACCCTGCGCGTGGTGGAGCAGGCGCGGTTCGCCTCGGCGTTCACCTTCCAGTACTCGATCCGCCCGGGGACCCCGGCAGCCACCATGCCCGACCAGGTCGACAAGGCCCTGGTCACCGGGCGCTACGACCGGCTCATCGAACTGGTCAACGACATCACCTACCAGGAGAACCAGGCGCAGGTGGGGCGCACCGTCGAGGTGATGTTCGCCGACGGTGAGGGCCGCAAGGACGCCGCCACCCAGCGCATGTCGGGGCGTGCCCCCGACAACCGGTTGGTGCACGTCAACATCGGGGAACACCAGCCGCGCCCCGGCGACATGGCCATGGTCGAGATCACCAGGGCCGCCCCCCACCACCTGATCGCCGACGGGGGACTGGCCCAGGTGCGCCGCACCCGCGGTGGGGACGCCTGGCAGTTGCGCCACGAGGCACCGCCGGCGAGCGCCGGGGTGAGCCTCGGCATGCCAACCCTGCGCCGCAGCGAGGCCTGAGCGCCCCGGACAGCAAACACCGCCCGACCCCTCAGGGGCCGGGCGGTGCCGAAACCGGGATCAGAGGTTGCCGGTCTTGTCCTGGATGAAGCTCTGGCCCTGGTCGACCTGGGCCTCGAACTTGCCCCCGGTCTTCTCATCGATGAAGTCACCGGCCTTCTCGACGCCTGCGTCAATCTTGTCCTCCTGGGCGTTGACCACGTCCTTGGCCTTGTTCACCAGGCTCGAGTCGTTGCTGTCGTCGCCGTCGAAGGCGTTCTTGATCGAGTCGATGAGACCCATGGTTGTCAGTCCTTTCGTTGGAATCCTTGACTGTCCAAGTGTCCACACCCGCGCGGTCGATGTCAGCGATTCCGCTGAATCGATCGGCTCTGGGCAGAATGGGGGCGTGCTCCTGCCGATCATCCAGCTGGTGGGCCCGACCGCCAGCGGCAAGTCGGGCCTGGCCGTCGACTTGGCGCTGGCGCTGGCCGAGCGAGGGCAGCCCGCCGAGGTGGTCAATGCCGACTCGATGCTGGTCTACCGCGGCATGGACATCGGCACAGCCAAACCCAGCCCGGCCGAGCGGCGCGGCGTCGCCCACCACCTCATCGACATCATGGATGTGACCGAGACCGCCTCGGTGGCGCAGTTCCAGTCGCTGGCCCGCGCAGCGCTCGACGAGGTGCGTGGGCGCGGCGCCGTCCCGATCCTGGTCGGCGGTTCAGCGCTGTACAGCCGGGCCATCACCGATGTCTTCGAGTTCCCCGGCACCGACGAGCAGACCCGAGCCCGCTGGGAACAGGCCCTGGCCGAGCGCGGTGCCCGGGCGCTGCACGCCGAGTTGGCCGCCCGGGCCCCCGAGGCTGCCGTCGAGATCCTGCCCGACAACGGACGACGGGTCGTGCGGGCGCTGGAACTGTTGGACCTGGGCCAGGACCTGCGACCCACCCTGCCGACCTGGACCTATGCGCTGGAGGGGGTGCACACCATCGGGCTGGCTCTGGACCGGCAGGTGATGGACGAGCGGATCACCCAGCGGGTCGAGCAGATGTGGGCTGATGGCCTGGTCGAGGAGGTCCGTGGCCTGCTGGAGGTCGGCCTGGCCCGGGGCCGCACCGCCTCGCGGGCGATCGGGTACCGCCAGGTGCTGCAGTACCTGGCCGGTGAGTTCGACGAGGACGAGGCCCGGGCGGCGGTGGCGGCGGCCACCCGCCGCTTCGCCCGCAAGCAGTTGGGCTGGTACCGCAGGGACCACCGGATCGACTGGCGCCAGGCCGGGACGGTGGAACCGGCTGAGCTCGCCGAGCACGTGCTGGGGTTGCGCCAATCGTGAAGAGTCCTTGCCCGAGCAGCACAGGAGTGCCATCGTGAATGCCATGCGCTGGGTCAACTACGTCAAGGGACACGGCACCCTGAACGACTTCGTGGTCATCGTCGACCGCTACGCCGCATTCCCGTTGAGTGACGAAGAGGTCAGACACCTGTGTGACCGTCGCGCCGGGGTCGGCGGTGACGGCGTCCTGCGTGCGGTCAAGGCAAAACACATCCCCGAATGGGACGGCGACCCCGACCTGTGGTTCATGGACTACCGCAATGCCGACGGGTCCATCGCCGAGATGTGCGGCAACGGCACCCGGGTTTTCGGGCGCCACCTCGCCGACCAGGACCTGATCTCGGGGCGGGAGGTCGACATCGCCACCCGGGCCGGGGTGCGTCGATTGACGTTCCACTCCGACGGGTCGGTCGCGACCGACATGGGCGTGGTCGGGATCGACCCCGAGCCCGTCCGGGTGCAACTCGGCGGCCTTGAATGGAGCGGGACCCGGGTCGATGTCGGCAACCCCCACGCCGTGGTGCTGCTCGATGACGGGCAGGACCTGGCCGAGCTGGACCTCACCGTGGCACCGACCTGGAGCCCCGCCGAGGCCTACCCGCACGGCACCAACGTGGAGTTCGTCCGCCGGATCGATGACCACCACCTGGCCATGCGGGTGCACGAGCGCGGGGCGGGGGAGACACCGTCGTGCGGGACCGGTGTGGTGGCCACCGTGGCCACCCACGCGGCCGCCACGGGACTGGGGGATGGCACCTACCAGGTCGACGTGCCCGGCGGTGTCCTCACTGTGGTGCTGACCGGGGACCGGGCAGTGCTTCGCGGCCCGGCGGAGATCGTCGCCCACGGCAAGGCCAGCCTGCCGGACTGAACCCGGGTCACGCCGAGGGGATAATCACTGGCCGTCACCCCGGCCGTGGTGGCACAGTGGAAGACGATGACTGCTGCACACTCCCACGACCGCTCCCTACTCGAGACCGACGACCTGCTCGAGGACGACGACGCGTTCGAGTCCGACGACTTCGAGGGCCACGACGACTTCGCCGACCCGTGGGCGGAACCCGACCCGGAGAGCGTGGACGGTGAGCAGCTCGACCTGGCCGACCGCCGTTCGCTGCGGCGCGTGGCCGGCATGTCGACCCAGCTCGACGACATCTCCGAGGTCGAGTACCGCGACCTCAAGCTGGAACGGGTCGTGCTGGTCAGCGTGTGGACCTCCGGCACCCAGGCCGACGTCGACAACGCCATGACCGAACTGAAACTGTTGGCCGAGACCGCCGGCTCACAGGTGCTCGACGGCCTCGTCCAGCGCCGCCAGAAGCCCGACCCGGCGACCTTCATCGGCCGAGGCAAGGTCGATGAACTGCGCGAAGTCGTCCAGGCCACCGGCGCCGACACCGTGATCTGTGACGGTGAACTCGAGGCCGCCCAGCTGCGCAACCTGGAGGACCGGGTCAAGGTCAAGGTTGTCGACCGCACCGCGCTGATCCTCGACATCTTCGCCCAGCACGCCAAGAGCGTCGAGGGCAAGACCCAGGTGGAACTGGCCCAGCTGAACTACCTCAAGCAGCGACTGCGTGGCTGGGGTGGCAACCTGAGCCGCCAGGCCGGCGGCCAGGCCGGCGGTGGTGTGGGCATCGGTGGCCGCGGCCCCGGTGAGACCCGCATCGAAACCGACCGACGCCGCATTTCGCGCCGCATCTCGATCCTGCGCAACCGGCTCAAGGAGATGGAGTCCACCCGGGCCACCAAGCGGGCCGACCGGGTCCGCAACCGGGTGCCGTCGGTGGCGATCGTCGGCTACACCAATGCCGGCAAGTCAAGCCTGCTCAACCGCCTGACCAGGGCCGGGGTCCTGGTCGAGGACGCCCTGTTCGCCACCCTCGACCCGACCACCCGGCGCACCGAGACCGGCGACGGACGGGTCTTCACCCTCACCGACACCGTCGGGTTCATCCGGCACCTGCCCCATGACCTGGTCGAAGCCTTCGCCTCGACCCTGGAGGAATCGGCCGAGGCCGACCTGCTGCTGCACGTGGTCGACGGCTCCGACCCCGACCCCGTGGGCCAGATCGCCGCCGTGCGCACCGTGCTCAGCGACATCGGGGCTGCAGACCGGCCCGAACAGCTGGTGATCAACAAGATCGACGCCGCCGATGCCGATCAGCTGACCGTGCTGCGCTCGCTCTACCCCGAGGCGATCTTCGTGTCGGCCCGGACCGGCGCAGGGATCAAGGAACTGCGGGAGGTCACCGAGCAGCGACTGCCCCGACCCGAGGTCGAGGTGCGGGCGCTGGTGCCCTACAGCCGCGGCGACCTCATCGACAAGGTGCACCGGCTGGGCACCCTGCAGTCGAGCGAACACACCGGGGAGGGCACGGTGGTGGTGGCCCATGTCCACCCCGAGCTCGCCAGTGAGTTCGCCGACTACGTCATCTAGTACCTCGGGGTGAACCATCACGTGTGGCGGGCCTGGCAATCATCTGCTTGTCCGCCGGGAGTCGGGCGGCCCCGTCGCGGCGGCCCGACTACAGTGGCTGGGTGCCCACACCCCACCAGTCCGTCCTCGCGGCTGCCGTCGAGAAACTGCACGGCCAGCCGCGCGCCGGCCAGCAGCAGATGGCCGATGCCGTGGCGGCCACCATCGAGTCGGGTACCCACAGTCTCATCCAGGCCGGCACCGGTACCGGCAAGTCGCTGGGCTACCTGACCCCGGCCCTGGCCCACCTGGCCAACGGCGGTGATCGGATCGTGGTCGCCACGGCGACCCTGGCGTTGCAGGCACAGCTCGCCACCAAGGACATCCCCGCGGCACTGGACGCCGTCGAGGCGGTCACCGGCACCCGCCCGGTGGCAGCCATCCTCAAGGGACGCACCAATTACGCCTGCCTGCACAAGGTGCGCGACGGGTCAACCGACGACCAGCAGGCGCTGCTCGCCGGGGCTGATCTGGCTGCGGCCACCCGCCGCGCCGACCCCACCTCAGCGCTGGGCGCCGAGGTCGTCATGCTGCGCGAATGGGTCGAGGAACAGGTCGCCGACAAGCAACTGGGCGACCGGGACGACGCCCCCGCCCACACGCCCGCGGCCTGGCAGCAGGTCTCCATCCCCGTGCGGGAATGCCTGGGGACCCAGCGCTGCCCCTACGGCACCGAATGCCTGGTCGAGGCCTCACGGGAACGGGCCCGGGCCGCCGACCTGCTCGTCACGAACCACGCTCTGCTGGCGATCAACGCGATGCACGGCGGCACCGTCCTGCCCGAACATGACGCCATCATCGTCGACGAGGCCCACGACCTGGTCTCCCGGGTGACCGGCGCCGCCAGCGCCGAACTCAGCCCCCAGGTGGTCGAGCGGGTGGGTCGACGCGCCCTGCCGTGGCTCACCGATGACACCGGGGTCGACCTGCTCGAGGCGGGTGACATCCTGGCCCGGGGCCTCGAGGAGTCAGAACTGGCCCGCATCACCGAGGACGGCCCGGTGGTCGACGCCTTCCGCAGCGTCCGCGACGCCGCCCGCAAGGCTGTCAGCGAGCTGACCGGCAAGGGAGCCGCCGACGGGGCCACGGTGCGCGGTGACGACGCCGAGAAGTCGCAGTCCGCGGCCGCAGTCAAGGAGGTCTTCGACATCGCCGAGCGGATGGCCGCCCTGAACACCCAGGACGTCATCTGGGTCTCCGAACGGGAACGGTTCGGCCGCTGGGCACATGTCGCGCCGCTGTCGGTGGCCGGCCTCATGCGGGAGAAGGTCTTCGGGGAACGTCCGACCGTACTCACCTCGGCCACCATGACCGTCGGCGGGAACTTCGAGAACATCGCCGCCAGCGTCGGGCTCAGCCGCAAGGAACAGGTGGCTGATGCCACCCAGGTCGTCGACGGGGACGAGGGCCGCTGGGCATGGGCCGGGCTTGATGTCGGCTCGCCGTTCGACTACCCCAAGCAGGGCATCCTCTATGTCGGGGCAGACCTGCCCAAGCCGCAACGCGACGGCATGGCCGCCGAACTACTGGCCGAGATCGCCGAACTCGTGTGGGCCGCGGGCGGGCGTACCCTGGGGCTGTTCGCCTCCCAGCGCAATGCGGTCGAGGCCGCCAACCACGTGCGCGAGCAGCTGCCGCAGTTGAAGATCCTGTGCCAGGGCGATGCCCAGTTGTCGGAGTTGACCAGCCAGTTCGTGGCCGACCCGCAGACCAGCCTGTTCGGGACTCTTTCTTTGTGGCAGGGCATCGATGTGCCCGGTGACACCTGCGAGCTGGTGATCATGGACAAGATCCCCTTCCCACGCCCGGATGACCCGCTGATGCAGGCCCGGCAGCAGGCGGTGGCGCAGGCCGGTGGGAACGGGTTCATGTCGGTGGCCGCAGCCCACGCCGGCCTGTTGCTGGCGCAGGGGAGTGGGCGGCTGATCCGGCGGGCCACCGACCGGGGTGTGATCGCGGTGCTGGACCCGCGGCTGGTCACCGCCCGCTACGGGTCCTACCTGCGCTCGTCCATGCCCAACTACTGGATGACCACCGACCGTGAGGTCGCGGTCCAGGCGCTGCGCAGGTTGCAGGAAGCACGCGACTGACGGGAGTCGCGCGGCTGAGGGGTGGGGCTCAGCCCACCTTGCGGATGACCGCCACCACCTTGCCCATCACGGAGGCGTAGGTGCCGTCGATCGGGCTGTAGTCCGGGTTGTGCGGCATCAGCCACACCTTGCCGTCCTTGCGCTTGAAAGTCTTGACGGTGGCTTCGTCGTCGAGCAACGCAGCCACGATGTCGCCGTTGACCGCGGTGTCCTGCTTGCGCACCACAACCCAGTCCCCGTCACAGATGGCCGCATCGACCATCGAGTCACCCTTCACCTCGAGCATGAAGTGCACTCCCTCGCCGACGAGCTGGCGCGGCATGGCGAACACGTCCTCGACATGCTCCTCGGCCAGGATCGGACCACCGGCGGCGATACGGCCGACCACCGGCACCGCCACCCCGGTGGGCTGGGCATCGTTGATCCCGGTCGGGTCGTCGACCTCGTCCTCGGTGACCTGGTGCAGGCGCTCGGGGGCCGCTGACGGGGTCGCCATCGAGGGCGGCAGGTGCACCTCGAGGGCGCGCGGACGATGAGGGTCCCGACGCAGGAAGCCCTTGGCCTCCAACGCCTTCAGCTGGTGGGAGACGCTGCTCGGGCTGGCCAGGCCGACCGCCTCACCCATCTCGCGGATGCTCGGCGGGTAGCCCTGGGCGGCGACGGCATCGCGGATGACCTCGAGGATCACCCGCTGGCGGGCAGTCAGGCCCTCCTGGTCGGCGGGGCCGTCGGGCAGGGCGTGCACGGTGCCGAGTTCGGCGGCGACGGCGGCGTTGCTGGGACGACCCGGCCCCCGGGTCGACTTCTGGGCGCGACGGGGAGTCGCAGCACGTCGGGGGGTGTCGCGGGTCGAATCATCAGCCATGCTCCTACGCTAGCCTGCCCGGCCCCACAATTCAAACACCTGTTCGACACAATCGAGTGTGTCGCAAGTTTTGTCAGTGGGGCCTGGTCGACTGGGGTCAGCTGCTGGTCGAGCGACCCGATGTCGAACAAATGTTTGATTGCTGGGCTGGTTGCCAGTAGAGTCCTGATCGAACAGGTGTTCGAACCGCGTTGCAGGATGTGCAGGGCGGCCTTCCCAGGAGGATCACATGAGCGCAGCAACCCTCACCCGCGAGACCGGTGCCGCAGTCCGCCCGGCCCGGGTCCGACTCACCCAGCCCATGGCTCAGCCGTCGACCCAGGCGTCACCCCGTCGGCGTCCGGCCCGCCTGGCCACCGCATCGTCGGTGCGGGCGTGCTCTGTGCCCCGCGCCGCGAGCGGCCCCAGCGATGCCAGTCTGCTGGCGATCATGGTGGCCGTGGCGCTGGTCTTCCTGTTCGGCCTGGTCGTGCTCGTGCAGGGCCTCTGGGCGGTCAGCCAGCCGACCGAGGCGCCGGCAGCACAGCCCGTGGTGGTGGGCCAGCCCTGAGCGGCCACCGCTGAGTACCCGACGCACAACAAGGGGCGAACAACAACAGCGGCGCCCCAGCCTCAAGGGCGGGGCCGCCGCTGGTGTTCGCGGAGTGTTCCGCAGTCGGATCAGTTCACTGCTGGACGTTGATCGGCCCGGACTGCGACACGTCGAGGACGTAGGTCTTCATGATCTTGTCGGCGAGCGTCTGGCGCTTGCTGTCCCAGATCGGGAAGAGCCAACCGATCATGCAGATGATCGAGTCGACGTAGTGGGCGATGTAGCGGATGAAGCTCTTGCCCAGACCGATGGGCTGGCCGTCCTCACCGACCAGCTGGGTCTTGGCGATCTTGCGGCCCCAGGTCTGACCGGTCTTGGCGCTGACGTAGGACAGCGCGAGGTACAGCAGCAGGCTGCCGATGATGCTGGGGATGTTGTTGGTCTGGGTGACGGTGACGCCACCGCTGGTCGAGGTGACCTCGGGGCGGAAGATCAGGCTTACGATGAAGCTGATCACGAAGCCGGGCAGCAGGAAGTCGAACAGCCAACCGTAGGCGCGCTTGCCGAAGCTGGCCAGCGGCATGCCGAGCGGGCCGATGTTGGCACCGGGGGCCGCGGGCGGGGCGCCGTAGCCCGGGGCGCCGTAGGCGGCACCGCCGGCCGGGCCGGGGTTGTAGCCCTGCTGGCCCGCGTTGGGGTCCCAGCCGCCTGCCTGCTGGCTCTGGTCCCAACCCTGGTTCGCCGAGGCCTGGCTCTGGTCCCAGCCACCGGCCTGCTGGCCAGCGTTGGCATCCCAACCCTGGTTTGCCGAGGCCTGGCTCTGGTCCCACGACGAGTTGGCGCTGGGCTGGCTGCCCTGGGTGGGATCAGTCCAAGGCTGGTCGGCGCTGGGCTGGCTGCCCTGGGTGGGATCAGTCCAGGGCTGGTCGGCGCTGCCGGCCTGGTTCCAGTTCTGGTCTGCCCCGCCGTCACCGCCCTGCGGTGCATTCGGCTCGTTCCAGTTGTTGCTCATGAGGGTTCTCCAAGTTCGGTGTTTTCGCAGTGCTCGACCAGGTGGTGCGTGCGAACGAGACCAAATCTAGCGGGGGAGGGTCTCAATGTCGCGGCTTCAACGAGTCTGTCTTCCTGAGAACCCCCGGTGAGGTGAAAGGTGCTGTGGGAGGATGGCTGGGTGGCAACCACTCCCGTGTTTCCGGTGCTCGAGAACCCCTCGCACCCCTTCTCGCCGGCGCATGCCCTGCGCCGGGTGGGCATGCTCGGCGCGGTCGGCTTGGGCATCGGTGGCCTGTACGCCGTCACCGGCGTCGGGTTCGAGTGCGGCCTGGTCAAGCTCGGCATCTACTGCCCACTGTGCGGCGGCAGCCGGATGGTCGCCAGCGCCCTCGGGGGTGATCTGGGCGCCGCCTTCGCGTGGAACCCACTGCTGTTCGTCGGCGGCATCCTGCTGGCCCTGCTCAGCCTGGCCTGGGTGGTCGAGCTGTTCGGCGGGCCGAAACTGAGGTGGCCCCGCCGTTGGGGCCGGATCACCGAGAAGCGGCTCTACTGGGTCGTCGGTGTGACCGCGGCGGTGTTCATGCTGGTCAGGAACGTGTTCGGTTCGCTGACCATCGGCCTGCCCTGAACCCTGGCCCGGTCTGGCTCCACGAGTTTGCTGAAGGTGTGCGTGTCGCGCCCTTGATGTGGTGGTCGCTCATGTCTATAGTCTCTACATCTAGTAGTTACACCGATGTGGTTCATCCACAGCTTGTGGTTGTTCGTACACACGCCGTCCACAAGTTGCCCACAGCCAGCACCTGCACCACAGGGAAGGGAGATCGCCGTGCACTGCCCCTACTGCCGTCACACCGACTCCCGGGTGCTGGACTCACGCTCGGCCGACGAGGGCGCCAGCATTCGCCGTCGCCGCCAGTGCCCCGCGTGCGAGCGCCGCTTCACGACCATCGAGCAAATGCAACTGGTGGTCGTCAAGAAGAGCGGCGTCGTTGAGCCCTTCAGCCGCGACAAGGTCATCTCCGGTGTCCGCAAGGCCTGCAAGGGCCGCCCGGTCACCGAGGCCGACCTGGCCAAGCTCGGCCAGCGCGTCGAAGAGGCGCTGCGGGCCAGCGGACAGGCCGAGGTGCCCACCGACGAGGTCGGCGTGGCCATCCTCGGCCCGCTGAGCGAGCTCGACCCGGTGGCCTACCTGCGCTTCGCCTCGGTGTACAAGCACTACCAGTGCGTCGACGACTTCCTGGAGGAGATCGCGCGCATGCAGGAACCCGCCACCACCTGACCAGACACCGCGCAGCCGGCCCCACTTTTGTCAGTGCCTGCCTGCACCATCGTTACTGCCCCCACCGATACACAGGAGACCCCCCCATGACCGAGACCACGCGGACGGCGCGCCGCACCTCAACCCGCAAGCGGGCCGGACTGACCATCGAGCGGGTGTTCACCACTGAGGGTGTGCACCCCTACGACGAGATCACCTGGGAGAAGCGCGACATCGTCCAGACCAACTGGAAGACGGGCGAGACCGTCTTCGAGCAGCGTGGGGTCGAGTTCCCTGACTTCTGGAGCATCAACGCCTCGACCATCGTCACCACCAAGTACTTCCGTGGGGCGCTGGGCACCGAGGCTCGCGAGACCAGCCTCAAGGACCTCATCGACCGTGTCGTGAAGACCTACACTCGCGCCGGGGTGGACAACGGCTACTTCGCCACCGACGAGGACGCCGAGATCTTCGAGCACGAGCTGACCTGGATGCTGGCCCGCCAGTACTTCAGCTTCAACTCCCCGGTCTGGTTCAACGTGGGCACCCAGTCGCCGCAGCAGGTCAGCGCCTGCTTCATCCTGTCGGTCGACGACTCCATGGACTCCATCCTGAACTGGTACAAGGAGGAGGGCTTCATCTTCAAGGGCGGTTCGGGCGCCGGCCTGAACCTGTCGCGGATCCGTTCCTCCAAGGAACTGCTGAGCTCCGGTGGCACCGCCTCGGGCCCGGTCTCGTTCATGCGCGGCGCCGATGCCTCGGCCGGCACCATCAAGTCCGGTGGCGCCACCCGTCGCGCGGCCAAGATGGTCGTGCTCGACGTCGACCACCCCGACATCGTCGAGTTCGTCGAGACCAAGGCCCGCGAGGAGGACAAGATCCGCGCCCTGCGCGACGCCGGTTTCGACATGGACCTGGGTGGCAAGGACATCACCTCGGTGCAGTACCAGAACGCCAACAACTCGGTGCGCGTCAACGACGAGTTCATGCGCGCCGTCGAGGCCGACACCACCTTCGGCCTGACCTCGCGCGCTGACGGTTCGGTCATCGAAGAGGTCCAGGCCAAGGAACTGTTCACCAAGATCGCCACCGCCGCCTGGGAGTGCGCCGACCCCGGCATCCAGTACGACGGTGTGATCAACGACTGGCACACCAACCCCGAGACCGGCCGGATCACCGCATCCAACCCGTGCTCGGAGTACATGAGCCTCGACAACTCCTCCTGCAACCTGGCCAGCCTCAACCTGCTCAAGTTCCTCAAGGACGACGACACCTTCGACATCGACAACTTCGTCAAGGCCACCGAGCTGATCATCACCGCGATGGACATCTCGATCTGCTTCGCCGACTTCCCGACCGAGGCGATCACCCAGACCACCCGCGACTACCGCCAGCTCGGCATCGGCTACGCCAACCTGGGCGCCCTGCTGATGGCGCTCGGCAAGGGCTACGACTCCGAGGGCGGCCGCTCGCTCGCCGCAGCGATCACCTCGCTGATGACCGGTGCGGCCTACCGCCGCTCGGCCGAACTGGCCGGGGTGGTCGGCACCTACGCCGGGTACGCCCGCAACGCCGAGGCCCACCAGCGCGTCATGCGCAAGCACCGTGACGCCAACCACGACGTCATCACCCTGAACGCCGTCGACGGTGCCGTGCTGGGCGCCGCCAAGCAGCAGTGGGACCAGGTCGTCGAGCTGGGCGCGGAGCACGGGTTCCGCAACGCTCAGGCGTCGCTGTTGGCCCCCACCGGCACCATCGGCTTCATGATGGACTGCGACACCACCGGCATCGAGCCCGACTTCTCGCTGGTCAAGTTCAAGAAGCTCGTCGGCGGTGGGTCGATGCAGATCGTCAACCAGACCGTCCCGCGCGCCCTGAAGAACCTGGGCTACGCCTCCGAGACCGCTGAGGCCATCGTCAGCCACATCGCCGAGCACGGCAACGTGATTGATGCCCCCGGCCTGAAGCCCGAGCACTACGAGGTCTTCGACACCGCCATGGGTGTGCGCTTCATCGCCCCGATGGGTCACGTGCGCATGATGGCCGCAGTTCAGCCGTTCCTGTCGGGCGCGATCTCCAAGACTGTGAACCTGCCCGAGTCGGCCACGGTGGAGGACATCGCCGATGTCTACATGCAGGGTTGGAAGCTCGGCCTGAAGGCGCTGGCGGTCTACCGTGACAACTGCAAGGTCGGCCAGCCGCTGTCGGACGCCAGCAAGAAGGAGGCGCCGGTCGCGGTTGCCGCCCCGGCTCCCGAGGTGCGCATCGAGTACCGCCCGCGTCGTCGCCGGCTGCCCAAGTCGCGTGACTCCCGCACCACCTCGTTCTCGGTGGGCGGCGCCGAGGGTTACCTGACCTCCTCGCGCTACGAGGACGGCAGTCTGGGTGAGATCTTCCTCAAGCTCGGCAAGCAGGGTTCGACCCTGGCCGGTGTGATGGACGCCTTCTCGCTGGCCATCTCGGTGGCCCTGCAGTACGGGGTCCCGCTGGAGACCTACGTGCAGAAGTTCACCAACATGAAGTTCGAGCCCGCCGGGATGACCGACGACGCCGACATCCGCATCGCCCAGTCGCTGATTGACTACGTCTTCCGCCGCCTGGCGTTGGACTACCTGAGCTTCGACGAGCGTTCCGAGTTGGGCATCTACACCGCCGCCGAGCGGGCCCACTACGTGGAGACCGGGCGCTACCCGTCGGAGGAGGAGCAGGCCCAGATCCCCGAGGCGCAGGCCTTGCAGAACACCGAGGTCGACAACCGACGCTTCGACCAGCCGGGTGCCAACCAGCCCGCCCTGGTCGAGGCCATCCCGGTGGCTGCCCCGGTCACGGCTGCCCCCGTGAACGCGGGGCAGACCACGGCCGAGCTGATGGAGGCCATCACCGGCATGTCGGTGGATGCCCCGCTGTGCATGACCTGCGGCACCAAGATGCGCCCGTCCGGCTCGTGCTACGCCTGCGAGGGTTGCGGCTCGACCAGCGGCTGCAGCTGACCGGTTGACATGCAACGGTCCCGCCACCCGAACCGGGTGGCGGGACCGTTGTCGTTGGGGGAGTCCAGCGGGGCAGGACCCGGGCGGGGTCAGCGGATGAAGACGTCGAGCTTGCCGTACTTCTCGGCGAGCAGGTAGTAGACGGCCGCCCGCGACTTGTGGCGATCGCCCTTCATGGTTGCGGCGATCTCGTCGAGGGCCGCATCCCACTCGTCCTCATTGGTCAGGCCCAGCTTCTTCTTGAGGAAGTTCTTCTTCACGGTGTCGCGTTCACCCTCGTCGCTCAGGGCAACGATCGAGGCGTCCGGCTTTGAGAGCACCAGGGCGTAGATGCGCAGCAGGCCGGCGACGGCTGCCTCGTCGGCCTGCGGGGCGTACTTCTTGATGGCGGCGGCGTGATCGGCCATGTCGTACCCTTCGGTGGTGGGGGACAACCGAACCGTGCGCCCCCTTGCGTGAGGCAAGAATACGCACGACACCGGGCCGGGGACCAGACCCCCGGGTGCTCGGTTCACAGGTTCGGCGCCACCAGCTCCTGGAAGCGCCGGCGCATCGTGGTCACGGTGTCATCGGGGTCGGCCGCCCACACCGCGGCGTTGAAGATCTCCACCTCCACGTCACCCCGGTAGCCGGCCTCGCTCACCAGCCGGGTGATCGCCGGGAAGTCGATGAACCCGTCCCCGGGCTGACCACGGGACAGCAGGGCGTCGGCAGCCAGCGGCAGCACCCAGTCGCACACCTGGTACGAGGCGATGCGGCCCTCGGCGCCTGCCCGGGCGACCTGGTCGGCCAGCGCCGGGTCCCACCACACGTGGTAGGTGTCGACCATCACCCCGACCGTCTCGGCGGGGTAGTCCCGGGCCAGGTCGAGTGCCTGGGCCAGGGTCGAGAGCACCCCGCGGTCGGCCGCGAAGATGGGGTGCATCGGCTCCAGTGCGAACATGACCCCACGTTCGGCCGCGTAGGGCACCAGCTCGTCCAGTGCCCGCGCGACCTGGTGGCGGGCACCGAGCAGGTCCTTCGACCCGGGCGGCAGGCCCCCGACCACCAGGCAGAGGCAGTCCGCGCCCAGCGCCGCGGCCTCGTCCACCGCTTGACGGTTCTCGGCCAATGCCTCGGTGAAGGCCTCACCGGTGGTGGTGAACCAGCCGCCGCGGCACAATGACGAGACCCGCAGGCCCGCACGTCGGACGAGGTCGACGGCGGTTTCCAGTCCGAGTTCAGCCACCGGTTCACGCCACAGCCCGATGGATTCGATGTCGTGGCGCTTGCACAGCTCGACGGCCTCGACCAGGCCGAGTGCATTCACGGTTTTCTGGTTGAGCGACAGGCGGCTCGCAGCGGGCAGCACGGTGCTCACTGGTCCACCCCCGCCACGGTCAGCAGCGCACCCAGCCGACGCTCGGCCAACTCGACATCGTGCACCAGCCCGGCAGCATCGGCCAGGCGGGCGGTCTCGGCAAGATCGACGATGCTGCGCCCCGCGTGCTGGCCGTTGACCATGGTGAATCCCGGCTGGTGGCCGGTCAGCCAGGTCAGGAAGGCGATACCGGTCTTGTAGTGGAACGTCGGCGCCCGGAACAGGTGCCGGCTCAGCGGCACCGTGGGCGCCATCAGCCGGTCGTAGCCCTCCAGGTCACCGCCGTCGAGCGCCTGCAGCGCCGCCGATGCCGGGCCGGTGATCGCGGCGAAGGCACCCAGCAGGGCATCGGAATGGTGCTCGCCGTCGCCCCGGATGAGATCGGCGTAGTTGAAGTCGTCGCCGGTGTAGAGCCGCACACCCTCGGGCAGTGCCCGGCGCAGCGCGATCTCGTGGTCGGCGTCCAGCAGGGAGACTTTGACACCGTCGATGCGCTCGGCGTGGGCCCGGACCAGGCCCACGAAGGTGGTGGTGGCCTGCGCCAGGTCGACCGACCCCCAGTAGCCGGCCAGGGCGGGGTCGAACATCTCACCCAACCAGTGCAAGATGACCGGGCGGTCGGCGGCGGCCAGCACCCGCTCGTAGGCCCGCAGGTAGTCATCGGGACCGGTGGCGGACGCAGCCAGGTGGCGTGAGGCCATGATGATCGGCTGCGCCCCGGCGTCCAGGGTGACCTCGAGTTGGGTCAGGTAGCCCTCGATGACCTCGACCAGGCCGACCCGGGCCGGCAGGTGGTCGGTGCCCACACCGGTGGCGATCCGGTGCCCACCGGCCAGCGCCTCGGCGCTGGAGCGCCGGATGAGCTGCTCGCAGGCAGCCCAATCCAGGCCCATGCCACGCTGGGCGGTGTCCATCGCCTCGGCCACTCCGAACCCGTGCGACCACAGGTGGTGGCGGAAGCCCAGGGTGGCGTCCCAGTCGATGTCGGCGGGCTGGCCGGGCACATTCTCCGCGGTGACCCGTGGGATGACGTGGGCGGCGGCGAAGGCGATCCGGCTGCTGAACCCGGCAGCCGGTCGGCGCCAGGCCGGGGTGCCGGTGAAGCTGAACGGGACCAGCGTCCCGTCGCGATGGGGCAGGTGCAGGCTCACAGCGACAACTCCGTCAGCTCGATGCGCCGCCCGGTGGCCGAGGACTCCAACCCGGCTTCGGCCAGTCGGACCCCGCGGGCGCCGGCAAGCAGGTCGTAGTCGTTGGGGCCGTCGGCCAGCACATGCAGCAGGAACTGTTCCCACTGGGCCTTGAAGCCGTTGTCGAAGACCTCGTTGTCAGGCATCTCCTGCCACTGCTCACGGAAGGGGATCGACTCGACCAGGTCGGGGTTCCATACCGGCTTCGGGGTCGCCGCGCGAGGTTGGATGCGGCACCGGTGCAGCCCGGCCACCGCGCTGCCGTGGGTCCCGTCGACGTGGAACTCCACCAGTTCGTCGCGGTTGACCCGGGTGGTCCACGACGAATTGAGGCTGACCATCACGCCGCCGGCGAGTTCGAAGATGGCGTAGGCGGCATCATCGGCGGTGGCCTGGTAGGTGGCGCCCCGTTCGTCGACGCGGGTCGGGATGTGCGTCACTGCCCGGGTGTAGACCGATTCGACCTGGCCGAACAGGTTCTCCAGCAGGTAGTTCCAGTGGGCGAACATGTCCATCACGATGCCGCCGCCGTCCTCGGCACGGTAGTTCCAACTCGGGCGCTGCGCCGGCTGCCAGTCACCCTCGAAGACCCAGTAGCCGAACTCGCCGCGCACACTGAGCACCTGGCCGAAGAACCCGCCGCGCAGCAGCCGCTCGAGCTTGCGCAGCCCGGGCAGGTACAGCTTGTCGTGGACGACCCCGTTCTTCACCCCGGCAGCGGTGGCCAGCCGGGCCAGCTCGAGGGCGACTTCGGAGTTCTCCGCGGTCGGCTTCTCGGTGTAGATGTGCTTGCCGGCGGCAATCGCCCGGCGCAGCGCGTCCTCACGGACCGAGGTCAGCTGCGCATCGAAGTAGATGGCGTAGGCCGGGTCGGCCAGCACCTGGTCGAGGTCGGTGGAGTACTTCTCGAGCCCATGGCGCGCGGCGATCTCGGCGAGCTTGGCCTCGTTGCGCCCCACCAGGATCGGGTCGACCTGCACCTTGCGGCCATCGGGCAGTTCGACCCCGCCCTGGTCGCGGATGGCCAGGATGGAACGCACCAGATGCTGGCGATAGCCCATGCGCCCGGTGACGCCGTTCATGATGATGCCGATGGATTCCACGAGGTCTCCTGTAATCGTCGGGAAAGCGTATTCCCAGCGTAGCAACAGGAGCCACGAGGCAGGCAAGCGCGCGACCACAGGTGTGCGCGTTCGCTCAGTGGTGATGCGTCAGGAGGCCGGTAGGAGAGTTCAGCAGCCGGGGGTGCTGGCCCGCAGCACGACCTCGCCGCGGAAGGGTTCGGCCGGCAGGTCACCGCCCAGCAGTGCCTCGATGGCAGCCTGCCCGGCCTCCCGCAACGGCAGTCGCACGGTGGACAGTCCCGGGCGCAGGTCGGCCAGGACCGGCAGGTCGTTGAACCCGGCCACGCCGACGTCACGGCCGGCCTCGACGCCGTGCTCGTGCAGCGCGGTCATGGCACCCAGCGCCATCATGTCGGTCACCGCGAACACGCAGGTGGCCCCGCCCCTCGCAGCAGCCAGGGCGTCGACCATGGCCTGGTGCCCACCGTCGCGGCTGAACGCGGCACGCTGGACGACATACGGCGCCGCGGCATCGTCCAGCACCGCGGTGAAACCTTCGGTGCGCTCCACCGAGGTGGTGTGCTCCACCGGACCGGCCAGGATGACGAAGCGCTGGTAGCCCACCTGCAGCAGGGCCCGGGCCAGGTCGGCGGCCCCCTCGCGGTTGGCGAAGCCGATCACCGGCAGGTCCCCGACCGGGGGGCCCACCACCACGGCGGGCAACTCACCCAGGGCACGCAGCAGCGGACCGGGGTCCTCACCGGCGGGGCGCGACCCGGCGATCATCAACCCCCGCACCCGCTGCGCGCGGAAGGAGCGCACCTGCTGCAGTTCACGGGCCGCATCGGCGTGGTGCACGGCCACGCTCAGCATCATGGAGCGCAGTCCCGCCGCCTCGGTGGCTCCGGCGGACAACTGGGTGAAGTACGGGTCGGCGATGTCGGGGGCCAGCATGCCGATCGACATGGTGTGCCCCCGGGCCATCGCCTGCGCCGGGCCGTGGGGAGAGTAGGACAGCTCATCGGCGGCCGCGTGGACCCGTTCGGCAAGTCGGGCGCCCACGGTGCGCGAGCTGCCGTTCAGCACGCGGGAGGCCGTCGCCAACGACACCCCGGCCCGTCGCGCCACATCGGTCAGGGTCGCGGCGCCCGAAGGAGGCTGAGAAGAATCCATGCAGATCAGGCCAGCTTTTCCCGGCGCCGCTGGCGCACCCGGACGAGGATGTAGGCGGTCAGCCCGGCCACGGCCAGCGCACCGAGCAGCCAGGTCAACACGGGGGAGTAGGCGTACAGGGCCATCACGGCCGAGATCCCGACGAAGCCGATCGTGGAATACAGCAGGGCCCACAGGATACAGCCGAGCACCACCGCCGGCATGAAACGCCTCATGGACATCCGGCCCACACCGGCGGCCAGCAGCACCAAGGTCTGCACGCCGACCATCAGGAAGCAGGCACTCACCACGGGGGCACCCCAGCGATCCAACCAGGACTGGGCGCGGTGGTAGCCCGCGGAATCCAGCAGCGAGGCGTACTTGGTGCGCGAGGTGCCCGCGGAGATCCCGCGGCCCAACCAGTAGGTGCCGTTGGCCCGCAGCATCACGATCACGAACAGGCCGCAGGCCACGATGAACCACGGCGCGTTCCAGCTGTACGGATTCACATCCACTCTTCCTGTTCCCGGGCCGGTCCCTCACCGCGGCCGTCCACACCGGACCAGCGCGGCCGGGAGGCCTGCCCCACATCCTATGCTGACTCGGTGACCGGGGTGCTCAGCGGCTTTGCGACGATATGGGTCGTGATCGGCGCGGGCTGGTTGGCCGCCCACCTGCGCATCCTCACCCTGACCGCCCAGGACGTACTGGCGAAGGTCGCCTTCTTCATCGCCTCACCGGCGCTGCTGTTCCTCATGGTCGCCGAGGCCGACGTGGGCCGGGTCTTCTCGGGCAACCTCGTCGTGACCGTGCTGGCGACCCTGATCGCCTGCGGGCTGTACCTGCTCATCGCGCGGCTGTGGCTGCGCCCGACCCGCTCCGAACTGGTGGTCGGCGCGATGGGCGCCTCCTACGTGAACGCCGCGAACCTCGGCATCCCGATCGCGGTGTTCGTGCTCAATGACGTGACCTGGCTGGCGCCACTGCTGCTGTTCCAGGTCGCCATCGTCCAACCCATCGCGCTGAGCGTGCTCGACCTCGACCAGGCCAAGGACGAGGGCCGCCAGGTGTCGTGGCTGGGCAACCTGACCCTGCCGCTGCGCAACCCGATGACCATCGGCACCCTGGCCGGGCTCGCGGTGAACCTGCTGGGCTGGACGTTGCCGGCGTGGCTCACCAGCCCGGTCAGCCTGCTCGCCGACATGTCGGTGCCCGCGATGCTGGTCGCCTTCGGCATCTCGTTGCGGCTGGGCCCGCTGCCCGGACGCGGGGGAGTCGGGCGCCCGACAGCCCTGGCCTCGGTCATCAAGCTGGTCGTCCACCCGCTGGTGGCGTGGCTGCTCGCGCACCTGCTCGGCCTGGATGCGACCACCACGCTCGCGGTGGTCGTCATCGCCGGCCTGCCGACCGCCCAGAACGTGTTCGTGTGGGCCGCACGCTACGGCAGGGCATTGGCCCTGGCCCGTGATGTGGTGTTCATCACCACCGTCAGCTCGATCCTCACCATCGGTGTCATCGCCGCCCTGGTGCACGGCTGAGCCCACGATCGTCCGGTTGTTCCTGAGCTGGTTGTGGTGCGTCGTTGTCGAGGCGGCACCCTGTTGTTAGGTTGGCGGGTGTCAGGTGAACGGGAAAGGGGAACCGTGGAGAGTTCCGAGCTGGACATTGACCGCAGCATCGCCACCGCCTGGGAGACCTTCGCCGAGCGGCTGGCCGAGGTGGTTTCGGTGATCGACGACGGCGGCTCGCTGACCATCGGCACCCTGTCGGCCAGCGACGACCCCGCCCCGTTCATCCGGTTCACCCACATCGAGGGCGACCCCGACATGATCCTGGTCGAGGCCGCCAGCAACGCCTCCCTGGGTGACGGGTTCCAGCTCACCGGCACCCAGCTCACCGAGATGGAACGCGCCGGCTGGGAGTCACCGCACACCATCGGCGCGCAGCCCAGCGCCAACTTCTCCAAGGTGGTGCCTCAGGAACGCAGCGACCTGATCGCCGTGCTGGCCACCAGCACCCTGTGGACCGTCTACGGGGTCCAGCACCCCGTCTTCCTCGCCCCCGACCAGCTGGCCGAGATCCTGCGCCCCGAAGCCCCGAAGCCGCAACCCGAGCCGGTCAGTCGGCCGGAGTTCGACGCCGAGGACCTCACCGCGGTGATGCCGCGCGACAAGCAGCACCTCGACGAACTGGTCACCGCCGAGCTGACCGACCTGTTCGGCCACGCCCCGCTGCGCGACGCCGACGGGGACATCACCATCCGGGTCGGCTCGTCACTGGTCTTCGTCCGCACCACACCGGCCGCCGACGAGGTCGTGCTGTTCTCGGTGATGGTCCACGACATCGAGGGCCGCTCCCGGGCGGTGGAGGTCCTCAACGACCTCAACATCGAGGCCAAGTACGGCCGGTTCGCGCTGTTCCGTGACCGGGTCTTCGTCACCATGTCACTGCTCGCGCACCCCTTCGTCCCGGCCCACCTGCTGCAGGGACTGCGGGCGATCAGCCGCATCGCCGACGAGATGGACGACCTCCTGGCCGCCAAACTGCGTGGCCGCACCACTTTCGAGGGCTGACCAGGCGCCGCGCCGCGCAGGGGGGTCGTGGCTAGACTTGCCCGAGTTCGTAGCGAGGCAGGGAGGAACGGCATGCCGATGGTGGCCACTGACGACGGGGAGGTCCGCTCCAGCGGTGTGTTGGGCGGCGAGATCACCGTGCTCGACGAGGCCGAGTGCCGCGACCTGCTGCATGACGCCGTCATCGGACGAGTGGCCTTCACCGCCGCCGAACTGACCATCCACCCGGTCAGCTACGAGTGGACCAGCGACCTGGTCGTCATTCGCACCCGGTCGACCTCAATGCTCGCCGGCGCCGTCGGGCAGCAGGTGGCCTTCGAAGTCGACGACATCGACCCCGAGACGGGGGTGGCGTGGAGCGTGCTGGTGCGCGGCCGGCTCGAGCAGGGTGCCCCGCCGTTGGGGGACTCCATCATCCCGTGGGCAGATGGGCCGCGCCACCACGTGCTGGTCATCGCACCCACTAGATTGACCGGTAGAGCAGTGTCTCGCCCCGAGGAGGACCGATGACGAAGAAGTCTGACCGTCGACCGCATACCGGAAGGCACGTTGCCGGGGTGGACGGGTCACCTGACGGCCTGCGTGCCGTCGAGTACGCCACCCGCGGTGCGCTGATCGTGGGCGGCACCGTGCACCTCATCCACGCTGTCGACGCGGCCGTGATGGCCGGGGCCTGGGGCGCCATCCAGGACATCGAGGCGATGGAACGCGCCGGCCAGCAGACCCTGGTCGCGGCCCGTGCTCGCGCGGTCGACCTGGGCCTGCCCGAGGACCGGATCACCAGCGAGGTCCTGATCGGCAACCCCACCGCCGTCCTGTCGGAGGCCAGCGAGACCGCCGACCGGCTGGTCGTCGGCCGCCGCCGGCTCGGGGGCCTGGAACGCATGTTCGTCGGCTCGACCTCGGCCTCCCTGGCAGCGGTCGCGCACTGCCCACTGGTGGTCATCTCCGCCGCGGTCAACCCGGACGAGACCGGCGGCCGCAAGGTCGTCGCCGTGGGGGTCGACGGTGAGGGCCACAGCCAGCACACCCTGGCCGAGGCGGTGGCGGAGGCCCGCATCCGTGGGGCCAAGCTGGTCGTCACCCACATCCAGCCCGCCGTCCCGGTCGGCATGTTCGGTGGCTACCAGCTGACCGCCGACGCCGAACGGGAACTGCTGTCCGAGGCCCGCACCGCGATCACCGAACTGGTCACCGGCGTCGTCGGGGAGGACCCCGACCTCGAGGTCGAGGTCGTCGTCGAGGCCGGTGACCCCGTCGACCGGCTCGTCTCGCTCAGCCGCGAGGTCGACCTGCTGGTGCTGGGCATGCGGGCCCCCACCGTCCTCGGGTTCGCCCTGGGCGGCATGACCCGCGCGGTGCTGGCGCACGCCGAGTCCCCACTGATGGTGGTGCGCTGACGGCTACGCTGGGTCGGCGATGAACGAACCCAGGATCACCTTCGACGAGGCACTGCCGATCACGGCGCACGTCGACGACATCGCCGACCTGCTGACACGACACCAGGTGGTGGTCGTGGCCGGTGAGACCGGCTCCGGCAAGACCACCCAGCTGCCCAAGATCGCCCTGCAACTGGGCCGCCAACGCATCGCGCACACCCAGCCGCGGCGCATCGCCGCGCGCACCGTCGCCGAACGCATCGCCGAAGAGATGGGCGTGGCACTCGGTGACCAGGTCGGTTACCAGGTGCGGTTCACCCGCAAGGCCACCAGCGACACCCAACTGACGGTGATGACCGACGGTGTGCTGCTGGCCGCCATCACCAGCGACCGTGACCTGCGCCGCTACGACACCATCATCATCGACGAGGCCCACGAACGCAGCCTCAACATCGACTTCCTGCTCGGCTACCTCAAGCAGCTGCTGCCCCGGCGCCCCGACCTGAAACTGGTCATCACCTCGGCCACCATTGACACCGCCCGGTTCAGCGCCCATTTCGACGATGCCCCCATCGTCGAGGTCTCCGGGCGCACCTACCCCGTCGAGATCCGCTACCAACCGCTGGACGAGGACGACCCCGACCAGAACACCGGCATCCTCAACGCCGTCGGTGACCTGCTCGCCGAAGGCCCCGGGGACATCCTGGTCTTCCTGTCCGGTGAGCGTGAGATCCGTGACGCCGCCGAGGCATTGTCCGACCTGTCGCTGCCCGATGTCGAAGTGCTGCCATTGTTCGCCCGGCTTTCGGCCGCCGAGCAGAACCGCATCTTCCAACAGCACCACGGCAGGCGCATCGTGCTGGCCACCAACGTGGCCGAGACCTCCTTGACCGTCCCCGGCATCCGCTACGTGGTCGATGTCGGCACCGCCCGCATCTCGCGCTACTCGGCGCGCACCAAGGTGCAGCGCCTGCCCATTGAACCGGTTTCGCAGGCTTCGGCGAACCAGCGGGCCGGACGATGCGGCCGCGTCGCCCCGGGCATCTGCATCCGGCTCTACTCCGAGGAGGACTTCCAGGCCCGCCCGGAGTTCACCGAACCGGAAATCCTGCGCACCAACCTGGCCTCGGTGATCCTGCAGATGGCCCAGGCCCGGCTCGGGGCGATCAGCGGTTTCCCCTTCGTCGAGGCCCCCGACTCCTCCCAGGTCAGCGACGGCATCAAACTGCTGGAGGAACTCGGCGCCCTGCAACCCGGCCACCGCAACAACCCCCGACTGACCAGGGTCGGCCAGCAGCTGGCCCGCATCCCGGTCGACCCGCGGCTGGCCCGCATGCTGGTCGAGGGGCAACGCCTCGACGCGCTGCGTGAGGTACAGGTGGTGGTCGCGGCCCTGGCCATCCCCGATGTCCGTGAACGCCCCGCCGAAAAGCGCGAACAGGCCGACGCCCTGCACGCCCGGTTCCACACCGAGGCACCCGACCAGGCCAGTGCCGCCGGCACCGTCGGCCCCGACGGCAAGCCGCTGCGGCACACCGCCCACACCAACACCCGCCCGCAGGAGAACCGGCCCACACCCGCCGAAGGCGGCGACATCATGGCCCTGGTCAGACTGTGGCACTACCTCACTGATCGGCGGGCCGCCCTGTCCGGCAACGCGTTCCGGCGGCTGTGCCGCGACGAGTTCATCAACTTCCTGCGGGTGCGCGAATGGGAGGACCTGGCCGCCCAGCTGCGCGAGATCGGTCGGGAACTGAAGTGGCGCCCCAACCGCACCCCGGCCCCCACCTCGGCGGTGCTGACGGCGGTCGCGTCCGGGTTGCTGTCCCACATCGGGCTGCTCGACGTCCGTGAACCCAGCACCCGGGGCAAGCCCGCCGCCGGCGGCAAACCCAGGCGTGGGCCACGGGAGTACCTTGGTGCCCGCGGGGCCCGGTTCGCGATCAACCCCGGCTCGGCACTCGCCCGGGTCAACCCGCCGCTGGTGATGGCGGTCGAACTGGTCGAAACCACCCGGCTGTGGGCCCGCACGGTGGCCGAGGTCGAACCCGAGTGGATCGAACAGGTCGGGGCCCACGCCCTCAAGCGGAGTCACTCCGAGCCGCACTGGTCGTCCAGTTCTGCCAGCGTGGTCGCCTACGAGAAGGTCAGCCTCTACGGGGTGCCGATCATCGCTGACCGCCGCGTCGACTACTCCGGGATCGACCCGGTCGCAGCCCGGGAGATCTTCATCCGCTCCGCGCTGGTCGAGGGCGGCTGGCAGACGCGCCACCAGTTCTTCGCCCACAACGCCGAGGTGCGCGCAGAGGCCGAGAAGCTCGAGGAACGCACCCGCCGCCGAGACCTGCTGGTTGACGACCAGACCATCTACGAGTTCTACGACCGGCGCCTCGGCTCCGAGGTGGTCAGCGGGTCCACCTTCGACAAGTGGTGGCGCCGCCTCGACCAGCCCCACCTGCTCGACCTGTCCATGGACGACATGATCCGCGACGAGGCCTCCGGGCCCGATGCGGACGCCTTCCCCGACCAGTGGCAGGTCAACGGGCTGGACCTGCCGGTCAGCTATGTCTTCGACCCCGGGTCGGGCCATGACGGGGTGACGGTCACCATCCCGCTGGAACAGCTCAACCAGCTCACCGCGGAACCCTTCAGCTGGCAGGTGCCGGGGCTGCGACGAGAACTGGCCGCCGAACTGATCAGGGGCCTGCCGAAGCGGGTGCGGACGAACTTCATCCCCGCCCCCGACCATGCCCGCGCCGCCCTGGACTGGCTGCGCGACAACGACGCCGACCACACCCGGCGCTTCGCCGACGAGCTGGGCCGGGCATTGCGGGCGCTCACCGGGCACCACGTCGAACCGGGGGACTGGTCACTGGAATCGGTGCCGGCGCACCTGCGGGTGTCCTTCCAGGTCACCGGGCCCGGGGCCCCGAAGGAGGCCACCAAGGACTTCACCGGCCTGCGGCAGGTGCTGGCCACCAAGGTGTCCCAGGTGCTCACCAGGGCGGCCCGCCGGCAGCGGGTCACCGGCGCCACCGACTGGACCTTCGGCCGGGTCGAGACCCGCGCCGACCTCGGCCGCGGCGGAAACACCGCGGTCGGCTACCCGGCGCTGGTCGACGAAACCAGCAGCGTCGGCCAGGTCGTCCTCGACAGCCCCCGGGCCCAGCAGGCCTCCCACGCGGCCGGGGTGCGCCGCCTGCTGGTGCTGACCAACCCCGACCCCACCAACTGGGTAGTCGCCCACCTCAGCAACGTCGAGAAGGTGTCGCTGGCCCACAGCCCCTACCCGAGCGTGCCGGCCCTGCTGGCCGATGCCCGGCTCAAGGCCGTCGACTCCCTGGCCCGCCAGCTCGACCCCGACCTGTCCGGGGTCCGCGACGAACAGGCCTACCGCTCGCTGGAACTGGCCGTGCGGCAGGGCCAGGCCGACCGGATGCGGCAGGTGGTTTCGACCACCGCGAAGGTGCTGACCCAGCGCCTCGAGGTGCTGCAGGGCCTCGATCAGGTACCCGCCGACCAGGTCATCGCGCAGGACATCAGCCAGCAGCTCGACAACCTGGTCTTCACCAATTTCATCTCAGCCACCCCCGACCCCTGGTTCGGCCACCTGCCGCGCTACGTCCAGGGCATGGTCGTCCGAGTGAACGCCTGGCGCAGCAACCCCGCCCGGGATGCCCAGCAGCAGGAGGTCATCGACGAGCTGGAGGCCGACTACGCCGACCTGTGCGCGGCCCAACCGCCCGGACGGCTGCCTGTCGAGGTCGAAGAGGTGGCCTTCCTGCTGGAGGAACTGCGGATCAGCCTGTTCGCCCAGCAGCTGAAGGCCTCGGTGCCCATCTCGGCCAAGCGGGTGCGGGCAGCCATCGCCCGGCTGGGCTGAACTGCGGGTGCCCGCAGCGTGAACTGGGGGAAATCTCGGGGCAACTCGGCCGCGCAAACGACGTGTCCGGCGCCGGCAGGCGACTAGATTGCCAGCATGCGCATCAGCTTGCTGGCGTGGGGTACTCGCGGCGACGTCGAGCCCTTCGTTGCACTCGGCCAGGGACTGCAACGGGCCGGCCACGATGTGTCGATCGCGGCCTCGACCGACCTGGCACGGTTGGTGACCGATCGAGGGCTCACCTACCAGCCGTTCTTCATCGACATGGCCGCCGCCTTCAACGCCGACACCAGCCGCGAGTGGGTCGAACACAGCATCGGCCCCCACCGCGAAGGGCGCCACCTCAACCGCGTCATGTCCGAGATGGCCCCGGTTGCGGCCGAGGGGCTGGAACGCATCGTCGGCAACGCCGACGCGCTGATCAGCGGGATGCTCACCTACGAATCGGCGCTCTCGGCGGCCACCCACCTGGGCCTGAAACACATCCGCGGACTGATGGCGCCGATGACCCCCACCGCGTCGGGCAGGGCACTGCTGTACCCGCCGCTCAGCCGGCGCGAGAGCCGGATCAACCTGTACGCCTCGCTGCTGTTCGAGGCAGCCCTGTTCCAGCTCGTCAAACCCGGTGGGGACGTGATCCGGGCCAGGCTCGACGTGCCGCGAGGCACCTACCGCGGCTACCTGCAGATGTCCCGGGCCACCCCCACGCTGGTGGGGGTCAGCCCGCAGGTGATCCCCCAACCGGACGACTGGCGTGGGCTGGTCGACGTCACCGGCTACTGGCACGTGCCGGCGCCGGACGACTACATCCCTCCCGAGCGGCTGCGCACCTTCCTGGAGACCTCACCGGCACCGTTCTACATCGGCTTCGGGTCGATGCCGAGCTCGCGACCCCAGGAGCTGTGGGCCATGCTCTGCCGTGCACTGGACGACACCGGTGAGCGGGCCGTGGTCCGGTTCCGGTGGCGCGACTGGCAGCCCCACGAGGTGCCCGACAACATCTGCGTCATCGACGAGGCCCCCTTCGACTGGTTGTTCCCCCGCACCGCCGGGGTCGTCCACCACGGCGGGTCGGGCACCACCGGCACCGCGCTGCGAGCCGGGGTGCCGCAGTGGATCGTGCCGCACATGGCCGACCAGCCCTACTTCGGTCGCCGCGTCCAGCAGCTCGGCGTCGGCCCGGCCCCGGTGCACCTGCACAAACTCACCGCTGCCAAGCTCGCCCATGCCCTGCGGACCTTGCGCCAGAACGCGGTCATGCAGCGCCGGGCCCGGGTGCTGGGTGAACAGGTGCGCGCCGAGGACGGCGTCTCCCGAGCCGTCGACGTGGTGGAACGGATGTGGGGATGAACGCCGCGCAGGTGGCACAGTAGTCCGGGTGACCGAACCAACCTCGCTGCTGCGCCTGCTCACCCTCGACCAGGTCGAGGCGACCACCTTCCGCGGCCCCCAGCTGCACGTCGGGACCCCCTGGGAGCACCAGCGCACCTTCGGTGGCCAGGTGATGGCCCAGGCGTTGATGGCCGCCGCACACACCCTCGGGCCGGAGCGGCGCTGCCACTCGATGCACGCCTACTTCCTGCGTCCCGGCAGCAATGCGCTGCCGATCGACTACCGGGTGGAACTGACCCGCGACGGCAACACCTTCTCCCAGCGCCGCGTCACCGCCTACCAGGCCGATGTGCTGCTGTTCACGCTGAATGCCAGCTACCACCTCGACGAACCGGGCCTCGAACACGCCGACCCGATTCCGGCCGGCGTGCCCGACCCCGACGACTGCCCGGGACTGGGGGAGGTGCTGAGAGACCGGATCGGCCCGCAGGCGAGCCAGTGGATCACCTGGCGCGGGCTTGACGTGCGGTTCGTCGGTGATTCGCAGGGTGACATTGCTTCCGGCGCCCATGCCGCCCACCTGCGGGTATGGGCCCGCACCATCGAGGACCTGCCGGACGACCCCCGGCTGCACACGGCCCTGGCCGCCTACCTCAGCGACCTGACGATCCTCAGCGCGGCCGCGGTGCCGCACCCGGTCAGCATCCTGTCCCCGAAGGTGCAGGCGGCCTCGTTGGACCACGCCATGTGGTTCCACCGTGACCTGCGGGCCGACCGGTGGCTGCTGCACGACCAGATCTCCCCGACGGCCTCGAACGGGCTGGGGTTCTCGAACGGCCGACTGTTCCAGGGTGGTCGGCTCAGCGCCTCGGTGAGCCAGGAAGGACTGATCCGCCTGGCCCCATAGCGGGCTCAGGCGGATCAGTACTGCCGGGGTGACGGCGGCTCAGGCGGCGGTGGTGACCCTCAGCTGGGCCAGTGCGCTGCGTTCGATCTGGCGGACACGCTCGGCGGTGATGCCCCAGACGGCACCGATGTCGGCGAGCTTGGCCTGGCGCCCGTCGACCAGCCCGTAGCGGCGGCGGACCACGTCGGCGGAACGCTCGTCCAGGTCGGACAGCATGCCGTCGAGCAGGCCACGGTCCTCGGCGTCCAGGACCAGTTCGTCCGGGCCGGGGGTGACGTCCTTGGCGATCAGGTCACCGAGCGAGGTGTCCCCGTCGTCGTCGACCGGCGCGTCGAGGCTGATGTGCTCACGCGAGTAGCGGATGAGCTCGATGACCCGGTCGGTGTCGAGCTCGAGTTCCTTCGCCAGTTCCTCGACGCTGGGTTCACGGCCCAGCAGTCGCTCAAGGTTGCGGCGGGCCGCGGAGACCTGGTTGACCTGCTCGGCCACATGCACCGGCAGACGGACGATGCGGCCCTGCTGGGCGATGCCACGGCTGATCGCCTGGCGGACCCACCAGGTGGCGTAGGTCGAGAACTTGAAGCCCTTGGCGTAGTCGAACTTCTCGACGGCGCGGATCAGGCCGGTGTTGCCCTCCTGGACCAGGTCCAGCATCGGCATCGGTGAACGGTGGTACTTGCGCGCCACCGACACCACCAGGCGCAGGTTGGCGCGGATGAAGTGCTGCATGGCCTGCTCACCGTCGGCGGCGAGCCATTCGAGTTCTTCACGGGTGGCCTTGACCTTGCTCTTGACGGCGCCGTCAAGGATCCCCCGTGCATATACGCCAGCCTCGATGCGCTTGGCCAGCTCAACTTCCTGCTCCGCGGTCAACAGAGCCGTCTTGGCGATGGACTCCAGGTACAGACCGACCGAGTCCTTGCCCTCAATGCCATCACTGGAGCGAACACGCTGCTTGGTTTCCATGAACTCCCTCTCGTGCGTCCTTCACATGGCTCAACGCACGGGGGGAGCGGAAAGATTCACCGCCGGCCCATTTGGGCCCTCCAGTATGCCATCAGCGCAAAATGGGTCAGACCGTGGTCGTACCCGACCCTGAGACCTGCCCGCTGCCGGTGAGTCGGTCCACCAGCCAGGCCATTTCCCAGGCCTGTTCGCGCCACTTGTCGTAGCGGCCGGTCACCCCGGCGTGCCCGGCGACCATTTCCGTGCGCAGCAACACCGGACGATTGGGGCTCAGCTGTGCCTCGGCCCGCAGCCGGGCCACCCACTTGGCGGGTTCGACGTAGTACACCCGGGTGTCGTTGAGGCCGGTGGTGGCCAGGATCGCCGGGTAGGCGACCGGGGCGATGTTCTCGTACGGGGTGTAGCCGGCCATGTAGCGGTACACCTCGGGGTCGTGCAGCGGGTCGCCCCATTCCTCCCACTCGGTGACCGTGAGCGGCAGGTCGGGGTTGAGGATGGTGGTCAGCGCATCGACGAAGGGGACCGCGGCGTGGATCGCGCAGAACAGGTCCGGCGCCATGTTCGCCACCGCGCCCATCAGCAGTCCACCGGCGCTACCGCCGATTGCGGCCATCCGGTCGGGGCGGGTCCAGCCCTGGTCGACCAGCCACTGGCCGGCATCGATGAAGTCGGTGAAGGTGGTGCGCTTGTTGGTCATCTTGCCCTGGTCGTACCAGGCGCGGCCGAGTTCACCGCCCCCACGGATGTGGGCGATGACGTAGATGATGCCGTGGTCGAGCAGGCTGAGGCGCTGGGTGCTGAACCGGGCGGGGATCGAGATCTCGTAGGAGCCATAGCCGTAGAGCACCAGCGGGGCGCTGCCGTCGGTGGGGGTGTCGGCACGGCGCACCATGCTCAGCGGGATGCGGGTACCGTCCGTGGCGGTGGCCCACAGCCGCTCCTGGACGTAGTCCTCGCTACGGTAGGGCCCGTGCACGGGGTGGTCGAGCACGGGGGTCTGCTTGAGCACCCGCTGCTGCCGGTCGCTGAAGCCGACCTCACGCACCTGCGGTGGGGTCACCAGTGAGGTGAACGACAGCCGCACCCGGTCGGTGTCGTAGTCCGACTCCGACTGGGCCGACACCTCGTGCACCGGCTCGTCGAAGCCCAGCGGGGTGGCACCGGCGACGTCGTCGACCTCGGCGAGCCAGACGGCCGGCAGGCCGTCGTGCCGTCCGGAGACGACCAGGTGGCTGGCGTAGGCGTCCACCTCGCTGAAGCGGGTCCCCGGCGGCGGGGTGAGCACCGACTGCCAGGTCTGGGACGGGGCCAGTGGCGTGGCCGGGTCGTCCGGGAGCGGGCCGAGCGCCACGGTGGCGACCTCGAAGTCCTCGAAGGTGGCGTTGTGGACGATCCAGAGCCGGTCGGCGGTGGCCTCGACGTCGTAGTCGAGTCCCTCGTGGCGGGGTGAGACGACCCGCGGGGCGGCGGTGGGGTCGGCGGCCGGCAGCAGGTGCACCTCGCCGGTCAGCTTGGTGCCGAGGTGGATGACCACCCAGGCGCGGTCGCGGCTGGTCGAGACCCACATCCAGAACCGCTCGTCGTCCTCCTGGAAGACCAGTTCGTCCTGCTCGAGGTCGGTGCGCAGAGTGTGGCGCCACACCTGGTGGGGGCGCCAAGCCTCGTCGACCCGGGTGTAGAACAGCACCTCGTCGCCGGCCCAGGTGATGTTGCCGGCGATGCCGGTCTGCGCGGGGTAGGTGTCGCCGGTGGCCAGGTCGCGGATCGACACGTCGTAGCGTTCGTCGCCGGCATTGTCGGTGGCCCACATCAGCAGGTGACCGTTGGGGGAGACCTCCAGCGCACCGAGGGAGAAGAACTGCTTGCCCTCGGCCTCGAGGTTGCCGTCGAGCAGCACCTGCTCACCGTCCAGCGGGGCGCCGGTGGTCAGGTCGGGCACGTTGTCGCGGTGGGTGGCCGGCACCCGGCACCAGATCGGGTAGTCCTTGCCCTCGACGGTGCGTGAGTAGTACCAGTAGGCGGCACCGTCGGTGTGCGTTTCCCAGGTGGGCACGCTCAGGTCGGTCTCCTGGGTGCGCGCCTTGTAGTCGTTGAACAGGTCGTTGCGCAGGTCTTCGAGGTGGGCGGTCCGGGCCTCGGCCCAGGCGTTCTCGGCCTCGAGGTGGCTGATCACCTCAGGGTCCTGCTTGTCCCGCAGCCACTCGTAGTTGTCGATGACGACATCGCCGTGGTGAGTGCGCTCGTGGGGTCGACGGGCCGCGACGGGTGGGCCGGACGGGGTGGGGGTGTGGGACATGCGCGCCAGCCTATCGATGCCGGTGGCGACGCGCCCTGTCTGCGCTGGCGTTGTTCACTGTTGGAGGTGCGTGGCAGAATGGTGCGGAGGCATTGACAACCACTGGCTTGGCCATGCCCTGATTCTGGATTCTTCATCGAGAGGTGCCTTGTGACCGCGCGTTCCACCGGCGACAACCCGACCACCGCTGAGCAGCCCGACGGCGCCAAGAAGACCACTCGCACCCGGAAGCCGGCGACGACGAAGGCAACTGCGACCAAGGCAACTGCGGCTACCACCGAGCCCCCGGCGAAGGCCCCCGCCAAGAAGGCCGCCACCAAAACGACCCCTGCGAAGAAGACCACCGCGAAGTCCACCCCGAAGAAGACGACCGCCAAGAAGGCGGCCGAGGTCGACGAGGTGCCGGTGAGCGAGCTGACCGTCGCCGAAACCTTGCAGCAGGTGGAGATCGAGGCTGACGTCGAACTCGACGGCGATGACCTGGTGATCACTGTCGGTGGCAAGAAGAAGGACGCCAAGGCGCGCCTGGACGAGGTTGACGACGCCGACTTCACCCCCGAGGAGGCGGCGAAGGATGAGAAGGAGTTGACCAAGGAAGGCTTCGTGATGAACGAGGCCGACGACACCGACGAACCCGAGGTGCAGGTGACCGCCGCCGGCGCCACCGCCGACCCGGTCAAGGACTACCTGAAGCAGATCGGCAAGGTCGCCCTGCTGAACGCCGAGCAGGAGGTCGACCTGGCCAAGCGCATTGAGGCCGGCCTGTTCGCCGACGAGCAGCTCAGCGACGCGACCGTGAACATCAAGCCGGTCGACCTCGACGACTTCGAGTGGATCGCCGAGGACGGCCGCAAGGCCAAGAATCACCTGCTGGAGGCGAACCTGCGCCTGGTCGTCTCGCTGGCCAAGCGCTACACCGGCCGCGGCATGTTGTTCCTGGACCTCATCCAGGAGGGCAACCTGGGCCTGATCCGTGCGGTGGAGAAGTTCGACTACACCAAGGGCTACAAGTTCTCGACCTACGCGACCTGGTGGATCAAGCAGGCCATCACCCGCGCCATGGCCGACCAGGCCCGCACCATCCGCATTCCCGTGCACATGGTCGAGGTCATCAACAAGCTGGCACGCGTGCAGCGCCAGATGCTGCAGGACCTCGGTCGTGAACCCACCCCCGAGGAACTGGCCAAGGAACTCGACATGACCCCCGAGAAGGTCGTCGAGGTCCAGAAGTACGGCCGCGAACCGATCTCGCTGCACACCCCGCTGGGTGAGGACGGCGACTCCGAGTTCGGTGACCTGATCGAGGACTCCGAGGCGATCGTCCCGGCCGATGCGGTGAACTTCACCCTGCTGCAGGAGCAGTTGCACGACGTGCTCGACACCCTCTCCGACCGTGAGGCCGGCGTGGTCAGCATGCGGTTCGGCCTGACCGACGGCCAGCCCAAGACCCTCGACGAAATCGGCAAGGTCTACGGCGTCACCCGTGAGCGGATCCGCCAGATCGAGTCGAAGACCATGTCGAAGCTGCGCCACCCGTCTCGTTCGCAGGTCCTCAGGGACTACCTCGACTGACACGCCTGGGCCCCACCCGGGGCGGCGTGACCCGTCGTTGCGCGACGATTGTGTGACAGTCGCGCGGTGTTGCCCCCGTCACTTGAACCCATCGCCTACGGTGGGGGCAGGACGACACCCCGGCGCGGGTGATGTACCCACTGCAGGTTCTGGAACAAACCTCGCCGTCCAGGCGTTGGTACCCAGTGATCAACCTTGAGAAGGAGAGGCCACCGATGAGTTCTGCAACTGTCGAAGAGACCACCCTCGACGCATCCAACCGGTGCGATCGTTGTGGTGCCCAGGCCTACCTGCGCGTCACCCTCAACAGCGGCGGACAGCTGCTGTTCTGCGCCCACCACGGCCGGGCCCACCACGACAAGCTCCAGCAGGTCGCGTTGACGATCCAGGACGAGACCGCTCGCCTGGACTGACCGAAGGCGATAGCAGCACCAGGGCCCCCGGCTGAATGCCGGGGGCCCTGTCACATCCTCAGGCCTGTTCGGTGGTGCCCCGCACCATCCGGATGTTCGACCGGGCACCCAGGTCATCGGGCAGCCGGCGGCGTCCACCATCGGCGGCGAAACCGTGCCGCTCGTAGAAGCCGATCGCCCGCTGGTTGCCCTCCAGCACCCACAGGTGGGCCGGTGCGTCGCCGATCGCCATCTCGAGCAGCCGGTCGGCAATGCCGGAACCCTTGGCCACGTCCAGCAGGTAGAACAGGTGCAACTCCAGCGGGGTCGGCGCGTCGGCGTCGTCGCTGACCCGCGAATGGGCCAGCCCGACGAGCCGTTCGTCCTCGACCTCAGCCTGGCTGTCGACCACCACCCAGAAGTAGCCGCCCCGGCGGTTGGCCTCGTCCCAGCGCCTCGCCGACGCACCGACCAGCTGGTCCTGCCGGTCGAAGACCTCGTCGCTGAAGGGGAAACTCTCCCGCCAGGCCCTGGCCATCACCCGGGCCGCGGGCAGCAGTTCCTCGGCGGCGGCCTGCTTGATCCGGAATCGTCCACTCAGGGGTCTCATGCCAGCAGCGTAACGGGAGCCCCGTCGGCCCGCCGCGAGCCTGACCAGGTCGTGTCGGTGGTCGCGGCTATCATCTCGGGGTGGCTCAGAATCACCCCCAGCACGCCGGACGCGACTACGAGGCCAAGCACCTGTTGGTGCTCGAAGGCCTGGAAGCCGTGCGCAAACGCCCCGCCATGTACATCGGCTCCACCGACACCAAGGGCCTGATGCACTGCCTGTGGGAGATCATCGACAACGCCGTGGACGAGGCGCTGGGCGGCTTCGGTGACCGGATCACCGTCGACCTGCGCCAGGACGGGTCCATCGTCGTGGCCGACGTGGCCCGCGGCATTCCGGTCGACAAGGAACCCCGCACCGGCCTGTCGGGCGTCGAGGTCGTGTTCACCAAGCTGCATGCCGGTGGCAAGTTCGGCTCGGGCACCTACAACGCCACCGGTGGCCTGCACGGCGTGGGCGCGTCGGTGGTCAATGCGCTCAGTTCGCGCCTCGACGTCGAGGTGGACCGCAACTCCAAGACCTATGCGATCAGCTTCCGTCGCGGTGTGCCGGGGGTCTTTGACGGCGACGGCCCCGATGCCCCCTTCACCCCGGCGAGCGGGTTGCGTGAGGTCGGCAAGGTCAAGCGGGGCCTCACCGGCACCCGGGTGCGGTACTGGCCCGACCGCCAGATCTTCCTCAAGGATGCCCAGCTGTCCTGGGACCACCTGGTCAACCGGGCTCGGCAGACCAGCTTCCTCGTCCCCGGGTTGCGGCTGGAGATCAACGACCACCGCCACGGTGAGGAGATCAGCGAGGCCTTCCAGCACGACGGCGGCATCAGTGAGTTCTGCGACTACCTCGCCCCTGGCGAACAGGTCAGCGACGTGCTGCGACTGCAGGGCAGCGGCGAGTTCACCGAGACCGTGCCGATGCTCGATGACAATGGGGCGATGACCCCCACCGACGTCGACCGGGTCGTCGAGATCGACGTGGCCCTGTGCTGGACCAACTCCTACGACACGGTCGAGCGGTCGTTCGTCAACGTCGTCGCCACCCCCAAGGGCGGCACCCATGTCAGCGGCTTCGAGCAGGGCCTGACCAAGGCCTTCACCCAGGCACTCGGCAACAGCCGCATCCTGAAGGCCGGTGAGGAGATCGTCAAGGAGGACATCCTCGAGGGCCTCACCAGCGTGGTGACGGTACGGCTGGCCGAACCCCAGTTCGAGGGCCAGACCAAGGAAGTGCTCGGCACCCCGCCCGTGCGGCGGCTGGTGGCCCGTGCGGTGGAATCCGAGATGAGCAGCTGGCTGACCGCCAACAAGTCCAAGGCGCAGGCCCGCACCGTGATGGAGAAGGTGGCCAACGCCTCACGGGCCCGGGTCGCGGCCCGCATCCACAAGGAGAACCAGCGCCGCAAGACCGCGCTGGAATCATCCTCGTTGCCGCCCAAGCTGAAGGACTGCCGCAGCACCGACACCGACCGGACCGAACTGTTCATCGTCGAGGGTGACTCGGCCCTCGGCACCGCCAACGTGGCCCGCAACTCCGAGTTCCAGGCGCTGCTGCCGATCCGCGGGAAGATCCTCAACGTGCAGAAGGCCTCGGTGGCCGACATGCTCAAGAACGCCGAGTGCGCCAGCATCATCCAGGTCGTCGGTGGCGGGTCGGGGCGCAGCTTCGACCTCGACGCCACCCGCTACGGCAAGATCATCTTCATGGCCGACGCCGACTCCGACGGCGCCCACATCCGTTGCCTGCTGGCCACACTGTTCTTCAAGTACATGCGGCCCATGGTCGAGGCCGGTCGGGTGTACTCGGCGGTGCCGCCGCTGCACCGCTTCGAACTGGTCAACCCCAAGCGTGGGTATGACAAGTACATCTACACCTACTCCGAAGCGGAGTACCAGCGGAAGCTGGCCGAGCTGACCAAGAAGGGCCAGAACTTCAAGGAGCCGCAGCGCTACAAGGGCCTGGGTGAGATGGACGCGAGCCAGCTGAAGGAAACCACCATGGACCCCCAGCACCGCACCCTGCGCCGGATCACCGTCGACGAGGCCGAAGAGGCCGAACGGGTCTTCGAGATGCTGATGGGCAATGAGGTGGCCCCCCGCAAGGAGTTCATCATCGACGGCGCCTACGCCATCGACGCGGAGACCATCGACGCCTGAGCCGCGATGATGTCATGTGGTGTTAACCCGGCAACCAGCTCGCCAGGCCCTAGATTGCTGGGGTGAGCACCACCTCTGAGAATGAACTGGCCACGGTCACGGCACTGGAGGCCGCACCACCCTCCTCACCGCGCAGCATCCTGGCGTGGGCGATGTGGGACTGGGGGACCCAGCCCTTCAACACCGTCATCACCACCTTCGTGTTCGCGGTGTACCTGACCAGCAGTTCCTTCGGTGAGACGAACCACACCTCCCAGTCGCTGTCGCTGTCGACGGCTCTGGCCGGCATCGTGGTGGCCCTGCTGGCACCGGTGCTGGGCCAGTCGGCCGACCGCAACGGACGAAGCGTCTTCCACCTGCGCTGGCAGACCTGGCTGCTGGCCGCGATCTCGGCAGCGTTGTTCTTCATCGCACCGTCGCCGGAGTTCCTGTGGCCGGGGCTGATCATGCTCGGGGTCGGGTCGATCATCTCCGAACTGGCCGGGGTGAACTACAACTCGACCATCGACCAGGTGGCGACCACCAGGAACATCGGTCGGGTGTCCGGCTTGGGCTGGGGGATGGGCTACCTCGGCGGCATCCTGGTGCTGCTGCTGATCTACTTCGTGTTCATCGCGCCGGGGAACCTCGACAACGGCCTCGACATTCGCTACTCGATGATCGTGTGCGGGGTGTGGACGCTGGTCTTCACCATCCCCACCTTCCTGATGCTGCGCGACAAGCCCGCCCAGGCCAACCGGCCCAAGGTCGGCATCGTCGAGAGCTACCAGCTGCTCGGCGGCACCATCGCCCGGCTGTGGCGGGAACGCCGCCAGACGTTCTGGTTCCTGCTGGCCTCGGCGCTGTTCCGTGACGGGCTCGCCGGTGTGTTCGCGTTCGGCGCGGTGATCGCGGCCGGCACCTTCGGGTTCTCGGCCGGCGACGTGATCATCTTCGGTGCGGCGGCCAACATCGTCGCCGGGTTGTCGACCATCGCGTTCGGGCTGCTGGACGACTGGGTCGGTCCGCGCCGGGTGATCCTGGTGTCCCTGGCATCGCTGAGCCTGCTGGGCCTGGGCATCTTCTTCCTGCACGACGGCGGCACCACCACCTTCTGGGTGCTCGGCCTGGCCATGTGCCTGTTCGTCGGGCCGGCGCAGTCGGCCAGCCGCAGCTTCCTGGCCCGGCTGATCCCCGAGGGACGCACCGGTGAGCTGTTCGGCCTCTACGCCACCACCGGGCGAGTGGTCTCGTTCCTGTCGCCGGCGATGTTCGGCCTCGCGATCGGGCTCGGCGCCCTGGTCACCGGCCAGAGCAACACCCAGTACTGGGGCATCCTCGGGATCGTCGTGGTGCTGTTCGCCGGCTGGATCGCCATGATGTTCGTCAAGGAGCACGACGAGCACGGCAGCATGTAGCTCTGCGGGGGATGACCCCCTGCACCCCCAGAACGGTTCGGCAAAGGCTGGCGGCATGACTGAGTTCCTGCCCGCGCTGCCCGAAGACCAGATCACGTCCGTGCTGGTCGTGGTGGCCCATCCCGACGACGCCGAGTACGGGTTGTCAGCTGCGGTGAACCGCTGGGTGCGTTCCGGCATCAGCGTGTCCTACCTGCTGCTGACCAGCGGTGAGGCGGGCATGCAGATCCCACCCGAAGAGGTGGGTCCGCTGCGTGCGGCCGAACAGCGCGCCGCCTGTGACACCGTGGGCGTGGAGGACCTGGTCATCCTCAACCACCCCGACGGGATGCTCAACGACCACCTGGCCCTGCGCAAGGACATCGCCCGCCGCATCCGTGAGGTGCGTCCCGATGCAGTGGTGACCATGACCTGGGCAGCCGAAGTGCAGTGGGGACTCAACCAGGCCGACCACCGGGTCGCCGGCCTGGCGACCCTCGACGCGGTCCGTGACGCCGACAACACCTGGGTCTTCCGTGACCTGGCCACCGAGGAGAACCTGCCCAAGTGGGGCACCCGCTGGCTGCTGGTCTCCGGAGTCGAACCCACCCACGTGGTGCCGGTGGACCAGGTCGACGTCGATGCCTCGGTCGCCTCCCTGAACTGCCACCGGGAATACCTCGCCGCCATTCCCGGGCACCCGGCACCGGCCGAGTTCATTCCCGAGATGCTGCGCCAGGGCGGGGCCGCCGGGGGAGTCGAGTACGGCGTGGCGCTGCGCGCCTACCAACTGATCGGCGACTGACTCCCTCGTCCGGCCTCAGACGACTTCGTCGAGTAGCCCGGTGTCGACGTCGTACATGAACCCGCCCACCTCGGCCAGGCCCGTGATCAGCGGGTGGCTGCGCAGGGTGCGCACGTCGTGGGTCAGCGCCGACAGCTGGTCGGTGGTCGCACCCAGCACCATGCCGCGGATGTCGGTGCCGTCGCGCTCCAGGATCGACTCGGCGATCTGCTGGTCCGACCCCGAGGCCATCGCGCAGCGGGTGTGCGGCACCACCATGATCCGGTTGACGTTCAGCAGGTGCACCCCGAGGATGCAGCCGACCGTCGCGTCCGGGGTGGCGCGGCCACCGGGGGTGCGCAGGATCTTGGCGTCACCGAGGTTCAGCCCCAGCATGCGCAGCGGCTCGATCCTGGAGTCCATGCAGGTCAGGACGAGGACGCCGGAGTGGGCCACACCGTCGAAGCCACCCTCCTGGAAGGTCTGCGCATAGCTCTGGTTGCGCGTCAGGAGATCATCAAAATTGCCCATGCGCCCACCCTAGACCCGGTGTCGTCACAGCAGGGTGTCCTGATCAGCAGTGGCGTCACCGTCATGCGGGTCACCACCGTCGTCCGACTCGGCGCCCGGCGCATCGGAAGCACCGGGGTGCGCCACGGCGGCGATGCTGCGGGTCGAGACGGCGGCAATCGGCATCGGGGACGGTGTGCCTGAGCCGTCGCGCTTGCCGGTGGCCGGGGGCAGGTCGATCGGGGAGCCGGAGGCCGCCGCCGCCACGGCCGGCTGCGCGCCGACCCAGCCGAGCAGCAGCACGTCCTCACCCTTCAGGAACTTGTGGCAGCGCACCCCACCGGTGCCGCGGCCCTTGCCGGGGTACTCACTGAACGGCGCCACCTTGACCTGGCCGGCCTGGGTGCCCGCCAACGCGCCCGACGAGCCCGACACGGTGACCACGACATCGCCCTCACCGGCCGGCCCGAACCAGATCGCCGAGGCACCGGCAGCCAGCCGGATGCCGGCCACACCACCGCCGCTGCGTCCCTGGGGGCGGACGACCTCGGCGGGGAAGTGCAGCAGTTGGGCATCGGAGGTGATGAACGCCAGCTCCACCGACTCGTCGACCAGCTCCACGGCGCCGATGACCTCGTCGCGCGGTTCGAGCCTGATCACGTCCCAGTCGTCCTTGCTGGCCAGGAATTCGGGGTTGACCCGCTTCACGACCCCCTGGGCGGTGCCCAGCGCCAGGCCGGCGGCGGACTCACCCAGCGAGGTCAGCCCGACCACCCGTTCGTCCTTGTTGAAGGCGAACAACTCCTTGGCGCGCGACCCGCCCTTGAGTGAACCGGCATGCGCGGTCAGCGGCACTGTCGGCAGGTCGATGGTGCTCATCTTCAGCAGCCGGCCCTGGTTGGTCAGCACCCCGAACTGGCCGCGAGTCGTGCTGCGGATCGCCGCGGTGACCACGTCGTGCGAGGCTCGCGGCCCCGTGCTCGGCAGGGCCTCGTGGGTGTCGACCCGCGCCAGCAGCCCCGCCGAACTGAGCAGCACCCAGCTGGGCCCGTCCGGGATCTCCAGGTCGGCCGGTGCGGCGGTGCTCGCCGCCACCCCACTGCTTTCCAGCAGCACCGTGCGGCGCGGGGTACCGAACTTCTTCGCGACCTCGGCGAGTTCGTCAGCGACCAGGTCCCTCAGGACCGACTCGTCGTCCAGGATCTTGTTCAGTTCGGCGATGGTGTTGAGCAACTCGTCACGTTCGGCTTCGAGTCGGATCGACGACAGCCGGGTCAACTGGCGCAACTGCATGTCAAGGATGTGGTTGGCCTGGGTCTCGGTCAGGTCGAACGCCTCGATCAACCGGGCCCGGGCCTCGGCGGCATCATCACTGGTGCGCACGATGGCGATCACGTCGTCGATGTCGACGATGGCCAGCAGCAGGCCCTCGACCAGGTGCAGCCGGGCATTCGCCTTGCCCAGGCGGAAGCGGGTGCGCCGCTCGGTGACCTCGAGGCGGTGGTCGAGGTAGACCTGCAGCATCTCGATCAGCCCCATCGTGCGGGGCTGGCCCTCGACCAGGGCGACCGAGTTGATCGAGAAGGAATCCTCGAGCTTGGTCAGCTTGAGCAACTGCTGCAGGAGCGCATCGGGGTTGATGCCGTTCTTGACCTCGATCACCAGCCGGGTGCCCTGGGCCAGGTCGGTGAGGTCCTTCACGTCGGCGATGCCGGTGACCTTCTTGGCCTGCACCAGCGCCTTGATCTGCTCGATGATCTTCTCGGGGCCGATCGTGTACGGCAGTTCGGTGACCACGATGCCCTTGCGGCGCGGCTGCACCTGCTCGATGCGGGTGGTGGCGCGGATCTTGAACGAGCCACGCCCGGTGGCATAGGCGTCCTGGATGCCATCCAGGCCGATGATCTTGCCGCCGGTGGGCAGGTCGGGCCCGGGGATGAACCGGGTGATCGCAGCCAGGTCAGCGTCGGGGTGCTTCAGCAGGTGGCGGCAGGCCTGGACCACCTCGACCAGGTTGTGCGGGGCGATGTTGGTGGCCATGCCCACCGCGATACCGGTGGCCCCGTTGACCAGCAGGTTCGGGAATGCGGCCGGCAGCACCGACGGCTCGACCTCGCGGCCGTCGTAGTTGGGTTTGAAGTCGACGGTGTCCTCGTCGAGCCCCGCGGTCATCGCCACCGCCGGCTCAGCCATGCGGCACTCGGTGTAACGCATCGCGGCCGGCCCGGCATCGAGCGAGCCGAAGTTGCCGTGGCCGTCGACCAACGGCAACCGCATCGACCACGGCTGCGCGGTGCGCACCAGCGCGTCATAGATCGCGGTGTCACCGTGGGGGTGCAGCACACCCATCACCTGGCCGACCACGCGTGCGCACTTCACGTGCCCCCGGTCGGGGCGGATGCCCATCTGGTCCATCGAGTAGAGGATGCGCCGCTGCACCGGCTTGAGGCCGTCACGGGCGTCGGGCAGGGCGCGGGAGTAGATCACCGAGTAGGCGTACTCCAGGAAGCTGGCCTCCATCTCGGCGGTGACATCGACGTCGATGATGCGTTCGACCTCTTCGTCGGTCCCGTTCCCGTTCTGCTCACTCGCCATCTGCCGGCCCGGCTCCTTCTGTGAGGTTCAGCTTGACTGCGCGGTCAACGGCACAGTCTCCCAAACCGGACGAGGCCGCGCGAAATCGGCGCGCCGTTCAGCTCGCCGGTCGCTCGTCCAGCGCCTGTCCACCGAGCATCGCCTTGACCTTGGGGGCCAGCGCGTCCCCGTCGGGGCCACGCACCTCCGGGACGGTGTGCGGGGTCCAGTGGACGTGGTTGGGGTCACCCAGGACGGTGGTGGTGCCGTGCGCCAGCACCTGCTGGGCCATCGTCAGCTGCCGGATCGCGATCGCCCGCACGTGGTCGGGCTGCAGGTCGGCGAACTCGCGGTACAGCATCGGGTCATGCTGGCCGTCGTCACCGATCAGCAGCCAGCGCACCTGCGGCAGGTCACGGGCCAGCTCGTGCAGCGAGCGGCGCTTGTGGTCGGGCCCACTGCGGAACCAGCCGGTGTTCGTGGGGCCCCAGTCGGTCAGCAGCATCGTCCCCTGGGGGTAGCCGTGCCGCTTCAGGAACCGGCGCAGGAACGGGTAGGTGTTCCAGGCCCCGGTCGAGACGTAGATGGTCGGCGCCCCCGGGTGCTCGGCCAGCACCTGCTGGTACATCCTGGCCATGCCCGGCACCGACTGGCGGGCCTGCTCGGTGACCACGAACGAGTTCCAGGCCGCGATCAGCATGCGCGGCAGCCAGGTGGAGATCACCGTGTCGTCAATGTCACTGATCAACCCGAAGGTCTGGTCGTCGGCCACCACCTGCACCGGCGCCTGGGCGGGACGCGACTCGGCCGACTGCAGGGTGACCTCGTGCCAACCGGCCCCCAGGCCCGCGTTCTTCACCCGGACGTCGATGTAGCCACCGCGGTCGGCCTCCACCTCGATGGTGTCGCCGCCGATGCTGACCCGCACCGTGGCCCGGGGCAGCGGGATGGCGGCGAAATTGCGCCAGCCGCGTCGGCGCAGGAAGTCATCAGCCACCCGCATCAGGTCCGAGCGGGGGGTCGCCGGCGCCAGGATCACCCGCCCCAGGATCCGCAGCTGGTCCGACGAGCCGTAACCGGCGTAGGGCACCACCGACTCCACCCAGCCGCGGCGGCGCATGCGCCCGCCCAACCAACGGCTGAAGCTCTCATCGAGTCGAGCACCCACGAAGGGACGATTCGTCATGGGGGCCAGCCTAGCGACTGGCAGCGTTCGGGAGCGTCGAGTGATCAGGGCTGTTGTGGGAGGATGGGCGGGTGCAGGCACCCATCATCGGACAGCTTCCCGAACCGCTGCGGAACAGCATCGTCGCATGCGGCTTCTTCCCCGACCTCGTCTCGGAATCGATCGCGCTGGCCTTGGCCGGTGAGGACCTGCGGGGCTTCCTGGTGCACCACGAACCCACCTTCACCGGTGAAGAGGTGCACCGCCACCTCTCGGTGATGCTGGTCACCCCCACCCGGCTCATCGTCGGGCACACCGACGAGTCGACCGACAACCCGACCCACAGCGTGCAGGCGATCACCTCCACCGAGTCGGTGGCCCTGTCCAAGATCAACTCGGTCACCGTCACCCGGGTGGTGGCCGAACCGCAGAAGGACGCCGGGGCGATCGTCGAGACCTGGCTGAGCATCGGCTGGGGAACCCTGCGCCGCATCGAGCTGGAACCAGCCCACTGTGGTGACCCGACCTGCGACGCCGACCACGGCATGTCCGGCTCGGCGGTCGCCGACGACCTGACCGTGCGCATGAGCCCGGCCGCCGATGGGGAGACCTCGGTGCGTGAGCTGATCGCTTTCGGGTCGACCCTGCAGCGGTCCGTCGCCGAGGCGGCCCGTTGATGGACGAGCCGCTGCTGCCGGCCTGGGGCGCCTCGACCCTGGCCGACCTGCTGCCCAGCCTGGCCGCCCACTTGGGAGTGGCCGACGCCCCGGCGACGCTGGACCTGCCCGCGAGCCGGCGCTACGTCCTCGTGCTGGTCGACGGCCTGGGCCTGGAGGTGCTGCAACGCTCGCTGGCGATGGCGCCCTACTGCGCCAGCCTCTTCGCCGACGCGATCCGGCTGACCGCGACTGTTCCCTCGACCACGGCGACGTCGCTGACGTCGTTGGGCACCGGCCTGGTGCCGGCCGAGCACGGCATCGTCGGCTACTCGTTCCGTGACCCGTTCACCGAGCAGGTGTTCAACTCGCTGGCCTGGAACACCCCCACCGAGGCCGAGCAGTTGCAGCCCCACGACACCTGGTTCGAACGGCTCTCCCTGGCCGGGGTCAGCAGCCACGCCGTGGTGCCGGTGCGTTTCGACGGCAGTGGCCTGACCCGCTCAGCGCTGCGCGGCCAGGTGGTCAGCGGCCTGGTCAGTGAGGACGATGAGGACGACGTGGTCACCCGTACCGTCGAGGCCTCCCGGGCCGGCGATCGCAGCCTGGTCTACGTCTACGAACGGATGTTGGACCACACAGGTCACGCCCACGGCGTCGACGACCCCGACTGGCGCGCGGAACTGATCCGGGTCGACGGCCTGCTCGAACGGCTTCGTGAGGAACTCGACGACGACGTCGTCCTGCTGGTCACCGGCGACCATGGCATGGTCGACGTGCCCGAGGAACGCAAGATCATCCTCGAGGACCACCCGGTGCTGGGCCAGGGCGTCGACCAGGTCGGCGGCGAGGGCCGCTTCCGGCAGCTGTACACCACCGACCCGGACGCGGTGGCCGGGCGCTGGGCCGAGTTCCTCGGCGACCGCGCCTGGGTGCGGACCCGCGAGCAGGCCCTGGCCGACGGCTGGTTCGGCGGCACCCCGACCGAGGGGGTCGCCAGCCGGATCGGGGACGTGGTGGTCGCCATGCGCGAGGACTGGGCGGTGATGAGCCTGGACCTGCCCGGGGAACTCGCCCTGGTCGGCATGCATGGGTCCCTGACCCCCGCGGAGATGCTCGTCCCGCTGTTGGTCGACGACGGTACCTACGAGGATGAATGGTGAGCGCTGAACCGTTGGACCTGCCCTGGGATGGCGACCACGCCCCGGGGGAACTGGTGTTCTTCTCCGGCCCGATGGACTGCGGCAAGTCGACCCTGGCGCTGCAGATGGCCCACACCCAGGCCGCGCACGGGCGCCGCGGGGCACTGTTCACCAGCCAGGACCGGTCGGGGGAGTCGGTGATCACCTCACGGATCGGGCTCAGCAGCCCCGCGGTCGAGGTCAGCGAGGAGTTCGACTTCTGGGCCCACGTGGTGGACCGGCTCAGCACCGGCACCAAGCTCGACTTCATGGTCTGCGACGAGGCCCAGTTCTACACCGCCGCCCAGATCGACCAGTTGGCCCGGCTCGTCGACGAACTCGGCGTTGACGTGTTCGCCTTCGGCATCATGGCCGACTTCCGCACCGAACTGTTCCCGGGCTCACGCCGACTGGTGGAACTGGCCGACCGGCTGGAGATGCTGCAGGTGCAGCCGCTGTGCTGGTGCGGTGCCCGGGCCACCCACAATGCGCGCGTGGTCGACGGCGTGATGATCACCGAGGGTTCGCAGGTGGTCGTCGGTGACACCGACGGTGGCGCCAGCGAGGTGCACTACGAGGTGTTGTGCCGCAAGCACCACCGCCGCCGGGTTACCAAGGAACTGTCCCGCGCGACCCTGTCGCCCGAAGTGCTGCCCTTCGAGGAGGAGACCCGATGAACCAGCCCGTGATCAGCCCCGTCACCCTGGACGACCTGCTCGCCGCCGGGTCACCGGCACGGGTGCTCGACGTCAGCTACTACCTGGGCCACCCCGGACGAGGGGAGTCCGCCTACCGAACGGCGCACATCCCGGGTGCGGTCTTCGTCGACCTCGAAGCGGTCTTCGCCGCCCACCCCGGCCCCGGTGGTGCTGGCGGGCGCCACCCGCTGCCCACTGGCGAGGTGCTGCAGGCGGGCCTGCGAGCAGCGGGCGTGAACGAGGGTGAGGCCATCGTCCTGGTCGACCAGGGCACCATGATGGGTGCCGCGCGGGCCTGGTGGGTGCTCACCGACGCCGGCCTCGAGGCGGTCCAGGTGCTCGCCGGTGGCATGCGGGCCTGGCAGGCCGCCGGTTACCCAGTGGCCACCGACGTGCCCGAGGTGGACTCCGGCGACATCACCATCAGCGGCCTCGGGCATCGTGAGCAGGTTGACGCCGCCGGGGTGGTCGCTGCCCTGGCAGACGGCCACCAGCTGGTTGACGTGCGCTCAGCCACCCGCTTCCGCGGTGAGGAGGAGCCGGTCGACCCGGTGGCGGGCCACATCCCGGGGGCCGTGAACCTGCCCGCCGACCGGCTCGAAGCACCCCAAGGGCTTCGTAGCGTCGAGGAACTGGCGCAGGAACTGAGCGGGCTGTCGGCCGGCGACGTGGTCAGCTGCGGCTCGGGCATCACCGCGGCGAAGGTCATCCTGGCCGCCGAGCAGGCCGGGGTCATTGGGCTGCGGCTCTACCCGGGCAGCTGGTCGGACTGGATCAGCGACCCCGATCGTGAGGTCGCCATCGGCGAGTGACCGGCCGAGGCACGGCAGCCGCCGGGCTCAGTCCTGGGGCTTCGGGCCGCCGAAGACGATTTCGTCCCAGCTCGGGATGCTGGCGCGTGACTTGCGTGAGCGGGGCTTCGGCTTCGGGGCGGGCGGCTCGTCGACGTCGACCAGGGGATCCTGCTCGGGTTCGGTCAGCGGCTTCTCGGGTTGCCCGGTCTCGACGGGGTTGGTGTCCTCGAGTTCCAGTTCCGCCGGGTTGACCGAATCGGGGATCCCGGCCGGCTTCGCGGGGGCCGGCTCGTCGGGTTCCTGCTCGTCGTCGGTGACCTGGTTGAGCAGGTCGTAGTCCAGGTCGTCGTCGACGACCGGGCGCGACAGGTCGGCATAGACGTTGACCGAGTCCTCGTCGAAGCTGCTCAGCATGTCGTAGAGCACGTCGAGCTGGGAGGCGTGGCCGACCAGGTCGTCCTGGGCTGCCTCGAGGCTCAAGCCGGGGTCCTCGTCGACCTGGACCTGCTCGATCGGCTGCGGGATGGGCCGGGCCGGGAACTCCGGGCCGGGTGCTGCGGTGTCCTGGCCGATGGTCTCTGAGCGACCCTCCAGCCCGACGGTGGGTTCGTCGTCCGGGTTGGGTGTGCGGACCGGGACCGGGGCGGCTGTGGGGGAGGGTTCGCCGATCAGTTCACGGGCCCAGTCGTCGCGGGCGATGCTGAACCGGCCGCGCAGGTCGAAACGGAAATGTGCCGTACGGGCCGAGTCATCCGTGCCATGGGTGGCCACGACCACCCAGTGGCGCTCGGGGTCACGCCAGGCGTCCCAGGTGAGGTCGGCCTCGTCCAGCCCTGCGGTGCGCAGGCCCTCGGCGACCACGTGCCGCAGGGCGCGCGCCGATGACGACTCGCCCTTGCGACGCACCGGGCAGGCCAGGGCCTGCCCGAGCACGTGTTCCCGCTCGGCGACCACGGGGGCCGCGAAGGGCTCGATCTGGTCCTCGGGGACCCCGGCGGCCTCGGCGACGGCCGCAAGTGATTCCCCGCCGCGGATGCGGGCCTGGATCTCACGTGGGCTGAGTGCACTGTCCATCCGAGTCTCCTGAGTGGGCTGTTCCGGCGGGTATGGGCCCGCCATCGCGTCAACCTATCAAGTGGTCGTGACGCCGTGCAGTCCCCGCGCGGTGAAGCATCAACGCGGGGTCGAGGCCGGGGTCACTCCCCGGTGCTGATGTGCCGGGTCTCGTGGGTGCTGTGCACGCGGTTGCGCTGGGCCTGGGCGATGAACGAGAAGATGATGGCGGCCACGCCGGCCACGATCAGGATCCAGCCCAGGATGCCGTCGGTGACGCCGGGCACGTCGACCTGCAGTGCCCAGTTGAGAACTGCGCCGATGACGATGAGCACGACGCCCATTCCGATCCACATGTGGTGCCTCCTTGTTTTGTGGTGCTGTCCGGTCGGACGGCCACCATGGTGTCGTGTCCGGCCCGCCGAACCCGCCCAGCCGCGCCAATGCAGGGCAAACGTTCAGGTTCGGGCGCTGGCTGCCCGACCCCGCCCGGCGGCCCGAGGTGGGCCCGAGGTGGGACTGCTGGTGGGGCCACTTGACACGTGTGATAGATATGACCGCGACATGGCCGCGAGCAGCAGGCCATCACGCAGGTGTGGAGAGGAAGACATGGCGACCGACTACGACGCGCCCCGCAAGACCGACGACGAGTCTCAGGAGGACTCGATCGAGGAACTCAAGAACCGGCGCAACGACGCCAAGTCGGGTGATGTCGACCAGGACGAGGTGGAGGCCGCCGAGTCGTTCGAGCTGCCGGGTGCCGACCTGTCCCACGAGGAACTCACCGTGCGGGTGCTGCCGCGCCAGGCCGACGAGTTCACCTGTGCGTCCTGCTTCCTGGTGAAGCACAAGAGCCAGATCGCCGAGGTCAAGGGCGACAAGATCTACTGCGTCGACTGCTACTGAGCTGGCCGGCGGCCGGGCAGGGCAGGCAGCCTCAGACCTTGACGACGGTGGGCAGGCCGTCGATGTCGTGACCCATGCGCATCGCCCGACGGGCAACGTGGCGGGTGGTGGCCAGCTGGGCTGCGCCCATGCCGACACCCGAGGACAGTGCCCAGATGAACGCCTCGGCCGTGGGGACCTCCGGGTCGCCCGGCTGCGGCGGCTCGTTGCCGGTGGCCAGCTTCCAGGCCGTCTTGAGCACCTTCTGGGTGACGATGGTCACCACGGCGCCCAGCGCGATCCCGTACACCTTCTGAATCAGCTTCTCCGAAAGGTCCATGGGCCCATCCTAGGGCGAGCCGGACGATGCGGGCAGTAGATTGGTCCCCATGAGCTCCACCCCGCCCGAGGCACCACACCACGATGAACGACTGACCGTCCCGGTGATGTGGTGGGTGGTACTGCTGTTCCTGGCCCTGACCTTCGTGGTGGCTGTCTGGGCAATCCTCGATGATGCCTGGGCGCTGAGCACCCTGGTGGTGTCCTTCGGCCTGGTCACAATGTTCCTGGTCAGCTACGGACGACCCCGGGTGCGCACCACCGACGCCGGGCTGGAGGCCGGGGGAGCGTCCATCGAGTGGCGCTACCTCAGCGGCGCCACGGCCCTGGACGTCGCGCAGTCCCGTGAGGCCCTCGCGGTGGCCGCCGGCGGTGGCAGCTGGATGCTGGTGCGCCCCTACCTGACCCGCTACGTCCGCGTCGACCTGGCCGACCCGGCCGACCCGTATCGCCACTGGCTGCTCTCCAGCCGTGACCCCCGGCACCTGGCCGCCGCCATCACCCGCCGCTGCAACGCAGAGCAGGTGGTCCATGACTGAGCCGCTGCCGCTCGAGGTGCACCTGCTCGATCCCGACCTGCCCGTGCCCGGCTACGCGCACCCCGGTGACGCCGGCGCGGACCTGCACGCCCGCGAGGACGTCACCCTGCAACCCGGGGAACGCCGGCTTGTCCCCACCGGGGTGGCGCTTGCCATCCCGGAGGGCTACGCCGGTTTCGTCCACCCCCGCTCGGGGCTGGCCGCCCGCCACGGGCTGGGCATGGTCAACGCCCCGGGCGTGATCGACGCCGGTTACCGCGGCGAGATCATGGTCAACCTGGTCAACCTCGACCGGCACACCGCGATCACCCTGCAGCGCGGTGACCGGGTCGCCCAACTGGTCATCCAACCCGTTGCCCGGGCCGACTTCCGGGTGGTTGAGCGCCTCGACGAGACCGCCCGCGGATCGGGCGGCCACGGCTCCTCCGGTGGCGTGGCCGGTTGGTAGACTCACCGAGGCACTCCGTTCCCCTTACCTGTCGAAAGGCCTCACCCGTGATCTTTGGTCGCAAGAAGAAGCGCAAGCTCGCCGAAGAGGACATCCTCGACGAGAACGACCTGCTCGACGAGGACGAGGTCGACCCCGACGACGAGGACTCCGACGACGACTCGGACGAGGACGACGAGGACCCTGAAGCCGACGAGTCGGACGACGATGACGACGACTCTGCTGAGGACGACGACGAAGAGGACGAGGACGACGAGGAGGATCTCGCCGACCACGACCTGCGCGAGGACGGCCCCTTCGACCTCGACGAGGTCGACCTGGACGCCGACGACATCGAGCGCCTCGACTTCGGCAGCGTGATCCTCACCCCGTTCGAGAACATGCAGATCCAGCTGCAGGTCGACCAGTCCACCAACCAGGTGCAGTCGGCGCTGGTGATGTACGAACAGTCAGCACTCGAGGTGGCGCTGTTCGCGGCCCCCGCCCGCACCTCCATGGTCAAGGAGATCACCGAGGACATGACCACCCAGACCGTCGCCGCCGGCGGTGAGGTGGAGATCAGCGACGGCCCCTTCGGCCCCGAGATCCGCCGCGTCATCCCGGTACAGGGTGAGGACGGTGAGCAGGCCTACCACGTCTCGCGTACCTGGTTCGCCCAGGGCCCGCGGTGGCTGCTGCGCGGTGTGTTGATGGGTGAGGCTGCCCTGACCGAGGGCTTCGAGGACGCCGGTGAACTGCTGTTCGAGTTCTTCTGCAACGTCGTGGTCCGCCGGGGCAGTGACCCCATGGTCCCCGGTGACCTCATCCCGATGACCCTGCCCGACGGCATCGCGCCGCAGGCAGAACCGGCCACCGAGTGAGCTGACGGCCATGGGCACCTCGGAGACCACGCGCCCACCGGTGGGGATGTGGGGGCGGGCCGTGCGCCGGCTCACCTCGTCCCACAATGAGTATGAGAACGACCAACTGGCCGAACTCGCCCGCCAGTCGGGCTGCGAGGCGCTCTCGGAGTGCCGGGTGCGCCAGCTCGTCACCCTGCATGGGCGCATCGGCAGCGTCACCCTCAGCCCCCGCGGCGCGCGGTCATGGTTCGAGGCAAACCTCGAGGACGGCACCGGGGTGGTCACCCTAATCTGGATGGGACGGCGCAGCATCCCGGGGATTGATGCCGGGCGCATGCTGCGGGTCACCGGGCGGCTGGTCAGCCGGGGTCGCCGGATGGTGATCTACAACCCGCACTACGAGCTCGTCGCCTGAGCCCGGCCCGGCTCACAGCCAGGTTTCACGGTCCTCGTGGGACTGGGCCGGCGCACCGGGCTCGGGGCGGGCCCGCTGGACCAGCTGATCGGCCAGCACCTGCTCGAACTCGGGGGAGACCACGAACAGGGCCTCGTCGAGCGGCTCCATCACCCCGTCGCGCTGGGGGGCCATGCCGACCCCGTCGCGGATCACGGCCACCAGCACCGCGTCCCCGGGCAGGTGCAATTCGCGCAGCGGCATCCCGACGACTGGGCTCTGCTCGGGAATGGTCAGCTCGACCAGGTTGGCCGAACCCTCCCGGAAGGTGAACAGCCGCACCAGTTCACCGACGGTGACGGCCTCCTCGACCAGGGCACTCATCATCCGTGGGGTCGAGACGGCCACGTCGACGCCCCACTGCTCGTCGAACATCCACTCATTGCCGGGGTGGTTCACCCGGCTGACGGTGCGGGGCACACCGAACTCGGTCTTGGCCAGCAGGGAATGGACCAGGTTGGCCTTGTCGTCACCGGTGGCGGCGATGGACACGTCGAAGGTCTCCAACTGGGCCTCCTCCAGGGAGTCCAGTTCGCAGGCATCGGCCAGCAGCCAGTCGGCATTGGGCACCGATTCGGGCTTGACGGCATTGGGGTCACGTTCGATCAGCAGGATGTGGTGCCCGTTCTGCAGCAGTTCCTTGGCGATCGAGCGGCCCACATTCCCGGCCCCGACGATGGCAACACGCATCCTGACTCCTCAGCGACGCGCCGGCGCGGCGGCCAGCACGGACTCGACGGTACTGAGTGATTCGGTCTCCACGGCGGCGTAGACCAGGTCACCGTCCTGCAGGATGGTGGCCCGGTTGGGCACCAGGCCGCGGCCGAAGCGCAGCACGAACGGGATCGGGGTGCCCGCCGCCGCCTGCATGTCGTGCACCTTGTGGCCGATCCAGTCCTCATGGGTCTTGACCTGCACCAGTCGGACGTTGCCGGCCGGGTCACTCCACACCGGCTCGGTGCCCTCCGGCAGCAGCCCGCGCAGCACCTGGGTGGCGGCCCAGCGCACCGTGGCGACAGTGCGGATGCCGAGGCGCTCGTAGACCTCGGCACGGCCCTGGTCGTAGATGCGGGCGATCACATTGGTCAGGCCGAACTCCTCCCGGACGACCCTGGCCGCCAGGATGTTGGAGTTGTCGCCGCTGGAGACCGCCGCGAAACCGTCGGCCTCGCGGATGCCGGCACGCACCAGCACGTCGCGGTCGAAACCGACGCCCTTGACGGTGATGCCCTTGAACTCCGGGCCCAGCCGACGAAAGGCGTTCACGTCCTGGTCGACCACGGCCACCGAGTGGTTGCGCCGTTCCAACGACTTGGCCAGGCTCGAGCCGACTCGTCCGCAGCCCATGATCACGATGTGCACGCCCGCCTCCTTCAATGCCGTGCTCGGGGATCACGCTACCCCGCTAGGGTCGGGGGTGCTGACAGCCACCACCCCGAAAGGTGAACACCATGCCCATCCGCCTGGCGATGCTCGATGTCGACGGCACGATGATGCACCGTGACCAGTGGAACCCCGGCGCCCTCGACCTGATCGCGCTGCTGGCCGAGCGGGGAATCCGGGTGGCGCTGTGCTCGGGTCGCCCGACCGGGTCGCTGCGCACGATTGCCGGGCAGGTGCCGGCCATCAGCCTGGTCGCCGGCAGCAGCGGTGCCACCGTGATGGCCCGAGAATCGGACGAGGACGGCGCCGGCTGGCAGTTGCTCGGCCACCGCGCCCTGGCCGCCGGCGTGGTCGAGCGCGTACTGGCCGGGACCGACAAGGCCGGCATCGAGACCTGGTGCTACTCGGCGACCGAGTGGTTGGTGCGCAGCATCAGCGACAAGATTCGTGACGAGGAGACCTTCCTGGGTGATGTGCCGGTCCTCGACCCGGTTGTCGGGCGTGACGACATCGGCAAGGTGTTGCTGCTGCTGAACCATTCCGAGGCCACCGCCGAACTCGCCGCGTCGATCAACGAGTGGCCGGGGCTCTCGGTGGTGATGTCGTCCGATGTGTTCGCCGACGTGGTGCCCGAGATCGCCGCGCGCACCAAGGGCGGTGACCTGCTGATGGACCACCTCGGCCTCGGCTGGGACGAGGTGCTGGCCATCGGTGACGGGCACAACGACATCGGCATGCTGAGCCGGGCCGGGCATGCCGTCGCCGTGGCACCGCTGGACGAGGCGTCCCTGGGCGGTTCGGACACCGATCATCGCCGGGGGAGTGCAGCCAGCACCCTCGAGGCGCTGGAACTGGTCCGCGGCTGGCTGTGAGACTCAGCCGGCGGGGGGCTCAGTCGTCCACCGGACCGGCGGCGAGCTGGGCGCCGGGCAGTCCCTTGGCCGTGCCCTTGAGGCTGCGATAGGACCACACGGTCATCACCAGCAGCGCCAGCCACCCCAGCTCGTCGACCCGGGCCCGCAGCGTGTCGATGGAACCACCCAGTTCACCGACCGAGGGCAGCTTCACGTTCAGCACCAGCCACAACATGCCCAGCGCGAAGGTGATGAACAGCCCCGTCGCAGGATGGTCCGCCACCGCAGCCACTCATTCTCGGACAGCGGGGCGGACTGCTGGTCGCGTCGGTCACGCCCCACAGTCTGGCACCTGCGGGACCGGTTTCAGGCCTCGGCGGCCACCACGTTCCTGGCCATGTCACGGCCAGCGCGCATCCCGAAGACGGCGGCCGGGCCGATGGTCGAGCCGGGGCCGGGGTAGGTGCGGCCCATCACCGAGGCCGAGTTGTTGCCCGCCGCGTACAGGCCCTCGATCACCGAACCGTCCTCGCGCAGCGCGCGTCCCTCGGTGTCGGTGACCACGCCACCCTTGGTGCCCAGGTCACCGATCACCAGCTTGAATGCGGTGAACGGGCCCTTCTCGATGGGGCCGAGGTTCGGGTTCGGCCGCACCAGCGGGTCGCTGTAGTAGCGGTCGTAGGCGGAGTTGCCTCGTCCGAAGTCACCATCGACGCCCGAGCGGGCGAACTCGTTGAACCGGTCGACCGTTGCCTGCAAGCGGGCCGGGTCGACCCCGATCCTGCCGGCCAGGTCGGCCAGGGTGCCAGCCTTGGCCATGATGCCGGCTTGCTGCATCTGCTTGTTGGCGCGCGGGTCCATGGCATAGGTGCGCAGGTAGCGGCGGGAGTGGCGCACGTCGGAGATCAGCCAGTAGGCGCCGTCGGGGTCACGCTCGAGCATGTGGTGGCCCAGGTCGACGTACGACTCGGACTCGTTGGCGAAGCGCTCACCGTTGGCGTCCACGATGATCGAGTAGGGGAAGGAGCGCTCCCCGACGATGAACGGAGGTTCCCCGCCGGGCAGGGCCTCCACCGAGGCGCCCCACCAGGCATCGTCCATCAGTTCGAGGGCGGCGCCGGCCTGCGCGGCCAGCGCGATGGTGCTGCCGACATTGCCCGGGGCACCCGAGGAGGCGCCGTCGATGCCGTGGTGCTCGCGGCGCCACTCGCGGTTGTGCTCGAAACCGCCGGCCGCCAGCATGACCCCGCGCGTCGCGCCGATGGTGACGGTGGCACCGTCGCGGGTGGTCCTGGCGCCCACGACCCGGTCACCGTCGAAGACAAGTTCCTCCAGTGGGGCATTGAGCCACAGGTCGCAGCCCAGTTGCTGGACGACCACGTCCAGGAAGGCCGCGGCCCACGCGGAGCCGATGCCACCGAGCTGCTGGCGCCGGACGAGGCCGCCGAGCGCCCGGAAGACCAGCTGCGCCCCACGCCAGAACCCGGCCGGGGTCGACCAGGCCCGGCCGAGCAGCCAGACATCATCGGTCTTGACCGGCAGTGCTGCCGGCGCCTGGCAGGTCTGCCACCAGTCCCCGATCCTCTTCACGTCGAAAGGCTTGACCTCCAGGGCGCGCCCGATCTTCCCGCCGGGCAGCTCGGGGTAATAGTCGGCGTAGTCGGGGGCCCGGACCAGCTCGACGCCGTACCTGGTGGCAGTCTCGACGAAGTCGGCGATGCCGTCGACGAAGGCCTCCTTGCGTTCCCGGCTGGTGGCCCGGCCCTCGTCGCCGATGGTGGCCTCCATGTAGGCCAGGGCTTCCTCGCGGGAGTCGCCGACACCGTCGCGGGCCATCAGCGGGTTGTTGGGCAGCCACATGCCGCCGCCCGACATGGCGGTGTTTCCACCCCACTTGCCGGTGCTCTCGAGCAGCAGGACTCGCAGGCCCTGGTCGGCGGCGGCAAGGGCGGTGGCCATGCCGGAGCTGCCGGTGCCGGCCACGACCACGTCGTAGGTGTAGTCGAAAGTGTTCATCGGGGCGCTCCACTCCTTCGTGACGATACGAGAACAGGACAACAGTGTCCGGTTCCTATGATGCCAGTGTGACGAACCGAGCCAGCAACCGGGGTCCCGCAGCAGCAGCCGCCAATCGAGCCGCGCTGCTCGTGGCCGCCCGTGACCTCCTCGCCGAGCGGGGCTACCAGGTGCCGCTGAGTGCCATCGCCAAACAGGCAGGGGTGAGCCAGGGCGTGATGTACCGGCACTTCCCGAGCCGTATCGACCTGGCGCTGGCCGTCTTCGAGCAGAACTTCGGCGAGCTCGAACAACTCGCCGACGACCAGGACCCCGAGGCGTTCACCCGGCTCGTCGACCGGGTCCTGGCGCTGACCGTTGACTCCCTCGGCTTCATCGAGATGGTGGTCGGCAGCCGGGCCGACCTGGACAGCCTGGACGGGGAACGCCGGCTCACCGACCTCGTCGCGAGACCGCTTGTCCGCGCCCAGCACGCCGGGCTGGTCGGCGCCTCGGTCACCCCCTTCGACGTCGAACTCGGCCTGCAGATGGTCTATGGGGCCGCCGTGATGGCCCGCGACGAACAGCAGCGGCGCGACCGGGTGGCGCTGGTGCGACAGATCCTTGCCGAGCACTGGCACGAGCAGCCCCGCCCAGCACGCTGAGTGCCGCCGACAAAACGGGGACCATGGTCAACACCCACGGTAACGGGGTGATTGAATGACCCGGTCCGAACGTCGAAGGAGGCCCCCATGGCCAAGCTGTTCAAGTTCAACCTGCTGGTGCTGGTGGTCATCGCCATCATCGCCGGCGTCGCCTTGGGGTCATTCCTGCCCAGCTTCGTGGTGCGCATCTTCGTCACCTTCAACGGGCTGTTCTCGAACTTCCTGGCGTTCATCATCCCGCTGCTGATCGTCGGGTTGATCACCCCGGCCATCGACGAGCTCGGCAAGGGCGCGGGCAAGTGGCTCGCGGTCACCGCGGGCATCGCCTATGCCTCCACGATCGTCGCCGGACTGCTCAGCTGGGGCACCAGCATGGTGTTCTGGCCGCGGCTGCTGACCGGCAACCACGTCACCGAGTTGGCCGACCCCGAATCGGGCCTGCTGACGCCCTGGTTCACCATCGACATGCCGCCGATGTTCGGGGTGATGAGCGCACTGGTGTTCGCCTTCGTGGTCGGGGTGGCGCTGACCCAGTTCGACGCGCCCGCCCTGCACCAGGTGTTCACCGACTTCCGCGAGGTCATCAACATCGTCATCAGCAAGGTCATCGTGCCGCTGCTGCCGGTCTACATCTTCGGCATCTTCCTGAACATGACCTACGCCGGACAGGTGTGGGCGGTCATCCGGTCGTTCTTCTGGGTGGTCGTGGTCGTGTTCGCGCTGACGATCATCTACCTGTTCATCCAGTACGGCGTCGCCGGGCTGATCGCCCGGAAGAACCCACTGCCGATGATGCGGGCCATGATGCCTGCCTACGCCACCGCCCTCGGCACCTCGTCGTCGGCCGCGACCATCCCGGTGACGCTGCGCTCGGCCATCAAGGCCGGGGTGTCACAGAACGTGGCCTCGTTCGTGATCCCGCTGTGCGCGACGATCCACCTGGCCGGGTCGACGATCAAGATCACCGGCTTCGCCCTGGCCATCATGGTGATGTTCGGCCTGCAGATCTCACCGCCGGTGATCCTGGGCTTAATCTTCCTGCTGGGCATCGCCATGGTGGCCGCCCCCGGCGTGCCCGGTGGTGCGATCGTCACCGCCGCCGCCCTGCTGGAATCGCAACTGGGCTTCAGCCCTGAACAGGTCGGCCTGATGATCGCCACCTACATCGCCATCGACTCGGTCGGCACCGCGGCCAATGTCACCGGTGACGGTGCCATCGCGGTGATCGTCGACAAGTTCGCCGGCCACCCCGGCCACGTCGACCTGGGCCTGCACCTGCCCACCGACGACAGCGCACCCACCACGGCCTGACAGACCAGGGCCTGACCGACCAGGGACGGCGACTCAGTCGGACGAGGGCGGCCTCCTGCTGCCGCTCACGCCTGCCAGGCCCCAGCGGACAGCGGCCACCCCCGCCCGGCCCCGCGCGAAACCCGTCCGGGGTTGGCGCAGGCCCAACTCGCGTGCCGCCCAACCGGGCAGCACCGCCAGCCCACCGGCGGCAAGCAGGCCGTAGGCGGGACGGGCCCACCACGCCAGCGGCGGGTCGGTGAGCAGGAACCGGGCCGTCTCGACCGCGGCGGGGGAGGCCTCGAGCTCGGCCCGGTAGGCGTCGATTGCCGCCTCGAGGTCGGCCACGGTCGTTGGCGGGTCGATGACCCCGAGCAAGGACGCGGGCAGCGCGCACTGTTCGACGTAGCGGTCCTCGTCCGCCGGCGTGAGGTGGTCGGCCCCATAGGCACGGTGACCGGCGAGGAAGGCCCAGATCTCGGCGATGTGCACCCACGCCAGCAGGTGGGGGTCGCTGGCGCGGTAGGGCCGGCCGCGGAAGTCCTTGCCGCGCACCCGCTCGTGCACGGCCCGCACGCGGGCGATCATCGCCTCGGCGTCAGCCGTGGTGCCGAAGGTGGTGCGCCCGATGTAGTCGCTGGTGCGCTGCAGGCGGCCCCAGGGGTCGTCCTTGTAGCCCGAATGCCCCGTCACCCCGGCCATCGCCAGCGGGTGCAGCGACTGCAGCAGCAGCGCGGTCACCCCACTGGCGAACATGGCGGCGTCGTCGTGCAGCCGCCAGACGGGGTCGGAGGGGCTGAACCAGCGCGGGCCCGGCTTGTCGACGGTGTCGGCGCGTCGGGCCAGCGGGTCGTCACCGCCCACCCTGCTGAGCACGGCCATGCCGACCCGCCGCTGCACCTCATGAACCGGGTTCATGGACCCAGCCTAGGCCGACCGCATCGCCCACCACGGCAGGTCACTGGCGCGGTCCAGCTCGGCGCGCACCTGGGCCACGCGCTCGGCGCGGCTGCCGCGGACCTCGATCCACCGCACGGGCTGGTCGGCCAGCACTTCCCGGAAGCGGGCGGTCATCCACTCGCGCAGGTGCTCCCCGTCACGCATGCCGTCCTGGACGAAGGCGATGTCGTTGCTGGTCAACACGTACAGGTCCGGGCGGCGTGTTGCGGCGAAGGCCTCGACGCCGGGGGACCGCTCGCCGACGTAGCGTTCGTGCCAGATCGTGGTGGCCAGCGGGTCGGTATCGCAGACCAGCAGCGGCACCGGGGTCGTGCGGGCGGTGTCGTCCTCCCGGCGGGCCTGCTCACGGGCGACCAGGTCGAACTCGCCCGTGTGCCACGGTGCGGTCAGCCCGCCGGGTCGCTCGGCGCTCCATTGGCGGCCGAACTCGGGCACCCAGGGGCAGCCCAGCACGGCGGCCAGGTCCTGCGCCAGCGTCGTGGTGCCGGTCGATTCGGCGCCGACCACCACCACCCGCCGCGCCATCCAGGCCCGCACCGGCGTCGGCAGCGCCCACCACTGGGCGGCGGGGTCGGCCCGCACGGCGGTGCCGGAGACCGGCAGCCCCACTCGTCCGGGGTTGACCTGCACCCATTCGGCATCGAGCCGGCGGGCGAGCTCGGCACCGTAGTCGTCGCTGGTGAAGGCGGCATCGACCGGTGCGTCGAGCAGTGCCTCGATGACCTGCATGTGGGCGTCCCAGGCGGTGGGGGAGTCGAAGTCGACCTCCGCCTCGTCCATGCCGGTGACCACGTTCACCTCCGGGTGCTCCTCACGGATCCAGCCGGCGCGGACCTCCATGGGGATCCGCTCCTGGGAGTTGGCCAGCACCTGCACGGTGACGCGCTCGCACTGGGCGCTGGCGGTGCGCACCAGCAACTGGTGGCCGGCATGGAAGGGGTAGAACTTGCCCATCACCAGGCCGTGGGCGAACCGGCGGCTCATCGTGCGACCCCCACCGGCTCGGCCGGTACCGGTTCGGGGGCGACCTGGGCGGCCCTGGCGGCCCGCCACTGGCGCAGCCCCATGATGCACATGGACAGGAACACGGCGTACAGCACGCTGGTCAGCCACAGGCCCTTGCTGGCGTACAGGCCGATGTAGATGACGTCGGCCGCGATCCAGATGACCCAGTTGCCGATCCACTTGCGGTTCAGCATGAGCTGTGCGGTCAGGCTCATCGTGGTGGTCAGCGCGTCCCACCCGGCCACCGTCGAATCGGTCCAGGTCGTCAGCGCCAGGTGCAGGCCCCACGTGCCGGCTGCGATGACCGCGACCGCGGCCGGCCACGCCCAGCGCGGGGTGTCCTTGACCACGAGCTTCTGCCGGTCGGGGCCGCCGTGCAGCCACCACCACCAGCCGAGCAGGCCCAGGCCGATGTAGACCACCTGCAGGCCAGCATCGGCGTAGAGGCCGACGCGCAGGAACAGCACGATGAAGAAGATGTTGTTGGCGATGCCGAGCGGGAAGGTCCAGATGTTCTGCTTCACGACCAACCACACGCACAACCCACCGGTGATGAATCCGGCTGCCTCTGTCCAGTCCATGGTGGAACTCCTCACTCCCCAGCGGTTATCGTCTCTATGACGAATAGCATGCACCACCACGATCTCTATCGTCAAGTTGACGATTACAGGTAGGGTGGGGGCATGAGCTACGACGCCCACGAGTTCCCGCCGTTCGCGGTCACGGTCGACCTGGTCGTGCTGACGCTGCGCGACGAACGGCTGCACGTGCTGCTGGTGCAACGCGGCCAGTGGCCGCACGAGGGCGACTGGGCGCTGCCTGGGGGCTTCACCCTCGCCCAGGAGGACATCGAGGACGCCGCCTACCGCGAGCTGGCCGAGGAGGCCGGCATCGGGCGCGACCAGGTCGTCCTCGAGCAACTGCGCAGCTACGGTGCGCCCGGGCGTGACCCGCGGATGCGGGTGGTGAGCGTGGCCTGGCTGGCCCTGGGCGAGGGACTGCCGCTGCCCTCGGCGGGCAGCGACGCCGCTGCGGCCCGCTGGGTCGAGGTGGACGAGGCAGTCGCCCTGCCGCTGGCCTTCGACCACGGCCAGATCCTGGCCGACGGCCTGGAACGGGCGCGTTCGAAGCTGGAGTACTCGACCCTGGCCACCGCCTTCGTCCAGGAGCGGTTCACGGTGGCCGAACTGCGGACGGTCTACGAAGCGGTCTGGGGGACCGCGGTCGACCCCCGCAACTTCCACCGCAAGGTCACCACCGCCGAGGACTTCCTGGTCGAGACCGGGGAACGCACCACGCGCGGAGGTGGCCGGCCCGCGATGCTGTACACCCGCGGACCGGCCACCCAGTTGCACCCTGCGGTGCTGCGCCCGGCTCAGAACATCCGGCCGTTGAGCGCCTCGTAGAGCTTGACCCAGCGGTCGAAGGCCTCGTCGTAGGCCGCCGCGTTCTCGGGGTTCGGCTCGAAGCGGTCGACCACCGCCACGGCCTGCTCGGCAGCAGCCGCGCACGACTCGTACAGCCCGGCCCCGACACCGGCGTACATGGCAGCCCCGAGGCAGCCGGCCTCCGAGGTCCGCAGGATCTCGATGGGGCGCTGGAAGATGTCAGCCAGCATCTGCGACCACATCCGCGACTTGGCCGCACCACCGACCAGCCGGATGGTGCTCACCTCGATGCCAGCCTTGGCCTGAGCATTGAGGATGTCAAGCATCTCGAAGCAGATGCCCTCGAGCACCGCCCGGGCGATGTCGTCCTTGGTGGTCGACATGCTCATGCCGTGCAGGTTCGCCTGCGCGGCCGGGTTCTGCCGCGAGCCCGACACACCGGCCAGGAAGGGCAGGAAGGTGATGCCGTTGGCGCCGGCAGGGGAGCGGTCGGCCTTCTCGGTGATCAGGTCGTAGGGGTCCACCCCGGCCTCGGCGCCGTCCCTCTTCTCCAGGTCGCCGAAGGTGTCGCGGTACCAGCGGAAGGATGAGGCCGACGTGTTCGAGAAGGCCTCGATCGTCCAGTTGCCCAGGCCGTGGTTCGGCTTGACGATCAGGGTGCGGTCGGGGTCGCGCAGCGGCTTGTCCATCACCACGTAGCACGACCCGAAGGTGCCCATCACCATCACGCAGTCGCCGTCGTTGACCGCTCCACCGCCGAAGGTCGAACAGTTCTGGTCGTGGGCGCCCAGGCACAGCAGCGTCCCTTCGGCCAGCCCAGTCTTCGCGGCCATCTCTGCCGAGATCTTGCCGACGACCTTGCCCGGTTCGGTGACCACGGTGGCGCGCTTGTCGAGCGGGATGCCGACCAGGTCGTGCACGCCCTTCGACCAGTCGACGTTGTCGACGTCGAGCATGCCCTCGCGGGAGGCGGTGGACAGGTCGGTCCAGTACTCCTCGGCCCCCCAGTCCTTGAGCAGGAACTCCTGCTCGGAGAGGAACCAGCGGGTCTTCGCCCAGTTCTCGGGCTCGTTGTCGCGCAGCCACGCCCACTTCGGGGCGGCGCTGTTGGTGCCCTGCGGGTCACCGGTCTCCTGGTAGATCTCGGCCGCACCGTAGGCCTCACGCAGCTTCGGGATGTAGTCCGCCCCGCGCAGGTCCATCCACGAGACGAAGTCGCGGATCATCTCGTGGTTCTCGTCCACCATTGCCATCAGGGTGGCCTGGGTCGAGAAGGCCACGGCCTTGATGTCGGCGGCATCGACCCCGGACGCCTCGATCGCTGCCCGGCACGAGTCGGCCAGCGGCGGGATGATCTCGTCGTAGCGCTGCTCGACCAGGCCCGGGCCCGGGTAGGTGCAGCCGTACTCGCGGTAGTCCTGCCCGATCACATTGCCGTTCAAGTCGAAGACGATCGACTTGCAGCCGGTGGTGCCGGCGTCAATTCCCATCAGGTACTCGGTCATGGCTCAGGCCTCCTGGTTCTCGCCGGCGACTTCGGCGGCGTACTGGGCGACCAGCTTGGCCGCCGAACGGGTTCCGATCAGCTTCACGTCGTAGCGCTCGATCAGCCACAGGGCGGCCGGCAGCGCGAAGGTGCGCGGCACGCCCGAGACCTTCAACAGCGTCTTGTCGTTGGTGATGTTGTCCTTCATGACCTTGACCTGTGCCTCGGTGGGGAAACCCTCCGAGCCGGTCGCGGTCTTGACGTAGTCGACCCCGGCGTCGGAACAGATCCGGGTGAGGGTGGCGATCTCCTCGTCGGTGAGGAAGCAGACCTCGAAGATCAGCTTCGACAAAGCCTTGCCCTGGGTGCGTTCCACGAGCCCTTCGACCTCACGGCGGACGAAGTCGTGGTTGCCGGCGCGCAGTTCGCCGATGTTCAGCACCATGTCGACCGCGGTGGCGCCCAGTTCCAGGCCCTCCTCGATCTCGGCGAACTTCATCGCGGTGGAGGTGGCGCCGTAGGGGAAGGAGATGGCGGTGCCGACGCGCACGTCGGAGCCGGCCAGGACCTCGGCCACCACCGGGGTCCAGTAGGAGTTGGTGTAGCAGGCGGCCACGCCGGCATCGCGGGCGGCCTGGGCATGCGCCCTGATCTCGGACTCCAACGAGTCCTGCCGGTGCAGGGCCATGTCGAAGTGTTTGGCGAATTCTGGGACGCTGAGCGTCATAGTGTCTCCCAACCTCGTTGTTGATGGTTCCTTCAATGGACACGGCCCCCAGCACCGGGCGGTGCTGGGGCCGTGGGCTCAGGGGGTGGCGCGCCTGGCCACCAGGTCAGTGATCCTGGTGCGTAGTGAGGCGGCATCCAGTCCGTGCTGCTGTTGCAGCCCGGCGTAGGTTCCCGTGTGGACGAAGGTGTGCGGCACGGCGATGATGTCGACGACCGCCCCACCCTCATGGGCGATCAGTTCGCTGACGATGCCGCCCAGCCCGCCGCGGTCGTAGTGCTCCTCGACCGTGATGACGTGACCGGTGCGCCGGGCCGACTCCAGCACGAGTTGCTCGTCCAGTGGCACGATCGTGCCCAGGCAGATCAGGTCGACGTCGATGCCGTCGGCGACCAGGGCATCAACGGCCTTCATGGTCTCGATGGTCTGGTAGCCGGCCGAGACGATGGTGACCTGGCTGCCCCGGCGCACGTGGCGACCCTTGCCGATCTCGAAGTCCTCCTCGAAGAGCACCGGCACGTTGCCGGCGCCGATGCGCATGTAGACCGGGCCGTCGTGTTCGATCATGGCCTTCACTCCGGCCCGGATCTCGGAGTAGTCCTGGGGGGCGAGGATGGTCACGCCGGGGATCATCCGGATGATCGCGTAGTCCTCGAGCGAATGGTGGGTCGACCCCAGGTCGGCGTAGGTCATGCCACCGTTGCGCCCGACGATCTTGACGTTCTGTTCCATGTAGCCGATGTCGTTGCGGAACTGTTCGTAGTTGCGCGCGGTCACGAACGGGGCGATGGCGCAGAAGACCGGGATCTTGCCGGTTGTCGCGAGCCCGGCGGCTAGCCCGGTGGCGCCCTGCTCCTCGATGCCGACCTCGAAGTAGCGCTCCGGGTGGGCCTTGAGGAAGTCACCGAAACCGGACGACTTGCCCGAGTCGGTCGAGATCACGACCACACGCTCGTCGTCCTCGGCGACCTCGGCGACGGCGCGCCCGAACTCCTTGCGGGGGTCGTAGGTCTGGTTGCTGGGGGTCGGGTTGCTCATCGGGCGTCCTCCAGGGTCTTGATCAGCGCTTCGCTCTCGGCGACCGCCTCGGCCAGCTCGTCGGCCTTGGGCTTCCAGTAGTGGCTGGGCACGGTGCCCTGGATGGAGCTGACGCCCTTGCCCTTGATGGTGTGGGCGACGAAGACGGTCGGCTTGCCGGGCTCAGTCGGGGCCGAATCGAGCGCGGCGGTGATCTGGGCCATGTCGTGGCCGTCGATCTCGCTGACCGACCAGCCGAAGGCACGGAACTTCTCGACCACCGAGTTCATGTTCATGACCTCTTCGGTGGTGCCCGAGATCTGCATGCCGTTGAGGTCGACGAAGGCGACGATGTTGTCGAGGCAATAGTGGGCGGCGATGGCCGCGCCCTCCCAGTTGCTGCCCTCGGGCAGCTCACCGTCGCCCATCATCACGTAGATGCGCGCGTCGGGGTGCTCGCGGCGCAGGCCCAGGGCCATGCCGCAGGCGATCGGCAGGCCGTGACCGAGGGCACCGGTGTTGGCCTCGATGCCCTGGAGCAGGCTCATGTTGGGGTGGCCGGGGATGGGGGAGGACAGCGCGCCGTACTGGTCGAGGACGGACTCATCGATGATGCCCTTCTCGGCGAGCACCGCGTACTGGCCCATGGCCTTGTGGCCGGCCGACAGCAGGAATCGGTCGCGACCCGGGTCGTCGACGCCCGTCGACGGACGCATGGCGTGGAAGTAGATCGCCGTGATCATGTCGATGGCCGACATGGCCCCACCGAGGTGGCCGTTGGGGTTGGCCTCGAGCATGCGCAGCACATTGCGCCGCGCCCTGGCGGCGTGCACCTGCAACTGCTGGGTGTCTGGAGTCGTCATGAGTCCCTGTTCCTGGAGCAACTTGTACGTGCTTGTACACGATACATAGACAAGTGTAGACAAGCAAGGTCCCTGCGCGCCGGTGCGAGGGGGAATACAGTGCTGTGGTGAACATTGCCGACGGGCTCAAGCGGCTGGTCATTGGCCGGAAACTCGCCTCCACCCAACTGGGGGAGCGGCTGATGCCCAAGCGACTGGCGTTGCCCGTGTTCGCTTCGGACGCCCTCAGCTCGGTGGCCTATGCGCCCGACGAGATCCTGCTCACCCTGTCGCTGGCCGGCATGGCCGGCTTCGCCTTCTCGTGGCAGGTCGGCATCGCGGTGGCCGTCGTGATGCTCGTGGTCGTCTGGAGCTACCGCCAGATCGTGCGCGCCTACCCCCGCGGTCGTGGCGACTACGAGGTCGCCCGGGTCAACCTGGGGCAGGGCGCCGGGGTCACCGTGGCAGCAGCCCTGCTGATCGACTACACCCTCACGGTGGCGGTCTCGGTCTCGAGCGGGGTGCAGAACGCCAAGGCCATGCTGCCCTTTCTCGAGGGCAACGAGGTGCTCGCCGCCGTGGTGGTCATCATCGGCCTGGCCCTGGTGAACCTGCGCGGCATGCGCGAGTCGAGCATCTGGTTCGTGGTGCCGACCTATGCGTTCATCTTCTCGGTCACCGGGATGGTGCTGTGGGGGCTGGTCCGCATCGTCGGGCTGGGGGAGACGCTCACCTCACCCACCGCCGACTGGACCGTGGTCGGGGTTGATGCCTACTCCAACCTCGAGGGGTTCGTGCTGGTGGCGCTGCTGGCGCGCTCCTTCTCGACCGGTTCGGCTGCCCTCACGGGCGTGGAGACGATCAGCTCGGGAGTGCCTTCGTTCAAGGAACCCAAGTCGAAGAACGCCGCCACCACGCTGGCGGCCATGGCGTTGATCTCTATCACCATGCTGCTCGGCACCCTCGCCCTGGCCAGGCTGACCGGGGTGCACCAGGTCGACGTGACCGGCGGGTCGTACTTCGTCCTGCCCGACGGCACCACCCGGTTGGCCGAGGGGCAGACGGTGATCGCCCAACTCGCCAGCGCCGTTTTCGCCGGCTCCTTCCCGCTGGGCTTCTACCTGGTGATCATCAGCACGATCCTGATCCTGGTGCTGGCGGCCAACAACGGGTTCACCGGCTTCCCGGCGCTGGGCTCGGTACTGGCCCGCGACGGCCACCTGCCCAAACGACTGCACGCCCGCGGCGACCGGCTGACCTACTCCAACGGCATCCTCACCCTGGCCATCGGCGCGGTCGCGGTGGTGGTCATCTTCGGGGCCTCGGTCACCGCGCTGATCCAGCTCTACGTCGTCGGGGTGTTCCTGTCGTTCACGATCACCCAGTTCGGCATGGTCAAGCACTGGAGCCGCCACCTGCTGACCGAGCGCGACCCGGTCGAACGGCAACGGATGACCCGCGCCCGCGTGATCAACGCCGTCGGGTTCGTCCTGACCGCCCTGGTGCTGGGGGTCGTGCTGGTCTCGAAGTTCACCCACGGCGCTTGGTTGGTCGTGGTTGCGATCATCGGGCTCGTCGTGGTCATGCGCGGCATCCGCCGGCACTACGACATGGTGGCCGACGAACTGCGGGTCAGCGACGAGGTCGAACGGGTGATCCCCTCGCGGGTGCGGGGGATCATCCTGGTCAACGCCGTCGACAAGCCAACGGTGCGCGCGGTGATGTACGCCAAGGCGACCCGCCCCAGCGACCTGGAAGCCGTCCACGTCTCGGTCGACCCGCAGGTCTCGCGCCGCGTGCTCGACGAGTGGGAGGCGCTGGACGTCGACGTGCCGCTGCGGGTCGTCTCCTCGCCCTACCGGGAGGTCACCTCACCGTTCGTCGACTACGTGAAGGGCGTGCGCAGCGGGAACCCGCGCGATGCGGTGACGGTCTACATTCCCGAGTACGTGGTCGGCTGGTGGCTCAGCCCCCTGCACAACCAGACCGCCCTGCTGATCCGCACCCGGCTGCACTTCATCACCGGCGTGATGGTGACCAGCGTGCCGTTCCGGTTGCGCAGTTCGAAGGGACAGGGCGAGCTGATGGCCCAGCGCCACCCGGCGACCTGGCGCCGACCCGGCACGCCGCGGGTCCCCGACCCACCCTCGGACGTGTAACGAATCGATAACGCAGGTCCTCCCCAGTGGCGTCCCGGTGTGAGGAACGTTGCATTTTCTGAGACCTGAACCACCTGTCAGGTTTTGGGGAATCGGGCGTCATCTCCGCTGATGACCGCAGGACGCACATCCGGGCCCGGGCGACCTCCTCGACATCGGAACTTTCGAAAGGCATGCACTTTCACGCCGTTCGCTGGCGTTGGCGGCACTGTTCTGGCGCCTCTGAACGCGGAGCGCGGGGGAGAACGAGCGGTAGGCTCACCAGCGTGAGTGCCGCTGCCAGTTCCCCCGTGGTGCCCGGGCCGGGGACGGTCGTCGGACCGGTCGAGGTCGGGCCGGTGGCCCACGGTGGCCACTGCGTGGCTCGCCTCGACGGTCGGGTCATCTTCGTGCGCCACGGCATCCCCGGTGAAACGGTGATGGTGCGCCTGACCGACACCGCCAAGGCCAAGTTCTGGCGCGGTGACGTCGCCGAAGTACGCGACCGCAGCCCCCATCGGGTGCCCGCCCCCTGCCCGGTCGCCGGCAGCTGCGGTGGCTGCGACTTCCAGCATGTCGACCCCGCCCACCAGCGTGAACTCAAGCGGCGGGTGGTGGCCGAGCAGTTGGCACGCCTCGCCGGGATCGAGTGGGACGGCGCGGTCGAGGCGGTCGGCGACCCGCTGCACTGGCGCACCCGCATGCGCTACGTCACCGAGACCGGCACCGCGGGGCTGCGCGCCCACCGTTCCCACGATGTGGTGGAGGTGCCTCCGGGAGGCTGCCGGATCGCCGATGCAACCGGGCCCGAGACCGACGAGCTGCGCCAGCTGGCCCGCGAGGCGCAGGGCCAGGACATGTACGTCGCCACCGGGGAACCGGTCTCGGCGGTGGCCGGTCGTGACGTGCTGCTGGGGCGCCGCAGCGTGACCGAGCTGGTGGGCCGGACCCCGCTGCAGGTGGCCACCGACGGCTTCTGGCAGCCGCACCGCAAGGCGCCCGAAGTGCTCACCAGGGCCGTGCTGAAGGCGCTGAAACCCCAGCCCGGTGAGGTCGGTCTCGACCTGTACTGCGGCGTCGGCCTGTTCGCTGCGGCGCTGGCGTCCAAGGGGGTGCGGGTGTTCGGCGTGGAGCAGGACCGTCGGGCCGCCGGGTTCGCCGCCCGCAACGTGCCCGAGGCCGAGATCATCGCCGGACCGCTCGAACGCCACCTCAACCAGTTGCCCCACCAGGTCGACATCATCGTCCTCGACCCACCCCGCAGCGGGGCAGGGACGAAGGTGGTCAACCGTCTCGCCGGCCTGGGCGCCAGGGCGATCGCCTACGTGGCCTGCGACCCGGCCGCCCTGGCCCGCGACCTGGCCACGTTCGCCGAACTCGGCTGGGCACCCACGAAGATCCGCGCCTTCGACCTGTTCCCGATGACGCACCACGTCGAGTGCGTCGCTTTGCTGGAGCGAACTGCCCTTGACCCGAACTGATGCAGGTCGCGGCTACCGGGGCTTGGTGGCGCGGATGATCGCCGAGTGCATGCCCGGGGCGTTCTCGTGGGTGAACTCCACGCCGGTATCACCGAACCCGGCGGCGGTCAGCCCGTCGAGGTACTCAGAACGGGACAGCGCACCGGCGATGCAGCCGACGAAGGAACCGCGCTCGGCCCGCTCCTCGGGGGAGAGGTGGTCCTCGGCGACCACGTCGGAGATCCCGATCCGGCCACCGGGGGCCAGCACCCGGAACATTTCGGCGATCACCGCCGGCTTGTCGACCGACAGGTTGATCACGCAGTTGGAGATCACCACGTCCACCGACTCGTCGGGCAGGGGCACGTCCTCGATGGTGCCCTTCAGGAACTCCACGTTGCTCGCCTGCGCCCGGACGGCGTTCTCGCGGGCCAGGTCGAGCATCTCGTCGGTCATGTCGACGCCGTAGGCGAAGCCGGTGGGCCCCACCCGCTGGGCCGACAGCAGCACGTCGATGCCGCCGCCGGACCCCAGGTCGAGCACCCGCTCACCCTCACGCAACTCGGCCACCGCGGTCGGGTTGCCGCACCCGAGACTGGCCTCAAGGGCTTCGATCGGCAGGCTCGAGGACGAGGTGAGGTCGTAGAGGCCGGCGCCGAAGCCTGCCGGCACCTGGGCCTCCCCGCAGCAGGAGGTGGTGGAGCAGCAGTCGTCCTCGACGAGCAGGTCCAGGCGCCGGCCGGCGGACCTGGCGGCGCCGGCGTAGTGGGCGCGCACCGTCTCGCGCAGCTCGGCGGGATCGGTCGGGTTCTCCGTCATGACTGTTCCGTTCACCTGGGGTCTGGAATCGAGCCTACTCGACCATTGTCGGCCCGTCGTCGGCGTGGTCGCGGGGCCTTTGGCAGACTGGAAACGTTATCCGGCTTCTGATATCTTGATGTCGAGAGATATTCGGATGAAGGCGTCAGGGCCGGGCGGCCGACGAGTGCTGCTGAACAGTAACTTTGGTCGCGACCAAGACCCGAAGAGGAGAAGCATGAGCATCAACAGTTTCGAGGCCAAGTCCACGCTCGAGGTGGACGGGACCAGCTACGAGATCTTCCGGCTGGACGCCGTCGAGGGTCACGAGTCGCTGCCCTACAGCCTGAAGGTTCTGCTGGAGAACCTGTTGCGCACCGAGGACGGCGCCAACATCACCGCCGAGGACATCAAGGCGCTCGGCAACTGGGATGCCACCGCAGAGCCCAACCGCGAGATCCAGTTCACCCCCGCCCGCGTGATCATGCAGGACTTCACCGGCGTGCCCTGCGTGGTCGACCTGGCCACCATGCGTGAGGCCGTCGTCGAACTGGGTGGCGACGCGAACAAGGTGAACCCGCTGTCCCCGGCCGAGATGGTGATCGACCACTCGGTCATCGCCGAGGTCTTCGGCACCCCCGAGGCCTTCGAGAAGAACACCGAGATCGAGTACCAGCGCAACCGTGAGCGCTACCAGTTCCTGCGCTGGGGCCAGACCGCATTCGACGATTTCAAGGTCGTACCCCCGGGCACCGGCATCGTCCACCAGGTCAACATCGAGCACCTCGCCCGCGTCGTGTTCCCGCGCGAGGTCAACGGCGTGCTGCAGGCCTACCCCGACACCTGCGTCGGCACCGACTCGCACACCACCATGGTCAACGGCCTGGGCGTGGTGGGCTGGGGCGTGGGTGGCATCGAGGCGGAGGCCGCGATGCTCGGCCAGCCCGTCAGCATGCTGATCCCGCGGGTGGTCGGTTTCAAGCTGACCGGCGAGCTCAACGAGGGCACCACCGCCACCGACTTGGTGCTGACCATCACCGAGATGCTGCGTGAGCACAAGGTGGTCGGCAAGTTCGTCGAGTTCTACGGCGAGGGCGTCGGCGCCGTGCCGGTGGCCAACCGCGCCACCATCGGCAACATGTCGCCCGAGTACGGTTCGACCATCGCGATCTTCCCGATCGACGACCGGACGACCGACTACCTGCGCCTCACCGGCCGCGACGAGCACCAGATCAAGCTGGTAGAGGCCTACGCCAAGGCCCAGGGCATGTGGCACCAGGCCGACCACGAGCCGCGCTACTCCGAGTACCTCGAGCTCGACCTGACCACCGTCGTGCCCTCGATCGCCGGCCCGAAGCGCCCCCAGGACCGCATCAAGCTGACCGAGTCGAAGCAGAACTTCCAGGACGCGATCCCCACCTACAGCCAGGCCGGGGATGCCGTCGTCCCGGTCACTCTGTCGGACGGTGAGAACTTCGAACTGTCCAACGGGGCCGTCGCGGTCGCCTCGATCACCTCGTGCACCAACACCTCGAACCCCAGCGTCATGCTCGGCGCCGGCCTGCTGGCCAAGAAGGCCGTCGAGAAGGGCCTGACCCGCAAGCCGTGGGTCAAGACCTCCCTGGCCCCCGGCTCGCAGGTCGTCACCGACTACTACTCGAAGGCCGGCCTCGACACCTACCTGGACGAACTGGGCTTCAACCTGGTCGGCTACGGCTGTGTCACCTGCATCGGCAACACCGGCCCGCTGATCCCCGAGATCTCGGACGCGGTGAACTCCGAAGACCTGGCCGTGGCCGCCGTGCTCTCGGGCAACCGCAACTTCGAGGGCCGCATCAGCCCCGACGTGAAGATGAACTACCTGGCCAGCCCCATGCTCGTCATCGTCTACGCGATCGCCGGCACCATGGACATCGACCTGTTCAACGACCCGATCGGCCAGGACTCGGACGGCAACGACGTCTTCATGACCGACATCTGGCCGACCCAGGAAGAGATCGACGAGGTGATCAACTCCTCGATCAGCTCCGAGATGTTCACCGACCGCTACGCCGACGTGTTCACCGGTGACGAGCGCTGGCGTTCGCTGCCCACCCCGGACGGCAACATCTTCGACTGGGACGAACAGTCCACCTACGTCCGCAAGCCCCCCTACTTCGACGGCATGCCCGCCGAACCGGCGCCGGTCACCGACATCAGCGGTGCCCGCGTGCTGCTGAAGCTGGGTGACTCGGTGACCACCGACCACATCAGCCCGGCCGGCAACATCAAGGCCGACAGCCCCGCCGGCAAGTACCTCACCGAGCACGGTGTGGCGCGTCGTGACTTCAACTCCTACGGCTCGCGCCGTGGCAACCACGAGGTCATGATCCGGGGAACCTTCGCCAACATCCGCCTGCGCAACCAGGTGGCCCCCGGCACCGAGGGTGGCTTCACCCGCGACTTCACCCAGCCCGACGCTCCGGTGACCACCGTGTACGACGCCTCGGTGGCCTACCAGGAAGCCGGCACCCCGCTGGTCGTGCTGGCCGGCAAGGAGTACGGCTCGGGGTCCTCGCGTGACTGGGCCGCCAAGGGCACCGCACTGCTGGGCGTCAAGGCCGTCATCGCCGAGAGCTACGAGCGCATCCACCGCTCGAACCTCATCGGCATGGGCGTGCTGCCGCTGCAGTTCGCCGAGGGTGTCTCGGCCGAGACCCTCGGGCTGACCGGCGAGGAGACCTTCGACATCGCCGGGGTCACCGAGCTGAACGAGGGCACCACCCCCGAGTGCCTGACCGTGACCGCGACCGCCCCCGACGGCACCGTGACCACCTTCGAGGCGCTGCTGCGCATCGACACCCCCGGTGAGCGCGGTTACTACACCAACGGCGGCATCATGCAGTACGTGCTGCGCAACCTGGCCAAGGCCTGACCCACCGGCCCGACAAGCCCCCCGCACCCTCATGGTGCGGGGGGCTTGTGGTTTTCCCGCCCGGCTCTTGCGGTGGATCGAACAGACACTTAGAATAGAACACGTGTTCGAGGTTGTCGGGGATGCCGACACCGCTCACGTCCAGGAGGGACAACATGACCACGACCGTGTTTCGCCATGAGTGGAGCCGCACCGATGACGGCGGTGCCCGGCCCCGCCGTGTGGCGCAGGGGCGCACCAAGCCGATCGCCGATTCGGCCCGCATGTTCATCCCGCCGGGTTGGCCCGAACAGGTCCTGCCGCCGACCGAGTCGGACTGGGAGGCCTCGGCAGTGGGGTTCCTGCTGGACTGCTGCCCGCCCGAGTACCGCGGCTACCCACTGCTGCGCCGCCAGCCGGTCGTGCTGGCTCGGTTCGCCGCCCAGTTCGTCGAGAGCCAGTTGCGGGCCACCCGGGACGGCATCGCCCAGGCCCGCAGCAGCCTGGGTGACTATGTCGACGTGCCCGTGCTGGATGACTCGGTCGACGTGCTGCAGCGTGAAGAGGCCCGGCTGGTGCGACTGCGCCGGGCGGTGATGCTGGTCGAGGAATCGCTGCGCGGCAAGATCTTCATCGCCCGGCTCTGAGCGGCGCTTCGTCCGTGCCGGTGGGGCTGAGGGCCTAGACTTGACCGCATGGCCCTGCTGGATTCAATTACCGCGCCCTCGGATCTGCGCGCCCTCAGCAAGCCCCAACTGGAGCAGCTGGCCGACGAGATCCGTGAGTTCCTGGTCCGCAGCGTCAGCCGCACCGGTGGCCACCTGGGCCCGAACCTCGGCGTGGTGGAGCTCACCATGGCGATCCACCGGATCTTCGACTCACCGACCGACCCGATCATCTTCGACACCGGCCACCAGAGCTATGTGCACAAGTTGCTGACCGGGCGCCGGGCAGGCTTCGAGAAGCTGCGCCAGCAGGGCGGTCTGTCGGGCTACCCGTCCCGCGAGGAGTCCGAGCATGACTGGGTGGAGAACTCCCACGCCAGCACCTCACTGTCGTGGGCCGAGGGCATGGCCAAGGCCTTCCAGCTGCGGGGGGTCGACCGGCATGTCGTGGCGGTCATTGGTGACGGTGCCCTGACCGGCGGCATGGCCTGGGAGGCGTTGAACAACATCGCCGCCGAACCCGACCTGCCGCTGGTGATCATCGTCAACGACAACGGCCGCTCCTACACCCCGACGATCGGGGGAGTGGCGAACCACCTGTCGGCGCTGCGCACCAGCCGCACCTACGAGCAGACCCTGGGCATCATCAAGCGCGGCGTCAGCAAGGCACCGCTGGTCGGCAAGCCGACCTACGACATGCTGCACGGCATCAAGACCGGCATCAAGGACATCCTGGCCCCGCAGAGCATGTTCAGCGACCTGGGCCTGAAGTACGTCGGGCCGATCGACGGCCACGACCTGGCCAGCCTGGAACTGGCCCTGCACCGCGCCCGTGACTTCGGCGGGCCCGTGATCGTGCATTGCATCACCCAGAAGGGCAAGGGCTTCCGCGCCGCCGAAGAGAACGAGGAGGACCAGTTCCATTCGGTCGGCAAGATCGACGCGGTCACCGGTGTGCCGCTGGCCACCTCGGTGCAGGCCACCTGGACCCAGGCCTTCGCCGAAGAGATGGTGCGCATCGGCGCCGACCGTGACGACGTGGTGGCCATCACCGCGGCCATGCTGCACCCCACCGGCCTGGCCCGCTTTGCGGCCGCCTACCCCGACCGCACCTTCGACGTCGGCATCGCCGAACAACACGCCGTCGCCTCGGCCGCGGGCATGGCCTCGGCCGGCCTGCACCCGGTGATCGCGCTGTACGCCACCTTCCTCAACCGGGCCTTCGACCAACTGCTGATGGATGTGGCCCTGCACAAGCTGGGCGTGACCATCGTGCTCGACCGCTCGGGGATCACCGGCAGCGACGGCGCCAGCCACAACGGCATGTGGGACATCAGCCTGCTCGGCCTGGTGCCCGGCCTGCGGCTGGCCGCCCCCCGCGACCAGGAACGCCTGGTGCAGGCACTGCGCGCCGCCATCGACGTCGACGACGCCCCCACCGTGGTGCGCTACTCCAAGGAGCGCCTGCCCGACCCGATCCCCGCCGTGGCCACCAAGGACGGCATCGACATCCTGCTCGCCAGCCGTGACCCCGAAGTGCTGGTCGTCGGCCACGGCCAGTTCGTCGGCCTCGCGCTCGAGGTGGGCCACCGCCTCATCGAACAGGGGATCGGGGTGCGTGTCGTCGACCCCCTGTGGTCGCTGCCGATCAACCCCGGCCTGGTCAGCCTGGCCGGCCAGCACCGCCTGGTGGTCACCGTCGAGGACAACGTCGTGGTCGGTGGGGCGGGCGACCAGCTCGCCCAGGCGCTGCGCGCGGTCGATGTGCAGGTGCCGGTGATGGACTTCGGCATCCCCGACGACTTCCTGCCGCATGCCAGCCGCAACGAACTGCTCGACTCCCTGGGCCTGTCGGCCCAGCAGATCTCCCGGACCGTGATCGAGAAGCACGCCAAGCTCACCGGGTCCACCAGCTCCTCGGAGCAGGAACTGCACGCCTGACCCCGGCGGGTCAGTGTCGGCGGGGCTCAGTCGTCCTGCAGGCCCTCGGCCAGCACCCCGACGACCAGTTCGCGCTGCCAGGGACGCGACCCGAGCTCGTCGAGCCGCTCATCGACCCCCTGCGGGCTGCGGTCGTCCGGGGGAGCGTAGGTGATCCGGCGCAGGGTGTCGGGGGTGAGCAGGTTCTCCGAGGGCAGGTGCAGTTCCTCGGCCAGCTCATTGACCGCCGGGCGCACCCGGCCCCACCGGGCGTGGGCCTCGGGGGCGTTGCGTTCCCAGGTCTTCGGTGCCGGTGGGCCGTCGGTGTGCGGCGAGCGGGTCGGCGGCAGACCACCCTTCGGCAGCGCCGCGACCCGGTCGAGGGCCGCGACCCAGCTCGACTCGTAGCGCTTGGCCTGGCGTCGCCGGAAACCCTCAATGGCCCGCAGGTCGTGGCGTGAGGGCAGCGGCCCGGTCTTGGTGATGCCGGCCGCCAGTTCGCTGATGGCGCGGTCGGGCAGCACCTTGCTGGGGGCGGTGTCGTTGGCTCGGGCGATCTCGTCGCGAGCCTGCCACAACTCGCGCACCACGGCCAAGCCGAGTCCCGACTTCACCTGGATGATGCCCGAGGTGCGTCGCCACGGGTCGACCCTCGGGGCAGCCGGGCTGGCGAAGGAGGCCAGCACGTGGTCGAACTCCTGGCGGGCCCACTCGTCCTTGCCGGCCTCGACCAGTTCAGTGGCCATCACCTCACGCAGCTCGACGAGCAGTTCCACATCGAGGGCGGCGTAGACCAGCCAGTCCTCGGGCAGGGGTCGCATCGACCAGTTCGCCGCGGAATGCTCCTTGCGCAGGGTCAGGCCAAAGTAGCGCTCGATCATCGCGCCGAGGCCGACTCGCTCCAGGCCCAGCAACCGCCCGGCGAGTTCGGTGTCGAACAGGCTGTGCGGGTACAACCCGCACTCGCGCAGGCAGGGCAGGTCCTGGGAGGCGGCGTGCAGGATCCATTCGGTGGGTTCCAGTGCCTCGGCGAGCGGTTCCAGGCCGGATTCGGGGTCCTTGTCGGCGAACGGGATCGGGTCGACCAGGTGGGTGCCGGATCCCTGGCGGCGGAACTGCAGCAGGTAGGCCCGGCCGCTGTAGCGGAAGCCCTGGGCCCGTTCGGCATCGACCGCCACCGGGCCCGCCCCGGCGGCCAGTGCGCCGACGGTCTCGTCCAGGGCCTGGGCGGTGGACACCAGGGGTGGTAGTCCCTCGCGGGGGGCCTCGAGGACGGGCAGCTGTTCGTCAGCGTCCACGGTTCGATCCCGGGCGCGGGGTCAGCAGGACCACCCCTTCGGGCAAGGGGGGCAGCCCGGCGGTGAGGCAGAGCAGGTCCTGCCAGGCACCCAGGTGCGCCCCGAGCGTCACGCCGTCCTCGAACAGGGGGGTCCAGGAGGCCCGGATCTCGACTTCGGCCCGGTCGGGGTCGCCGCTCATCTCCCCGAAGCAGCGGCTCGAGACGGCCGTCACGGTGCCCGAGGCGGCGACGTAGGTGGCGTGGCGCTGTTCGAGTGCCTCGACCAGCCAGCCCCAGCCGACCTCGGCGAGCAGGGGGTCGGTGACCATCTCCAGGTCGACATCGGCGCGGGCGTAGGAGACCAGTCGGTAGGTGCCGGCCCAGGCGTCGTTGCCGTGCGGGTCGTGCAGCAGGACGAGTCGTCCGCTGCCCACCTCGTCACCGTCCACGGCCACCTCGGCGGAGATCGCCGCCGAGTGGGGGGCGATGCGTTGGGGGGACGGGATTTCGGTGATGGTGACCTCCCGGCGCCACCGGTACGCCTTCAGTTCTGCGACCACGTCGTCGAAGACGTGGTCCTGTGGCAGCGCTGGTGGAAACGTCACGGTTTCCACGATAGGTCGCCCGGCGGCCCGCGACGGTGAGCCGCGCCGGGGTGGTCAGGAACGGGCGACCGGGCCCTCTTCCAGGGTCAGGGAGACCGAGTTGATGCAGTAGCGCAGGTCGGTCGGGGTGCCGTAGCCCTCGCCCTCGAAGACGTGGCCCAGGTGCCCGTCACAGGTGGCGCAGCGCACCTCGACGCGCGGACGACCCGGCAGCGAGCGGTCCTCGATGTAGCGCACCCGGTCTTCGGCCAGCGGTGCGAAGAAGCTGGGCCAGCCGCAGTGGGAGTGGAACTTCTCGGTGCTGCGGAACAGTTCGCTGTTGCAGCCCTTGCAGCGGTAGATGCCCTCGGTCTCGGTGTCGGTGTACTCACCGGTGAAGGCCCGCTCGGTGCCGGCCTCGCGCAGCACGTGGTACTCGAAGTCGCTCAACTGGGCGCGCCACTGCTCCGGGGTCTTGATCAGGCGCGGGCGTGCCACATCATCGGTGCTGGTCGTCTCGCTCGTCTCGCTCATGGGGGTCCTCCTGGAGCTGTCGGCTGGTGCACTCCCACTATGCCGCACCGCACAATCATCGACGGCTGTTGCCGGTGTGGGACACAATGGGCTGATGGCCACCACGAAGAAGACCGCGACGAAGCGGAAGCCCAGCGCAAAGAAGGCTGCCCCGAAGAAGCCGGCGGCGAAGAAGCCCGTCAAGAAGCCGGCCGAGCCCCACTACGAGCCGCCGCACCCGATCCCGTCAGTGGTGCCCGACGGCGGCCTGTCGGCGCTGCTGCGCCTGCCGGAGGGCCCGGTGGACCTGTCCACCCACGACACCCGCCACACCCTGGGTTACCCCAGCAAGAAGGGCAAGGACGACCGCGACAACGTGAAGCTCGACATGCTGCCGCGGTTGACCGACCTGCAGGAGAGGCTGTTCGCCGCCGGTCGGGCCAACCCCGAGACCGCGCCGCGGCTGCTGCTGCTGCTGCAGGGCATGGACACCTCCGGCAAGGGCGGGGTGATCCGCCACGCGGTGGGCATGGTCGACCCGCAGGGCGTGGACATCACCAGCTTCAAGTCGCCCACCAAGGAGGAACTGGAGCACGACTTCCTGTGGCGCATCGAGAAGGCGCTGCCCGGCCCCGGCCAGATCGGTGTGTTCGACCGGTCGCAGTACGAGGACGTGCTGATCGTCCGCGTTGACGAACTGGTCGAGCAGTCGGAGTGGGAATCACGCTACGAGCGGATCAACGCATTCGAGGCCGGCCTGGCCGCGCAGGGGATCACTCTGGTCAAGTGCTTCCTCAACGTGTCCTTCGAGCGGCAGAAGGAACGCCTGATGGAGCGCCTCGAGCGGCCCGACAAGTACTGGAAGTACAACGAGGGTGACCTCGTGGTGCGCGCGAAGTGGCCGCAGTACATGGAGGCCTACGAGGACGCCCTGGAGCGCTGCAACACCGACGTCGCGCCGTGGTACGTGATCCCCGCCGACCGCAAGTGGTACCGCAACTGGGCGGTGGCGCAGCTGCTGCTGGAACACCTCGAGGCGCTGGACCTGTCGTGGCCCGAAGCCGATTACGACGTCGAGGAGCAGAAGGCGAAGCTGGCTGCCAGCTGACCCCGGTCGCCCGCGGGGGCTGGCGGGTTCAGTCCCCGTGGACGATCACCGGTTCGTCGCTGGGCGGGTCGCTGGGCTCCTCGCCCACCAGCGTGTCGAGGTCGCCGCCCGCGCCGAGTGCTTCGTCGTCCAGCATCTCCATGGCGGCGTAGCTGTAGCGCGCCATCACGAGTTCCAGCACGCGGTCGTCAGCGCCCAGCGGTGCACTGACCGCCACCGCACCCGCGGTGCGGGACTGCTCGGCCTGCAGTGAGAAGGCCGAGGTCTCGCCGATGAACAGGCTGCCGACCGCGATGTGGCGGCGGCCCTGGGCGCGCAGCGCCGCGATCGCGCTGGCGGGGCTGGGGCCCGACCCGTCGGCGACCGAGACCACCACGGGCAGCTTGTGGTGGTTCGACCACTGCCGGGCCCGGCGCGCCACCAGGGCGTTGCCGCGGGCGTCACCGGCCTGGGGCAGGGACAACACCAGGCCGTCCAGTTCGACAGTGTGGGTGGCTCGCAGCGCCGCGCGCAGCCGCTCGTCCACCACACTCAACAGCGAGGTCGCCGGGCCGATGGGTCGCGACGAGGTGATCTTGATGGTGGGGTGCTGCTCGCGAACCCGTGCCAGCAGGGCAGTGGCGGCATCGTCGGGTTCGACGGCCCTGGCCAGGTCGAGGGGGATGAACACGATCTCGACGAAGCCCTCGGCCACCAGCCGGTTCACCTCGTCTTCGCCCGAGGGGGTGCCGGGGTCGAGGAAGGCCAGGTTGATGGAGAGCCCGGGGCGCAGGGTCTGCAGGCGACGGCTGAGGTCGCGGGCGACTTCTTCCTCGGCGGGATGGTCCGACCCATGCGCCAGCATCACCAGAGCTGGGGCAGAAGACATGGGATGAACCTTTCCGGGGATTGAGTCAGTATCGGGTCTGCCCGATCCTGACGGCAAGACTAGTGTCCGCATGGCGGAACGGCAATCTCACATGATGGTCCCAGCGTCAGACGGCTCCTCGCTGCGTTCCTGGAGCTCGTGGGCGGTCTGTTCGCTGATGCCCGAGAAGCGGGGCCAGACCGACTCGATGGCGGCATTCAAGGCGGCACCGAGCAGCACCGCGAAGGCCGACAGGTAGAGCCACACCAGCAGGCCGATCGGCGCCGAAAGGGGGCCGTACAGCGACCCCGTGCCCAGCTGCGCGGCGAGCATCAGCCGGACCAGGGCCGAGCCGCCCAACCAGACGGCCAGGGTCAGCGCGGCGCCCGGCAGGTCGGCCCACCACCGGCGGCGCACCGGGACGGCCCAGTTCAGGATGGTGGTCAGCAGGGCCACCGACCCGATCAGCACGACGGGCCAGTAGCCGGCGACCAACCAGTCCCACTGGTCGGGCAGCAGCCGACGCAGCAGGCCGGGGCCGGCGACCGCCAGCGGCAGGAAGAACGCGGCCAGCGCCAGCATGGCGAAGTAGGCGCCGACGCTGAGGGCGCGGCTGTGGATCGGGCCGCGCTGGCCGTGGTGGCCGTACATGATCGTGACCGTGTCGAGGAAGACCGCCAGCGCCCGCGACCCCGACCACAGTGCGATCACGAAGCCGATGGAGACCACGTCGACCCGGCCGCGGCCGAGCACCTCGTCCAGCGTGGGGGCGAGCACCTGGGTCAGCGCCTCGTCGGTGAGCAGGTGCGAGGCGAGCTCGAGCAGCTGGTTGCGGAAATTGGCGACCGCCTCGGCGCTGAACCGTTGGGCGATGAACCCGACCCCGCCGGCCAGGCCGAACAGCAGTGGTGGCAGGGACAGCACCATGAAGAAGGCCGACTCGGCGGCCAGTCCGGTGACCCGGTAGCGCAGGCAGCTGCCGATGGTGCGCCACAGCATCCGGACGATGTTGAGCAGCAGGCGCTTGAGCCAGCCCGGGTCGGGGTCCTCGAGCAGGCGTTTCAGGAACGCGGGCTTGCCCGGCACCGTTCCCGTGATCATGCTGTGCATGCTGCCACGGCGCGGGCTCGTGGCCTGCCTGCCCCGCCGGGGCGTTGTTGCACGTCTGCGGCACGACACCGGGAAACAAAACGGCTCCCGACTGCGTTTCCGCTTGTCAGGAGCCGTTTCGAACGGGTGGTCGATACTGGGTTCGAACCAGTGACCTCTTCGGTGTGAACGAAGCGCGCTACCACTGCGCCAATCGACCGTGCGAGGAATTACTCTAGCGCAGCCTGCCGCGACCTGCCAATCGAGGGCCTGGATCGTCCGTCAGACACGCTCACCGGACCCCGATTTGTGCACCTCGCAAGATGTGGGCTATGGTTTTCAACGCCCCGAGAACGGGAGGTCGGAAACGGCCGAACAGCACAGGGCATGCGGACGTGGCTCAGTTGGTAGAGCATCACCTTGCCAAGGTGAGGGTCGCGAGTTCGAATCTCGTCGTCCGCTCGGAAGGGTCTCAGCCCTCTACAACAAAGGTTTGAGGTCACTTCTCCTTGGTGGAGTGGCCGAGAGGCGAGGCAACGGACTGCAAATCCGTGTACACGGGTTCAAATCCCGTCTCCACCTCGGGCGGTTGGCGCAGCTGGTAGCGCGCTTCCCTGACACGGAAGAGGTCATCAGTTCAAATCTGGTACCGCCCACCACAAGGGGAAGCCCCCGATCAGGCAGAAAGCCTGGTCGGGGGCTTCTTCGTTCCCGGCACGCGATGATGGGGCACGCGATGATGGGTGACATGGACGCGCAAGCTGATGTGGTGTGCCGAATCGTGGCCGGCGACCTCGACGCCGAGGTGGTCCACCGCGACGAGCAGGTGATCGCCTTCCTGGACCACCGGCCGCTGTACAAAGGACACGTCCTGGTCTGCCCGGTCACCCACGTCGACACCCTGGAAGACCTTCCCGCCGACCTGTTCGCACCCCTGTTCACCATGGTGACCCGGTTGGCCGCGGCGATGCGCACCGGGCTCGGCGCCCAGGGCAGCTTCACCGCGATCAACACCGTGGTCAGCCAGTCGGTGCCGCACCTGCACATCCACGTCGTCCCACGCACCAAGGGCGACGGGCTGCGGGGATTCTTCTGGCCCCGCACCAGGTACGCCACGGGCGAGGCCGCTGCCTACGCCGCGCTGCTGCGCTCGGCCCTGGACCACTGACGAGCACGGGCACGCAGGGCCACCGCCGTCGACGAGGGCCCCACCAGCCACAGGGCGAGGGCCGCCACCCCGGCCAGCAGGGTCAAGGTGGTGATCAGCGGCCCCATCAGCACCGTGGCGCGATCCCACACCACTGCAGCGGTACCGGCAGGCATGATCGAGGGGCTGAGGCCGCTGATGAACAGCCGCCGCCCGATCCCGAAGGCCGTCCCCAGCAGCAGGAAGGCGCCGGTGAGCCCGACACAGGCCCACCCGAGGGCCCGCAGCCGCTGCCGAGCCGCCAGCACTCCCGCCGCCAGCAGACCGATGACGACCCACGGCGACCAGTACCCGGCGACAACAGCTACCTGGTAGACGGTTTTCACCACGTTCAGGTGCTCGACCCGGACGAGGGGCACCGACCGGGTGACCTCGGGGATGAGCCTGGCCAGTTCGAACCCACGATCCTGCAGCCCCTGCTTCACCAGCGCGACGACCGGGCCCAGTTCCAGGGTGAGCATGCCCTCGTCCGAGATTCTCAGCAGGGCACCCGGTTCGTCGTTCAGCGCCGAGGTCGACACCAGGTGGGCCCGCCGCAGCGACACTTCCCACAGCGCTGCGAAGCGGGTCGACGACACCAGTGACTCGGTCGCTTCGTGGATCATCTCGCGCACCTGCTGGGCTGCCGGCCCGCTCAAGATGCGGATCGCGGCCAGCGCCCGGGGGGAGAGGTTGAGCGGGATCAGGCCTTCCACCAGGTCGTTGATCACCTGGTCCAGGTCGAGGTTGGTGTCAATGGCGTCGGTGACCTGGGTCACGATGAACTCCTGGACCTCCGGGTCGTGCGCCAGCGGGGCGAAGGTGGCCACGAACCGTTCGGTGTCGACCAGTTGGGCCCTCGCCCAGGTCCCCACGGCAGCCACTGGCGCGAGCGTCACCGCCAGGGTGAGCAGCACCACCGCCAGGACCGTCCGGAACCGCTGCCACCCGGGTCGGCCCACATCTTCAGCCATGCCTCTATCATGACAGCGCTACCGCGAGTGGCGCAGTCAATGAAGGCCTGGTCGCGGGCGTCCTTGTTCCCGGCACGCGATGATGGGTTGCACCACTACGCCAGGAGGGCACGCCCATGACGACCTACCGCTACGGTCACGACTGGAACCTCTCGCTGAAGAAGCCGATCAACGAGATCGACGAGCTGAGCGCCCGGCGCCGGTTCGCTGACGGGCCGCAGCTCTCGGTGAGCAAGGTCGAAGAAGGACGCGCCGTGCCGGACTTCACGCTGATCCTAGGGGTGGGGGGCACCCACGTCCGGGTGCGCAAGTACGACGCGAACGGCTCGATCACCCAGACCTTCGACTACTCCTTCCGGGCGGGCGAGGACCGGCTCTTCCTGGACAACTACAAAGTGCACGTCTACCCGGACGACGCAGCCGGCCCCCTGGGCTTCATGGAGTCCGTGGCGCACAAGGCGTGGGTCTTCCGCGAGGACGGTACGGCGACCTGCCGCGAGGTCGTCAAGCCCGCGCCGGACGCTCGGATCACGCAGTACCGCAATTTCGACGTCTCCGGCCACTGGCGCTCACGTCCGGCGTTCGGCGACTGGGACACCTTCGGGGACCACCCCGAGCCCGGCGCCTGAGCCGTCCAGGCAGGCAGGCCCCAGTCAGCCCACGCAGTCACGCAGCCAGTCGACCAGCGGGCGCACCTCGTCCCAGCAGTCGTGGACGTACTCGGCCAGCTCGGCGGTGGCCATCCAGTCCGGCTCACCCAGCACCAGCATCGCGTTGAGCGCCTTGCGGCGCAGCAGGTCCAGGCGCGGCGCATCCGCAGCGATTCCGCGCGGGCGGGTCGCCAACTGCTCCCCGCCCAGCTCGTAGCCGGCCTCGACCAGTTCGGCGACCACCCGCTCGAGCCGTCGTCCGTGCACCTCTTCAGCGACCGACGCCCGGTAGCCGGCCAGCTGCCCACCGTCGAAGTGATACGAACCGCCACCCATCCGGATGCCCTCGGCATCGACCTGGAAGTACCACCCGGCGCGCGGCATCGTCGGCACGAACAGGCCCTGGTGGCGCTTGTAGGGCGACTTGTCGTGGCTGAACCGCACGTCACGGTGGGGCCGAAAGACCTTGGGCTCACCGAAGACCGGCTCGAGCATCCCGGCCAGCTGCTCGAACGGGCCCCGGACGACCTCGTCGTAGCGCTGCTTGTTGGCCTGCCACCACTCGCGACTGTTGTTGAGTTCGAGCTCGCGGTAGAAGGTGATCGCGTCGTGGGGGATGCCGCTGAAGGTCATGGCGGCGAGCCTACGCAGAATGGTTTACCACCACAGCCGGGCTTGCGGCAGAATGACAGGTGGCCCCGAGCGGGGCCGCCCGTCGAGAGAGGAAACCCGGTGTCCATCACAGTCCTGGTCGTCCGTGCAGGTGAAACCAACCAGCAGGCGGTCGAGGCGACTACCACCGGCCTCGACCTGTTCGGCGGCGACCGTTCGATCGTCGCCATGCGGGTCAATGGCGAGACCCGTGACCTGTCACGCGAACTGGCCGACGGCGACACCGTCGAGCCCGTCGAAATGACCAGCCCCGAGGGCCTGTCGATCGTGCGCCACTCAGCTGCCCACGTCACCGCCCAGGCGCTGCAGAACCTGCACGCCGACGCGAAGCTCGGCATCGGCCCGCCCATCACCGACGGCTTCTACTACGACTTCCAGGTCGACCCGCTCACCCCGGAGGACCTGAAGGCCATCGAGAAGCAGATGGGCCGCATCATCAAGGAACGCCAGAAGTTTGTGCGCCGTGTCGTCACTGACGATGAGGCGCGCGCCGAACTCGCCGGCGAACCCTTCAAGCTGGAACTGATCGAGCAGAAGTCCGAGTCGTCCGACGACGACGGTTCATCGGTGGAGGTCGGTGCCGGTGAGCTGACCATCTACGACAACGCGCGCCGCGACGGCTCGGTCGCCTGGAAGGACCTGTGCCGCGGCCCCCACGTGCCGCACACCGGCTACCTCAACGCCGTCACCCTGACCCGCAGCTCGGCGGCCTACTGGCGCGGTGACCAGCGCAACGCCTCGCTGCAGCGGGTCTACGGCACCGCCTGGGCCACCAAGGACGACCTGACCGCCCACCTGACCCGCCTCGAGGAGGCCGCCAAGCGCGACCACCGCAAGCTGGGCGCCGAACTCGACCTGTTCAGCTTCCCCGACGAGATCGGCTCGGGCCTGCCGGTGTTCCACCCCAAGGGCGCCATGATCAAGCTCGAGATGGAGGAGTACAGCCGCCGGCGCCACATCGAGGCCGGCTACTCGTTCGTCAGCACCCCCCACATCACCAAGGCGAACCTGTTCGAGACCTCGAAGCACCTGGAGTGGTACGCCGACGGCATGTACCCGCCCATGCACATGGACGAGGAACGTGACGCCGAGGGCAACATCACCAAGCAGGGCGTCGACTACTACCTCAAGCCGATGAACTGCCCGATGCACAACCTGGTCTTCCAGAGCCGTGGGCGTTCCTACCGCGAGCTGCCGCTGCGGCTGTTCGAGTTCGGCAGCGTCTACCGCTACGAGAAGTCGGGGGTGGTCCACGGCTTGACCCGCGCCCGCGGATTCACTCAGGACGATGCCCACATCTACTGCGCCCGTGAACAGCTGAAGGACGAGCTGACCTCGCTGCTCGGCTTCGTCCTCGACCTGCTGAAGGACTACGGGCTCGACGACTTCTACCTGGAGCTGTCCACCCGCGACCCCGAGAAGTCGGTCGGCGACGAGCAGACCTGGGAGGAAGCCACCCAGACCCTGGCCGAGGTCGCCGAGGCCTCCGGGCTGGCGCTGGTGCCCGACCCGGGCGGTGCGGCCTTCTACGGGCCGAAGATCTCGGTGCAGGCCAAGGACGCCATCGGGCGCACCTGGCAGCTGTCGACCATCCAGCTCGACTTCTTCGAGCCGGAGCTGTTCGAGCTGGAGTACACCGCCAGCGACGGCAGCCGGCAGCGTCCGGTGATGATCCACCGCGCACTGTTCGGGTCGATCGAACGCTTCTTCGGGGTGCTCACCGAGCACTACGCCGGCGCCTTCCCGGCCTGGCTGTCGCCGGTGCAGGTGCTCGGGATCCCGGTTGCCGACGAGTTCAACGATCACCTCGAACAGGTCGCGACCAAGCTGCGGGCCGAGGGCATCCGCGTCGAGCTCGACCTGTCCGACGACCGGTTCGGCAAGAAGATCCGCAACGCCCAGAAGTCGAAGGCACCGTTCATGCTGATCGCCGGCGGCGAGGACCGTGAAGCCGGGGCGGTGTCGTTCCGCTTCCGCGACGGCTCCCAGCGCAACGGGGTGCCCGTGGACGAGGCGGTGGCCGAGATCGTGCAGGTCGTGCGGTCGCGCTCCAACGCCAACCCGTCCGCCGCCGAGGAGGGCTGAGCCATGGAACCGGGCGAGGTTCACGAGTCGTTCGAGTACGCCGGTGTGCCCGACCAGTTCCAACGGCTGTGGACCCCGCACCGGATGGCCTACATCCAGGGCGAGAACAAGCCCAGCACCCCCGACCGCGGCCATGAGTGCCCGTTCTGCCGGGTGCCCGGCCTGCCCGATGACGAGGGCCTGGTGGTGCACCGGGGTGAGCTCGCCTACGTGGTGATGAACCTCTACCCGTATTCGCCCGGCCACCTGCTGGTCTGCCCCTACCGCCACGTGGCCGACTTCACCGAGTTGACCAGGGACGAAATGATGCAGGTCGGCCGGCTCAGCCGCGAGGCGATGACCACGCTGCGGGCTGTCTCGGGCCCGGCCGGGTTCAACCTCGGCATGAACCAGGGGGCCGTGGCCGGGGCCGGCATCGCCGCGCACCTGCACCAGCACATCGTCCCGCGCTTTCAGGGCGATTCGAACTTCCTGCCGATCATCGGCCAGACCCGTGCATTGCCGCAGTTGCTGGGCGACACCCGGACGCTGCTGGCCGACAACTGGCGCAGCGATGCTTGAACGCTTCCGGCGGGGCTGGGGGGTCGTGATGACCCCACCGGCCCGGCTGCTGTTGCGCGCCGGGCTGAGCCCCGACGTGGTGACCTGGGCCGGCACCCTGCTGACCGTGGTGGCCGCGCTGGTGATGCTGCCGCAGGGCTGGCTGTGGCAGGCCACCATCGTGCTGACCGTGCTGGTGTGCGCCGACAGCATCGACGGGCAGATGGCCAGGCTCAGCGGGCGACCCACCACCTGGGGTGCCTTCCTCGACTCGACCCTTGACCGGATCGCCGACGGCGCGCTGTTCATGGGGGTGGCGCTGTACTACGCCGGGCCGGGGGAGTCCCGCCTGTGGGCCGGTGCGGCGATGGCCGCCCTGGTGATCGGCCAGGTCACCAGCTACACCAAGGCCCGCGGGGAATCGCTGGGGGTCGTGGTGGCCGGTGGGCTGGCCGCCCGCGCCGACCGGCTGGTCGCCCTCGGGCTGGGCATCCTGCTGACCGGCCTGGCCACCTCGGGCCTGCTGCCCGGCTGGCTCGGGTGGCTCGGGTGGGCCCTGCCCGCGGCCCTGGCCTGGCTGGTGGTCGCCGGTGCCGTCACGGTCGCCCAGCGGATGGCCCAGGTGCACACCCAGACCACCTCGGCGACGGGTTGAGCCGATGACGACACCCATGGGGTTCCGTCTGCGGGCCCGCGCCTGGCTGCTCGTCAGCCGGGTGCCCTGGCCCCTGTGGTGGCCCCTGGTCGGGGTCGGCGCGCTGGTGATGAGCGTCGTGCCGAACCAGCCCACCCTGCGCTGGGCACGCAACTTCGCCACGATGACCGGACGAACCCCGCGCCGGGTCGATGTCGTCCGGGGCTTGTGGTCCTGGGCGCGCAACACCATCACCTCCCTGCAGCTGGTGCACTGGTCACCCGCCGACTTCGAACGCCGCGCCGTGATGTCCCCCGACCAGTGGCAGCGCCTGAGCCGGGCGATGGCCGAGGGCGGGGCGGTGCTCGGCCTGCCGCATTCCGGGTCCTGGGACCTGGCCGGGGCCTGGGTCTGCCGGCGTGGGATGCCGGTCTCCACCGTCGCCGAGGAACTGGTGCCCGAGGAGTTCGAGGTCTTCGTCCGGCTGCGTGAAGCGCTCGGGTTCAGCGTCTACGGCCACCGTGACCCGCAGGTGCTGCGCAACCTGGTCGATGACGTGCACCACACGAAGCTGGTCTGCCTGCTGGCTGACCGGGACTTCTCCCGCCGGGGCATCCCCGTCACCTGGCACACCGGTGCCGGACCACGACCGGCCAGCATGCCGCCCGGGCCCGCCCAGGTGGCGCTGCGTTCGGGGGCGACCCTGTTCGGGGTGGCCTGTCACTACGAGGGACGACGCATGCGGCTGGTCGTCTCAGAGGCGCTCGCGCCGCCGGCCGCTGCCGACACCCACCGGGAGCGGCTCACCTCGATGACCCAGCAACTGTGCGACTTCTTCGCCGCCGAGATCCGCGAACACCCCCACGACTGGCACATGCTGCAACCCTTCTTCGACCGGGCGCCATGACCGCACCGTCCACGATCGGGCTGATCTGCCCCTACTCGTTCAGCGCGCCGGGCGGCGTGCAGAACCACGTGCTCGGCCTGGCCGGGTGGCTGAGCGGCCAGGGGCACCGGGTGCAGGTCCTGGGCCCTGGCCGTCCCACAGCCGCCATGTTGCAGGCCGCAGGGCTGCGGCCCGAGCAGTACACCTCGACCGGGACGGCGGTGCCCTTGCGGTACAACGGGTCGGTGGCCCGGCTGAGCTTCGGCCCACTGGCGGCCGCCAGGGTGCGGGCCTGGCTGCGGCGGGTCCAGCCCGACATCGTGCACCTGCACGAACCGATCACCCCCAGCATCGCCCTGTTCGCCCTGTGGCAGGCCCGCTGCCCGGTGGTGGCGACCTTCCACACCGCCACCTCGGCGGACTCCAGGCTCTCGGCCGCCCGACGCCACCTGCGGCGCACCATCGGCCGGGTCGACGCCGGCATCGCCGTCTCACCGGCGGCCCACGAGGTGGCCCGGCGCCACCTCGGCCTCGACCCGGTCATCATCGGCAACGGCATCAGCCTCGGCGCCCGACCCGACGACCTCGACCGGACCTGGTGGCGTGGCAGCCCCGGCCCCAGAATCACCTTCGTCGGGCGCTACGACGAGCCCCGCAAGGGCTTCGAGGTGCTCACCCAGGCGCTGCCGCTGATCCGCCACCGGGTGCCGCACCTGGAGGTGTGCGTGGTGGGGGAGGGCACGCCGCGGGCGCTGCCGAGCATCCGCTTCCTCGGCTACGTCGACGACCGGGAGCGCGACGAGGTGCTCGGCGCCAGCGACGTCTACGTCGCACCGCACACGGGCCGGGAGAGCTTCGGCATCGTCCTGCTCGAGGCGCTCGCCGCCGGAGCGGACGTGGTGGCCAGCGACCTGCCCGCCTTCCGTGACGTCCTCATCGACGACCATCAGGACCTGGTCGGCACCCTCGCGACGACCGGGGACCCCTATTCGCTGGCCGAACAGGTCATCAGGGTGCTCGAGAACCCCTCACCCGCGCGGCGCGCCGCCGGCTGGGAGCATGCGATGACCTACGACTGGTCGGTCATCGGCCAGGAGGTGGCGGGGGTCTACGCCTCTGTAGGCTGGGGCCGTGGCCCACAACGACCAACTCGCCAACGCTGATCGAGTCGACGTCGAACCGCTGGACGAGCCCAGTTACGACACCGACCGGGTCCTGACCATTCCCAACCTGCTGTCCTTCGCGCGGCTGGTTGGTGTCCCGTTGTTCGTCTGGCTGGTCCTGGCCCCGCCGCAGTCACTGCCCGGTTCGGACCTGATCGCGGTGCTGGTGCTGGCCTTGGCCGGGTTCACCGACTGGCTCGACGGCTTCCTGGCACGGCGCTGGAAGCAGACCTCCCGTGTCGGGCAAATGCTCGACCCGGTGGCCGACCGGCTCTACATCCTGGCCATCGTGGTGGCCCTGGCGGTGCGCGAACTGGTGCCCTGGTGGCTGCTGGTGGTGCTGGCCGCCCGCGACTTGCTGCTGCTCGGCATGGTGCCGCTGCTGAAGTCACGCGGCTACACCAGCCTGCCGGTGCACTTCATCGGCAAGGCCGCCACCTTCTGCCTGCTCTACGCCTTCCCGCTGGTGCTGCTCGGCGACGGCGACACCACCTGGCATGCCGTGGCCCGGGTGGTCGGCTGGGCCTCTGCGCTGTGGGGTTCGTGGCTCTACTGGTGGGCCGGGGTGCTCTACGTGCGCCAGACGATCGCGCTGCTGCGCTCCCACCCGCGGGTCTGACCAACCCACCCGGCGGGGCACCTACACTGGCCACCATGGCCCGACGCCCGGATGAGAGCATGTCATTGTTGACCGAGCTCGCCGCGACCAGTCTGGACCCCGGCTACGCCGCGGCCCACCGCGACGGCCCGGCCCCCCGTCGACGCGGGCTGCTGATCATCACGGTGCTGCTGGCGGGGGTGCTGCTCGGGGTGGCGGCCGTGCAGAACCTGCGAGCCCAGCCGCAGGCCGCCACGGAACGTGCCGCGCTCATCAACCAGGTCCGCGCCCAGCAGGACGACCAGGCCGAGCTGCGCCGCCAACTCACTGAGGTCGATGCCGAGGTCGAACAGCTGCAGGCCCAGGCAGTCGGCAAGGACTCCAGCACCGCCGCGCAGCTGAGCACCCTCGGGGTGTTGTCGGGGGCCACGGCCGTCACCGGCCCCGGGGTGGTGATCATCGTGGACGACTCCACCACCCAGGACAGCGACGTGTCGCAGGTGCTCGACCAGGACCTGCGCCAACTCGTGAACGGGCTGTGGGCGGCCGGCGCCGAGGCGATCGCCATCAACGGCCACCGGCTCAGTTCCCGCACGGCCATCCGCGGAGCCGGCAGCGCCATCACCGTCGACTACACCTCCCTGACCAGGCCGTACACCGTCGAGGCCATCGGCGACCCGGACACCCTCCCGGCCCGTTGGGCCACCACCACCGGGGCGACCTGGTGGGAGTACCTGCACCAGAACTACGACATGCGCTATGACGTGTCGGTGAGCAGGAGCCTGACCCTGAACGCCGACCCCGGGCTCAACATCCAGAAGGCGGGGCCACCCCAATGATCGCTGTCCTGGGCCTCGTGCTGGGGGTGGTGCTGGGGCTGCTGCTCGAGCCCACCCTGCCGGCCTTCCTCGCCCCTTACCTGCCCATCATGATCATCGCCGCGCTCGATGCCCTGTTCGGTGGCCTGCGTGCCTACCTCGAGGGCACCTTCGCCGACAAGGTGTTCGTGGTCTCGTTCTTCAGCAACACGCTGATCGCCGCGCTGATCGTCTGGCTCGGTGACCTGATCGGGGTTGGTGGCCAGCTGTCCACCGGGGTCGTGGTGGTGCTCGGCATCCGCATCTTCAACAACGCCGCCGCCATCCGAAGGGCGATCCTGCATGCCTGAAACCAGCGCCCCCGAGACCAGCGCCTCCGAGACCAGCACGCCCCGGCAGCGGCCCGCAGCCGCCGCCATGCTTCGTTCCTTCCTGCGCCCCAGCAAGGCGCAGCTGGTGCTGGCGGTGGTGCTCGGCCTGGTCGCGATGGCCACCGTCTGGCAGTTCCGCGCCAACCGGGCCGATGAGAGTTTTTCGTCCCTGCGGCGTGACGAGCTGATCGGGCTGCTCGACCAGCTGAACAAGAGCAACAACGACCTGCGCGAACAGATCGCCGAGCAGGAGGCCGCCAAGCGGCAGCTGCAGACCGGCGCCGACAACCGCCGCGTCGCGCAGGCGCAGGCCAACAAACGCATCCAGGACCTGTCCATCCTGGCCGGCACCGCCCCGGCCGAGGGGCCCGGCATCACCATCACCATCCACGACGAGGCCGGCAAGGTGACCCCACAACTGCTGCTCGACGGCATCGAAGAGATGCGCGACGCCGGGGCCGAGGTGATCGAGCTGAACGGCGTGCGCATCGTCGCCTCGAGCTGGTTCGGCAACGGGCAGAGCCCGATCAGCGTCGATGGCACCGCCATCAGCCCGCCCTACGTCATGAAGGTGATCGGTGACCCGCACAGCCTCGAGGAGGGCGCCAGGTTCCGCGGCGGCCTGGTCAGCCGGGCGCAGGCCCCCGAAGTCGGGGCGCGGGTGGTGATCGCAGCCGCCGAACGCATTCTCATCCAGTCCCTGCACACCCCTGTCGTCCCGCAGTGGGCCGAGCCGGTCTAGGCTGGAGCCACCTGATCAAGGAGGGTTCCCGTGTCGCGATTTCCTTCGGACGTGAGGTACAGCATGCAGCACCTGTGGGTCCGGCTCGGTGACGGGCGGGAGCTGCGGGTCGGCGGCACCGACTACTGGGCCGAGACCGCGGGGACGGTGATCCACGTCAGCCTGCCCACGGTCGGCGCGGCGCTGCGTGCCGGCGACGAGTGCGGCGAGCTGGTGGGGCCGAACTCGAGTGAGACCGTGGTCGCCCCGGTCACCGGCATCGTCACCGCCGTCAACGAGGCCCTGGGCAGCCAGCCCGAGCTGGTTCGGGCCGACCCGTACGGCGCCGGCTGGCTGTTCGACGTCGAACTGGCGCCCACCGAACTGGTCGGTGAACTGCCGCTGATGGACGCCGAGGGCTACGAGAATTTCGTGGGTGAATGAGCCCCGGGCCCTGATTCGGCAAGGGCTCGCGGCGGGTGGTTCCCACGCGGTGGCCGACACCTCCCTAGAATGGACGAACTCCACCATGATGTGGCTGGCGCCGGAGGCGCCGCCAGAATGACGAGGAAGAGAAACGATGGTCGACTGCCCAGCGTGTGGCCACGCGAACGCCGCGGGGAGCAACTTCTGTGCCCAGTGCGGGACGAAACTGACCAGCACCAGTGACACCACACGCACCATCCCCATCATCACCGAGGACACCCGCCCGGCCGGCGAGCAGTCGACCGAGGTGTTGGCCGCCATCCGAGACCTGCCGGCCAGCAACGCGCTGCTGCTGGTCGAACGGGGGCCCGACACCGGCGCGCGGTACCTGCTCGACACCGACGAGGCAACCGCCGGTCGCCACCCCAAGTCCGACATCTTCCTGGACGACATCACCGTGTCGCGGCACCACTGCCGCTTCGTCCGCAGCCAGGAGGGATTCTCCCTGGAGGACTTGGGCTCGTTGAACGGCACCTACGTCAACCGTGTTCTGGTGGACCAGCCGGCCCCCCTGAACCAGGGCGATGAGGTGCAGATCGGCAAGTACCGCATGGTCTTCTGCGTGAGCGAGTCAGGGATGGCTTGATGGCTTCGCCGATGCGCAGCATCGGGCAGGTCCTCAGCATCCTCAAGCCCGAGTTCCCCGACATTTCGATCTCGAAGATTCGATTCCTCGAGAGCGAAGGCTTGTTGTCGCCGGAGCGCGCCCCCTCGGGCTATCGCAAGTACGCGCAGGTCGACATCGACCGGCTCGCCTACATCCTGCGGGTCCAGCGTGACCACTACCTCCCGTTGAAAGTCATCAAGGACCACCTCGACGTGATGGACGCCGGGGGAGAGCCGCCCAGCCTCGACGCGCCCCCCACCCAGCCGACCCCGGTGGACACCTCCGCCTCGGCCGAGCACCGCCCGGAACCCGCCCGCCGGGACCGGGAGCCCCCGCGTCCGGTGCGGATGTCTCGCCGGGAACTGATCTCGGCCAGCGGGGTCTCCGAAGCCACGCTGCTCGACCTCGAAAGGCTGCAGATCGTCGGCCCCAAGCGGGGCACCAGCTACTACGGCCGTGAGGCCCTCACCATCTGCGTCGTGGCCACCAAGCTGGCGCCCTACGGCATGGACACCCGACACCTGCGGGCCATCAAGCAGGCCGCCGAGCGGGAGGCCGGGCTGGTGGAGCAGGCGATCGCCCCGTTCGTGCGGCGCCGCACCCACGCCAGTGAGGCCGCCAGTGAGGTGACCCGATTGGTGCTGCACGCCCACGCCGCGATGATGCACACCATGCTCGAGCCCTGAGGACGAGTATCGTGGTGGCCATGCCGAAGCTGGATGTGATCGGGGTCGTGATGGACTGGGCGGGACAGGTTCCCACCCTGCTGCTGCGTGAGCAGGATGGCGCGCGCCAACTCAGCATCTGGGTCGGGCATGCCGAGGCCAGGGCCATCCTCACGGCGATGGAGGGCCAGGTTCCCCCGCGGCCGCTGACCCACGACCTGATGGCCAGCATGCTCACCGAACTCGGCCACACCCAGCTCGAGGGGCGCATCACCGACGTGCGGGACGGGGTGTTCAATGCCGAGCTGGTGGTCGACGGCCACGTGCTCACCGCCCGCCCCTCCGACCTCGCCGCGCTGTCGCTGCGCTCGGGGCTGACCCTGACCTGCACCGACCAGGTGCTCGAACAAGCCGGCATCACCGATGAGGAAGCCGTCCCGGAGGATGATGTGGAGAAGTTCCGCGAATTCCTCGACAACGTCAACGCCGACGACTTCGAGGCCTGAGCCCGAACTCGAACCCTCAAGAGGCGGTTCACCCCATGGATGCCACGAAACCCCTAGTCAACCGGCACTCGTCCGAACTCGGACGGGGTCGGCCAGTGGTTGGCGGCGTGTCCGCCGGGGTCCGGGGGTCGGCGGCAACTAGGTTTTCAGGTGTTGGCACGGCACCACGAAGGAACCCACAATGAGCACCAGCGCTGGATCCCCGCGATCTGAGGCCACCGACAAGGTGGACCTGCAGGGCACCCTGTTCGACGGCGACTTCGCACCCCTGCCCGAGGACCTCGGCTTCCGTGGGCCGGTGGCCTGCGGTGCGGCCGGCATCACCTACCGCCAGCTCGACTACTGGGCCCGCACCGACCTGGTCGTCCCCAGCGTGCGTTCCGCCGAAGGCTCGGGTTCGCAGCGGCTGTACTCGTTCCGCGACATCCTGATGCTGAAGGTGATCAAGAAGCTGCTCGACGCCGGCATCTCGCTGCAGCAGATCCGACTCGCGGTCGACCACCTGCGCCAGCGCGGGGTGCAGGACCTCACCCAGGTCACCCTGATGAGCGATGGCGTCTCGGTCTACGAGTGCACCTCCAACAACGAGATCATCGACCTGCTCAACGGTGGCCAGGGCATGTTCGCGATCGCCCTCGGCGGCGTTTGGCGTGACCTCGAGGGTTCACTGGCTGAGCTCCCGACCGAGCGCGCAGAGGCCACGCCCGTTATCGTGTCCGATGACGAAGTGAGTCGTCGCCGCCGCAAGAAGCTGGCCTGACCGATCGGGCCCGAGCCGACAGGAGAGTGCCCGTGAAGCAGAGGTTGGACGCGATTCTGGCCCACCCCACCATCGCCCACCTGCTGCGGGCCAACCTGCGTTTCGGCAACCGCCTGGGTAACCAGTTCGGGGCCGCCATCACCTACTTCTCGGTGTTGGCGCTGGTGCCGATCCTGATGTTCGCCTTCTCGATGCTGGGCATGACCCTGACGGTCCTGCGCCCGGACTGGATGACCGCCGTCAGTGACCTGCTCACCGAACGGCTCAGCAGTGAGACCGGCACCCAGCTCAGCGACCTGATCGTCGACTACCTGCGCAACTGGCGCGCCGTCGGCATCGTCGGCCTGGTGTCGCTGGCATACGCCGGGTCCGGCTGGATCGGCAACCTGCGCAATGCCATCAACGCCCAGTGGCGCCCCGAGTTCGAGTACGTGGAGTCCAAGCGCAACATCGTGGTCACCACGCTGGCGAATCTGGCCACCCTGCTCCTGCTGCTGGTCGGGGTGCTGGTCACCTTCGGCATGTCGATCGGTGGCACCGCGCTGACCGACTGGGTGGCCGGGCTGCTGAACATCCGGCACTGGCCCGGTGGCAACCTGCTACTGCGCTCGGCCAGCACCCTGTTGACCCTGGTCGCCGCGTGGCTGCTGTTCATGCTGATTTTCACGCTGCTGCCCAATGACCATCGTCCGAGCAAGGTGAAGATGGTCGGCTCGGTGATCGGCGCGGTCGCCTTCACCGCCCTGCAGATCGGCGCCAGTGCCCTGATCGGGGTCTTCTCGAACAACCGGGCAGCTGCGCTGTTCGGGCCGGTGATCATCCTGATGCTGTTCATGAACCTGTTCGCCAGGATCATCCTGTTCATCGGCTGCTGGATCGCCACCGACAAGCAGCCGGCCGTGGCCTTCCACTACAACGCCGCCGACGAGCCGCTGCGCCAGCGTGACGACACCATTGCCGCCGACGACCACTGGGCGCAGGCCGACCAGGAACGCGCCGAACTGCGGGCCGATTCCGAGGTGAAGCTGTCACGCGATGAGATCCCCAGCGTGCTCACCACCGCCCGCCCGCACCAGCACCTGCCCTACCGGCCCAAGCTGGTCACCCTGGACGACTACCCGCAGCCGAACCCCGACCGGATGGTCTCCGAACCGGTCGCCGCACGCTCGGTGAAGGTCGGCATGCGCGCCGGGTGGGTCGCCGGGACGGCCACCGGGCTCGGTGCCGGGGCGCTGCTGGTCGCGCTGACGTCCGCGGCCAAGAAGCTGTTCGGACGCAAGAAGGACCAGTAACCCAACCTCAGAGCCGGAACAGCTCCGCGCCGGAGTTGATCACGTCCTGGCGCCACCGGCTCAACAACTCCTGCACACCCTCGAGTGCGCTGAGCTGTCCTGAGGCGATCTGCTGCTCCAGGCCGGCGCGCACCGCCTGGACGGATTCGCTGCGGTGCAGGCTGGAACGGACCTCCTCCTCAGCCATCGCCCACAGCCAGTCGACCTGCTGCTGGGCGCGGCGGGTGGCCAGGCCACCCGATGCCTCGAGGTCGGCGCGGTGGTCGAGGACGGCCTTCCACAGCTCGTCCAGGCCCATCCCGGTGTAGGCGCTGCAGGGCAGCACCTGGGGAATGCGGTGCTCCTCGGCCGAAGAGATCAGTTTCATGGCAATCCGCATCTCGCGGGCGGCCACCCGCGCGTCCCCTTCGCGGTCGCCGTCGGCCTTGTTGACGCCGATCACGTCGACCATTTCGAGAATGCCGCGCTTGATGCCCTGCAACTGGTCACCGGACCTGGCCAGGGCCAGCATCAGGAAGGTGTCGACCATGCCCGAGACCGCGACCTCCGACTGGCCGACGCCGACGGTCTCGACGATGATCACGTCGAAGCCGGCGCCCTCCAGGATGAGCATCGACTCGCGGGTGGCACGCGCCACACCGCCGAGGTGGTTGCCGCTGGGAGAGGGGCGGATGTAGGCGTTCTCGCGGCTGGCGAGTTCACCCATCCGGGTCCGGTCGCCCAGGATCGAGCCACCGGTGCGGGAACTGGACGGGTCAACCGCCAGCACCCCCACCTTGTGGCCGGCGTCGACCAGCCGGGTGCCCAGGGCATCGATGAAGGTGGACTTGCCGGCCCCGGGAACCCCGGAAATGCCGACCCGGACGGTGTCGGTGCCGGTGTGGGTGGCCAGTTCCCGCAGCAGTTCCCGGCTGCGATCACGGTGGGCGGGCAGCTTGGACTCGACCAGGGTGATGGCTCGGGCGATGTGTGGGCGGGATCCCTCCAGGATCCCGCCCACCAACGCATCGAGGGCGTACGGGTCAGGCACGGGCCTCGTCCAGTCGCACCCGCAGCCGCTTCAGCAGGGATGCTGCCGCGTTCGGGATGACGGTGCCGGGCGGGTAGATGTCGTCGGCACCGTTCTCACGGAGTTCCTCGAAGTCCTGCTCGGGGATGACGCCACCGACGACGATCATGATGTCGGGACGACCCAGCTTGTCCAGCTCCGCGCGCAGCGCCGGCACCAGCGTCAGGTGCCCCGCTGCCAGGGAGGAGACACCCACGATGTGGACGTCGGCCTCGATGGCCTGACGGGCTGCCTCCTCAGGGGTCTGGAACAGGGGGCCGACGTCGACGTCCATGCCGAGGTCGGCATAGGCGGTCGCGATCACCTTCTGGCCACGGTCGTGACCGTCCTGGCCCATCTTGGCGACCATGATGCGCGGACGACGTCCCTCGGTCTTCTCGAACTCCTCGACCAGCTCACGTGCCTCGGCCACGGCGGGGGTGTCCCCGGATTCCTTGCTGTACACACCAGAGATGGTACGGATTTGTGCCTGGTAGCGCCCGAACTCCTTCTCCAGCGCGTCAGAAATCTCACCGATGCTCGCCCGCGCGCGGGCTGCATCGATCGACAGCTTCAGCAGGTTGCGCTCCGGATCGGTCGGGTCCGGGTTGGCGGCAGCCCAGGTCAGCTTCTCCAGGGCGGCCTCGACAGCCTGCGAATCACGCTCGGCGCGCAGCTTCTCGAGCTTGGCGATCTGGCTGCGGCGCACCTCGGCGTTGTCAATCTTGAGGACCTCCAGCGGGGCCTCGTGGTCGAGCTGGTACTTGTTCACCCCGATCACCGGCTGGCGGCCGGAGTCGATGCGGGCCTGGGTGCGGGCCGCGGCCTCCTCGATGCGCATCTTGGGGATGCCTGCCTCGATGGCCTTGGCCATGCCACCGGCCTGCTCGACCTCCTGGATGCGTTCCCATGCCTTGGCAGCCAGGTCGTAGGTGAGCTTCTCGACGTAGGCCGACCCACCCCAGGGGTCGATCACCCGCGTGGTGCCCGACTCCTGCTGCAGGAACAGCTGGGTGTTGCGGGCGATCCGGGCCGAGAAGTCGGTCGGCAGCGCGATCGCCTCGTCCAGCGCGTTCGTGTGCAGCGACTGGGTGTGGCCCTGGGTCGAGGCCATGGCCTCGATACCGGTCCGGGTGACGTTGTTGTAGACGTCCTGTGCGGTCAGCGACCAGCCCGAGGTCTGCGAGTGCGTGCGCAGGCTCATCGACTTCGGGTTGGTGGCGCCGGCTTCACGGGTCAACCGGGCCCACAGCAGGCGCCCGGCGCGCATCTTGGCGACCTCCATGAAGAAGTTCATGCCGATGGCCCAGAAGAACGACAACCGGGGGGCGAACTTGTCGATCGGCAGGCCCACCGACTCACCGGCACGCAGGTACTCGATGCCGTCGGCCAGCGTGTAGGCCAGCTCCAGGTCGAGCGAGGCGCCGGCCTCCTGCATGTGGTAGCCGGAGATGGAGATCGAGTTGAACTTCGGCATGTTCGCGCTGGTGAACGCGAAGATGTCGGAGATGATCCGCATCGACGGTGTCGGCGGGTAGATGTAGGTGTTGCGAACCATGAACTCCTTGAGGATGTCGTTCTGGATCGTCCCGGCCAGCTGGTCGGGCTTGACACCCTGTTCCTCAGCGGCCACCACATACATCGCCAGCACCGGCAGCACGGCGCCGTTCATGGTCATCGACACCGACATCTGGTCCAGCGGGATGCCGTCGAACAGCTGGCGCATGTCCAGGATCGAGTCGACGGCCACACCGGCCATGCCCACGTCACCGGTCACCCGTGGGTGGTCGGAGTCGTAGCCGCGGTGGGTGGCCAGGTCGAAGGCGACCGACAGGCCCTTCTGGCCGGCCGCGAGGTTGCGGCGGTAGAAGGCGTTCGACTCCTCGGCGGTGGAGAAGCCCGCGTACTGGCGGATCGTCCACGGCCGGGAGGTGTACATGGTGGCGTAGGGTCCACGCAGGAACGGGGGCAGGCCCGGACGGGTGTCCAGGAAATCCAGCCCGGCGTAGTCGGACTCGTCGTACTGGTTCTTGACCGGGATCAGTTCCGCGGTCTCCCACACCTCGGCGCCGGCGGACAGGCCGGCAAAGGTCTCGGCGGCGTCGGCGGGTGGGGCCCCCGCGCCCAGTTCGATGTCACTGAAATTGGGGATGCTCATGCTGATGCCTCCACGGTGTCGAGGATCTCGTTCAGGTGGGTGACGACGTCCATGCCGGCGAAGATGGTCCCGTCGACCAGCCCGGTGTGGTCCTGGTCGCCCAGTTCCTTGGTGGAGCCGGCCAGGTAGACCTTCACCGCCCCGGCGTCCTTGAGGGCCTTGGCGACCGGCAGCGCGTGTTCGACGTAGACGCCCTTCGAGCTGCACAGCACGGCGACCTTGGCGCCGGAGGCCCTGAACTCACTGGCGAAGGTGGCCGGGTCGGTGCCTTCGGTGGTGGGAATGCCGAAGCCGGCGATCAGTTCGACGTTCTCGGCGAACCCCAGCCGGCCCGCGAAGTCGCGGCGGGTGCCCGGGGCGGCCAGGAAGACCGACGGGTTCCCGGCGGCGGCCGAGCGGTCCCGCAGGGCTTCGAAGATCACCGCGTCACGGCGCAGCGGGAACTGCTCGCGGGTGTGCGAGGCCTCCGGACGAGGACGCGCCTCGATGGGCTTCTCGTCGCGCATGGGGAACATGCTCACGCCGGTCAGCGGCTGCGTCCGGTTCGCCAGGCGGGTGTTGCGTTCGGTGGTGGTGGCCTCGATGGCCGCTGCCACCGCACCGCCGGAGAACGCCTGGCCGAAGCCACCGTCCGCCTCGATCTGCTGCACGCGCGCCCATGCCTTCTGGGCGATCTGGTCGGTGAGCGACTCGACGTACCAGGAGCCACCGGCCGGGTCGTTGACGCGGGCGATGTTCGACTCCTCGGACAGCACCACCTGGACGTTGCGGGCCACGCGACGGCTGAAGTCGCCGGGCAGGCCCACGACCGTGTCGAACGGCAGGGTGGTGACGATGTTCGAGCCACCGACAGCCGCCGAGAAGGTGGCGATGGTGGTGCGCAGGATGTTGACGTAGGGGTCGTCGCGGGTGAACATCCGCGGTGAGGTGACCGAGTGCACGAGGGCGCCGCGCTTGTCGGCAGCCACCCCGCTGACCTCACCGACCCGGGCCCACAGGCGACGCAGCGCCCGCAGCCGGGCGATGGTCAGGAACTGGTCGGTGGTGGCCGGCAGCCGGAAGGCGATCTGGCCGAAGGCATCGGCGGCGCTGATGCCGGCGGCTTCGAGGGCCCGCAGGTACTCGATGCCGGTGGCGATGGCGAAGGCGGTCTCGTCGACCTCCGCAGCCCCCGCCTCGTGGTAGGGCAACACGTCGACGGTCAGCGAGCGGGCGACGGGGAACTCCGCCAGCGCCCGGGAGGCCCACTCCGACAGCGGGGCCAGGTCGACGGGCTGGTCGGTCAGCGCGGCCAGCGCGAACGGGTCGATGCCCAGGTTGCCGACCAGCTTGTCCAGCGGACGACCGCTGTTCTTCCACACGTCGTAGAGTGCCTGGGCGGCGGCGGCCTGGTCGGTGTGGCTGACCACGGAGACCGGAGCCAGGTCGAGGATGATTTCGCTCAGTTCATCGGCCAGGGCGCTGGCCGGGATGGCGTCAGGGTCGAGCCGCAGCCACAGCGAGGTGGCGCCGTGCTCGATGTCGGCCATGATCTGCTTCTTGGTGAACGCCAGGTCGGGGTCCTCGTGGTACTGCCGGATGTCCCAGCCGACCGGGTCCCCGTCCTTGACGACCGAGCCGCGGGTGAAGGGGTCCACCCCCGCCGCGCCCAGGTGCTCCGGAGCGTTCTCGCGGGTGTACAGGGGCTCGATCTCCAGACCATCAACGGTGGTCGTGCGCAGCCGGGCCAGGGCCTGCTCCGCAGTGAGCTGCTTGCCCTCGGGCCGCCCTCGGTTGAGGACCTTCTGGACTTCGGCCTGCCACTGCTCATCGGTGGGAACTTCGAAGTCCCCGGCCAGGAGCAGGGAGTCCGCCGCATCGGAGTTCATCGGCGACACCTCTCTGAGTAGCATTCCACCGCCGACCCGCGGCCGGTCGATGCGGGACCCAATCCTGGGCCCCTTCTGGACATTGACAAACCTAGTCCACCATGTCTTCCACGATTACGGCGGGGGGTCGTTCCAACTAGTCAAGGTGATGTGCTTGTACGCCCCCATCCGGGCTCCGGGGGCCCGCGAAATGAGGGTCGGTAAGCTGGACGGGACCGCACGAGCGACGTCGCGGCCGATGGTGAGGAATGGTTCATGGACAGTGTCGATCTTGGTCTCCTGGTGATGAGCGTCATGCTGCTGGCCCTCGCCGGCGGTGTCCACGCCCTGAGCCGGCTGTTCAGCAGGGACCAGATCTTCGATGGTGTGGTGCCCGGGCAGGTGCCAGGTCCCGGCCAGGAACCCCACATCAAGCGGGTCTCACCGGGGCGCGAATACTCCGGTGAGGTGGCCGTGCAGTTCCAGCCGCCGCGCGGGCTCACCCCCGGCCTGGTCGGCACCGTGGTGGACAGCAAGGCCGACATGCACGACGTCACCGCCACCATCGTCGACCTGGCCGTGCGTGACTACGTGAAGATCGCCTCGGTGGACGAGGAGGAGCTGCCCGCGGCCCCGCGTGGCCGCCGCCAGAGCGCCCGTCGCGACCAGGCGAAGGACTGGGTGATCACCAAGCTGCCCCGCGGCTCCCGCCGCGGTGACGTGCCCCTGCACCCGTTCGAGCAGCGCCTGCTGCGCGAACTGTTCCGTGACGGCGACACCGTGCGGATGTCGCAGCTCGGTGCCCGCTTCGCCGACACCATGCGCGGTGCCCAGGCCGACCTGTACGAGGCGGTCCAGGCCATGGGCTGGTACAAGAAGCACCCCCAGGCGAGCTCGGGCGGCTGCCTGGGCACGCTGCTGATGGGCGCCAGCGCCCTGCTCGCGCTGCTGTGGGTCTTCGCCGGCGGCTTCTCGGTGATTTCCATCCTGTCGGCGGTCGTGGTGCTGGGCGCCGGGTGGCTGTTCAACCGCTCCGTGAAGCGTCGTGTGCCGCGCACGGCGGTGGGCACCGCTGCCTACATCCAGACCCTCGGGTTCAAGAAGTACCTGGCCACCGCCGAGGCCGACCAGATCAAGTTCGAGGAAGCCGCCGAAATCTTCAGCCGCTACCTGCCCTATGCGATCGTCTTCGGTGTGGCCGACCACTGGGCCAAGGTCTTCGGTGAAGTAGCCGCCAAGGCCCGGCTCGAGGGCTACGACGTGCCGATGGCGCTGGACTGGTTCGACGGCCTCTACATGGGCATGGTCGTCGCCGACCTGCTCGACGGAGTCGGCGGCACCATGGGCATGCTCGAAATGGTGGGGGACCTGGACGTGCTCGACGCCCTCGGCGGAGCCGTGGAGGGATTCTCCGGGCTCGCCGAGGGCGTCGGGGACTTCATCAGTGGGATTGACTTCGACTTCTGATCTGTCTGCGGGGGAAGACCCCCTGCACCCCCACGGGTCGTGAGTACGGGGCAGGTCTTGCTCCCGTGGCCACCCCCGCAGACAACTCAGTGCTGGACGTCGACCTTCTGGGGCACGTCCTGGCCGATGGCGGCCAGGGTCTGCAGGTACCAGTCGGTGGTCAGGTCGAAGGCCTTGCCGCCGGCGATCCGGTCGAAGGCAATGTTGGTGAGCACGTTGCCGTTCTCCTCGTCCTCACCGATGACCCCGGCGCGACCGTCCAGGGCACACTCGACGGCCAGATCGGTGCACTGCTTGATCAGGTCGAGGTCGGCCTGGTTCGCGGCAGCAGAGCGGCTGAAGTAGCCCGACTTCTGCACCATGACCTTCTCGGCGCCCAGCAGGCCCGCGAACTGGTCGGCGAACCACTTGCCCGGGTTGATCTTGTCGAGCTTCACGTGGCCGAAGGGGTCACGCGGCACCTCTTCACCGGCCTTCTCCATCTCGGCGATGATCGACTCGAGGCCGGCACCCTCGGACAGGAAGATGGTGACGTTGCCGACCTCGTCCATCACGGTGCGCAGGCGCTTGGCCTCAGCCTCCAGGTCGATGTGGCCCTCGGGCACGTAGACCGCATGCACGTCCCAGGCCTGCTTCGACAGGCCGATCTCGGGCAGCCACTGCTGGGCCTCGACCCATTCGCGGTACTTGGCGGCGGTGGCGGCGGTCAGCCAGCCACAGTTGCGTCCCATGACCTCATGGATGATCAGCATCCGCGACCCCGAGTTGTGCTCGCCGACGATGTTCTGGGCGAAGATCGAGCCCTGCTCGGCCGCCGTCCAGGCACCCAGCGACTGGCGGATCGGGATGACGTCGTTGTCGATGGTCTTGGGCAGGCCGACCACGGTCAGGCCGTAGTCGTTCTCGGCCAGGTAGGCAGCCAGGTCGGCGGCGGTGGTGTTGGTGTCGTCACCACCGATGGTGTGCAGCACGTCAACCCCGTCGGCGACCAGGCGATCGGCGGCCACCTTCAGCGGGTCGTCGCCCTCCTGCACCAGCCCACGCTTGACCAGGTCGGCGGCATTGGTCAGCTTCACCCGCGAGTTGCCGATGGGGGAGCCACCGTAGAGGTGCAGCAGCCCCGCGTTGCGGCGGACCTCGTCGGTGACCGTGTAGTAGTCACCCTGCAGGAGGCCCTGGTAGCCGTGCTTGTAGGCGATGATCTCGGTGTCGGGGGACAGCTCGGTGTAGCGCTGGATCAAACCGCCAACAGCGGACGACAGGCACGGGGCGAAGCCGCCCGCAGTGAGAAGGGCAACCTTGGAGACCATGGCGCAACCTTTCTGGGTCGAAGAGGTTCAGTGTTCGCGCCCCAGCCTAGGGCACCGGCGAATCCTGCCCCTGTGGACAACCCCGAAATCGCCCCGCGGTGGGCAAGACTGGGACCATGCCCCGCCAGTCATTCCCCTCACGTCGCCGTTCGGAACGCGGCGCCAGTGTCACCGCCCTGTTCGCCACCGTCATGGTGGTGCTGCTGGTCGCCGTGGGCCTCGTGGTCGACGGCGGTGCCCAGTCTGCGGCGCGTTCCCGTGCCGAGACCGTGGCTGCCGAAGCCGCCCGCGCGGCCGTCTCGGCGCATGCCAGCGACTCGATCCAGGGTGGTCCCGCTGCCGGCGGTGCCCGGGCAGCGGCGCAGCGGGTGCTCGATGCCCGCGGCATGCCCGGAACGATCACGATCACCGGTGGCCGCGTCACCGTCGAGACCTCGACGAGCACACCGACGACCTTCCTGTCGCTGCTCGGGATCAACTCCTTGACCGCCCGCGGCAGCGCCACCGCCCAACTGGTCGACTCCTAGGAATAGAGTCGGTCCATGGCACGCTACCTCGACGTCCACCCGGACAACCCCCAGCCCCGCGCCCTGCAGCAGTGCGTCACCGTGCTCAAAGACGGTGGGCTGGTCGCCTATCCCACCGACTCGGGTTACGCGCTGGGTTGCGTGCTGAACAACAAGGACGGGCTGGAACGCATCCGCAGCATCCGCCAGCTCGACCAGCACCACCACTTCACCCTGATGATCAGCGAGTTCTCGCAGGTGGGCCAATGGGTCGACATGGACAACTGGGTGTTCCGGGCGCTGAAGGCCAACACGCCGGGGCACTACACCTTCATCGTGAAGGCCTCGCGTGAGGTGCCCCGATTGATGCAGCACGACAAGAAGAAGTCGATCGGGCTGCGCCTGCCGACCCACACCACCACCTTGGCGCTGCTGGACGCATTGGGGGAGCCGTTGGTCTCCTCGACGCTGATCCTGCCGGGGGAGACCGAGCCGATGACCGACGGCTGGGCGGTGAAGGAGACCCTCGACCACCAGGTCGATGTCGTGCTCGACTCCGGTGACTGCGGCACGGTGGCCACCACCGTGGTCGACCTCACCGGCGACGAGGCGGACATCAAGCGCCTCGGTGGTGGCGACCCGGAGCCGTTTGCCGAGTAGTACCCCCTAGCATGTTCGGCATGCCGAATCCTCTGCTTGGCCCCAGCAGCCTGCCCTACCAGTTGCCCGATTTCGCCCACTTGGGCGTCGACGATTACCGCGAAGCGATCCAGGAGGGAATGCGTCGCAACCTGGCCAACGTGCAGCAGATCGCCGACAATCCCGAGGAACCGAGTTTCGACAACACCATCGGGGCACTGGAGTCGGCCGACGAGGACCTCTCACGCGCCCTGTCTGCGTTCTATGTCGTCGTGCCTGCCCACGGCACCGAGGAGATCCGGGCGCTGGCCACCGAACTGGCCCCCAAGCTCGCCGCCCACAGCGACGCCATCTGGATGAACCAGCAATTGTTCGGCCGGATCGCCGCGGTCGCCAACGGTGACCAGACCGGGCTCGCCCCCGACGCGCAGCACCTGGCCCGGCGCTACATCACCTCGGCCCGGCTCGCCGGTGCTGAACTGGACGATGAGTCGCGCGAACAACTCGCCGCGATCAACGCGGAACTCGCGACCCGTCGCACCCAGTTCCAGGAGCGGCTGCTCAACGACACCAATGACCTGGCGGTGCACTTCAGCACCGCCGAGGAACTCGACGGGCTTACCACCGAACAGCTCGACCTGTGCGCCGATGCCGCCCGCGACAAGGGCCTGGATGGCTACTTGGTCGCCCTGGTCAACACCACCATGCACCCGTGGTTGGCGAGCCTGACCAATCGCGCCAGCAGACGACGCATCTACGAGGCCACCGCCCAGCGCGGCAGCCGGGGCAACGAGTTCGACACCACCGCACTGGTTGTCGAGATGGTGGAACTGCGGGCCAGGCGCGCGGCCCTGCTCGGCTACCCGAGCCACACCGCGGTGCGCACCGCCGACCAGACCGTCGGCAACCCCGAGACCATCCGCGAGCGGATCTACCCGTTGGCGCCGGCGGCCCTGGCCAACATGTACCGCGAGGCCGAGGCGCTGCAGGAACTGATCAACGCCCGCCAGCACGCCGCCGGGGAGCCAACCTTCGAACTCGCCCCCTGGGACTGGTCGTTCTACACCGAACTGCTGCAGCAGGAGCGGTTCGGGCTGGACTCGGCCGACCTGGTGCCCTACTTCGAACTGCGCCGGGTGCTGGAGGACGGTGTCTTCCACGCCGCGACCAAGCTGTACGGCATCACCTTCACCCGACGCACCGACCTGGTCGGCTACCACCCCGACGTGATGGTCTTCGAGCTGCACAACGAGGACGGCTCCGAGCTGGGGCTGCTGCTCTACGACCCCTTCGCCCGCGACACGAAGCAGGGCGGGGCATGGATGAACTCACCGGTCCAGCAGTCGGGACTGCGCGGCACCCTGCCGGTGGTCTGCCAAAACCTGAACCTGCCCAAGCCCCGCCAGGGTGCCCCAGTGCTGTTGAGTGTCGACCACGTCAACACCGCCTTCCACGAGTTCGGCCACGCGCTGCACGGGCTGTTCTCGCAGGTGCACTGGCCCACACAGTCGGGCACGGCGGTGCCGCGGGACTTCGTGGAGTACCCCAGCCAGGTCAACGAGATGTGGATGACCTGGCCCGAGGTGCTGTTGAACTATGCCCGGCACCACGAGACCGGTGAGCCGCTGCCGGCCGACCTGGTCGACAAGTGGTCAGCGCTGGGCTGCTTCAACGAGGGCTTCAAGACCACCGAGTACCTGGGTGCGGCCCTGCTCGACCAGGAACTGCACAGCCTGTCACCTGAGGAGTCGGTGGGCGACCTGGACACCTTCACGGCGGCCGCGCTCGAGCGGGTCGGCCTGGCAAACCCCTATGTCGCCCCGCGGTACCGCCCGGCCTACTTCGCCCACGCCTTCGGCAACAGCTACGACGGCGCTTACTACTCCTACATCTGGTCCGAGATCCTGGACGCCGACACGGTCAACTGGTTCACGGAGAACGGCGGCCTGTCGCGGGGGGCGGGGGAGACGTTCCGCCGCGAGCTGCTGTCGCGGGGCGACTCACGCCCGCCGATGGACTCCTTCGAGGCCGTGGTGGGCCGGGGCCCCGACATCACGCCACTGCTGCGACGCCGGGGACTCGTCCAGGACTGACCGGGTCAGGAGTGGTAGGTGTCGGTCGGGGCCGGGTAGTCGTGGTAGTCGACCGGCAGGTCGAGCCCGAATTTCTCGGCCAGGCCGAGGATCTTCTTGGCCCGGGCCAGGCGGGGCAGGTCGGAGCCGTTGCGGATGGTGCCGCCCTCGTTCTGGAACTCGGTGAGGAAGTCCAGCGCCCAGGACATGTCACCCAGTGAGGGGGACAGGATCTCGTTGACGGTGGGGCACTGCTCGGGCATCAGGCAGATCTTGCCGGTCATCCCGAACTGGCTGGTGACACCGGCCGCATCGGCCAGCGCCACGCCGACCGCACCCACGGCGGGGCCGTCGATGGGGCCGGGCAGCCCGGCCGAGCGGGAGGCGATCGTGAACTGGCTGCGGGTGTAGGCCAGCACGGTGGGGGAGTCGTCGAAGCCGGTGTCGCGACGGTAGTCGCCCAGCCCGAAGGCCAGCCGGTAGAGACCCTTGGTGCGGGCGATGCTGGTCAGGTTCTCGACGCCGCGGGCGGTTTCGACCAGCGCGACGATCTTCACCCCGGGCAGCAGGGCAGCGGTGCGTTCGATGTGCTCGTGCGACTCGACCATCGCCAGCATGACGCCCTCGAGGCCCTCCTGCTTGCCGAGTTCACGGCAGTCCTCGGCCCACCAGGGGGTGCCGAAGCCGTTGATCCGGGCCCATCCCTTGTTTCCGGCAGCGAGCCACTCCACCACGTTGGTGCGGGCCTGGGCCTTGTTGTCGGGGGCCACCGCATCTTCGATGTCGAGGAGCATCACGTCGGCGGCGCTGGTGGCCGACTTCTCGAAGCGATCGGGCTGGAAAGCATTGACCAGCAGCCACGAACGTGCCAGATCGGGACCGACTACAACCTTGGGAGACAACTGTGTTTCCTTTCGGGGGATGAACCCGGCCAATCTAGCGCCGAACCACTGTCGGCACGAAACCGGCTTCCGGGCTGGACCGAGCGGTGAGATTGCTCACCTACCATGGGAGACATGACGCCACTGCTCGCCGGCCTGCTCGCCTTCGTCCTCGCCCTGATCGGTGTGGTCGGCATCATCGTGCCCGTGCTGCCCGGCTCGATCACCATCCTGGCGGGGCTGCTGGTGTGGGGGATCTGGGGCGGTTCGACCCAGGCGGTGGTCTTCGCCATCATCGGCGGGGCGCTGGTGCTGGCCGGGATGACTGCCAGCGCAGTGCTCACCAAACGCAACCTCGACAAGAAGCAGATCCCGCAATGGCCGGTCATCGTCGCCCTGATCGGCGGGGTGGTCGGCAGCTTCGTGCTGCCCGGCTTCGGCCTGCTGGTCGGGTTCGTGGTCACCCTGCTGGTCTGTGAACTGGTCCGCGTCCGCGACCTGAAGCAGGGCCTGTCGACATCGTGGACGGCGCTCAAATCGGTCGGCCTGGGCATGCTCATCGAGCTGGCCCTGGCCCTGCTCGCGGTCACCGGTCTGGGCATCTCGGTGTTCATGACCCTCATCTGAACACCCACCACTCACCACCCACCACCAAACCAGGGGGAGCCAGCCATGTGCCGCAACATTCGTCCGCTGTTCAACTTCGAGCCCGAGGTCACCCACGAGGAGGTCCACGCAGCCGCACTCCAGTACGTGCGCAAGGTCTCCGGCTTCACCAAACCGTCACAGGCCAACCAGGAGGCCTTCGACCGCGCCGTGGACGAGATCGCCCACATCACCGAACACCTGCTGGCCGACCTGACCACCGCGGCGCCCGCCAAGGACCGTGAGGTCGAGGCCGCCAAGGCGCGGGCGCGGGCCGAGAAGTCGGGCCGCTATGCCAAGCTCGGGTAGCTACGCCAGCACCGTGTAGCGGGCGATGATCGTGGCCACCACCAGGGCAACGATCGCGCCGACCTCGACCCACATCATCGTCGAGCTGGTCTCACGCTTGACGCCGCGCATGTAGGCCCAGGTCACCCCGATGCCGATGATCAGGCCACCGATGTGCGCCTGCCACCCGATGCCGGGCACCAGGAACGACATGACCAGGTTCAGTCCCAGGATCGGCAGCAGGCTGCCGGCCTGGATGACCTTGTACAACTGCAGCACCAGCAGCGACCCGAACAGGCCGAAGATGGCCCCGGACGCGCCACCGGCGATGGTCTCCTGGTAGGGGTTCGCCAGGGGTTGGGCGAAGACCAGGAACAGTGCGCTGCCGCCCAGCGCTGAGGCCAGGTAGAGCACCAGGAACTTCACCCGGCCGAACACCTGTTCCAGCGGCCGGCCCAGGAAGTACAGCGCCACCATGTTCAACACCAGGTGCAGGATGCCGAAGTGGACGAAGGCCGAGGTGATCAGCCGCCAGGGCTCGACCTTGGCCAGGCTGTAGCTGAGCACCACCGCTTCGAAGAACCCCGGGACCACCGCCATGGCGAGGTAGAACACGATGTTGATCGCCAGCAGCGTCCACATCACCGGGTAGGTCGGCTTCTTGCGCTCGATGTAGTACACCTGCTGGGTCGGTGCCCCCGGCTGCCCGGGCGGTGGAGGTTGGGTCATCTGCTGGTTTCCTCAGGGTTGGCTGCCGCCCGGCGGGCGGCGGGACTGAAGAGCATGCGGCGCTCGTCGGTCAGGTTGCGGCGGGCAGGCTGCTCCCAGTGGAGGCGCCCGTGGTCGGTGTGGAACAACTGGGCCCGGTTGAGCAGCATCCCGGTCTGGGCGATGCGCAGTGCATCCCATTCGGGCTGCGACAGCTGCGGGCGTTCGGTGCGCAACGCGGCCACGCCGGCCCGGTAATCGCGCGGTTCGGCGGCGATCAACACCAGGTCGGCATCGCAGAGGCGCTGCCCGGCCGCATCGTCGGCGGCGGGGTCATGGTTGATGGTGAGCAGGACGAGCCTGGCGACCTGGGTGACGGTCTCGTCCGGCAGCAGACCGGCCAGCAGTTCCCGGGCGAGGGCCGCCGAACTCTGCTCGTCCCACGGCGGGTCGTTGTGGTGGACGGCGTCGTGGAACCACCAGGCGACCACCTCGAGCGGGCCGGCCCCGAGTGTGCTCAGCGCCGCCAGGCCGGAGCGCAGGTGGCTGACGCCGTGGTAGTCACGATGGGGTTCGTGCCAGCGTTGCCAAAGGTCACGGCCCACCGCCAGGAGCCGGTCGTCACCTTGGTCAGCGCCCAGTCCCACCAGGGCTTCAGCGAAGCCTGCGGGCTTCATCGGGTCAGTCCCGTCAGCCACAGGGCCAGCGCCCCGGCCCCGGCGGCCAGCAGCACACTGATGAAGGTGCCGATGATGAAGCGTTCGGCCACGTCGGCGTCCTTGGCGCGCAGTTCGGGGTAGCGGGCAAGGCCCTTCACGGCCATGATGATGGCCAGGCCGGGCAGGAAGTGCGCAACGACGCAGACGTAGGTGGCCAGTCGCTCCAGAGCGCCGATCCAGGCACCGCCCTTCAGCTTCTGTGCGGCCTGGTCCTGGGTGGTGTCGTCGCTGGCGAAGCGCAGCAGGCGCTCGGTCACCCGTACGCCGAACAGCACCACGATCGCGCCGAGGGCGACGGAGATGCCGCTGTCCACCGCGAAGTGCGTCCACCTGTTCATGGCGCCTGCAGGATGTCGTCGAAAACCTGCCGCAGCAGCTCGCGGCCCTGCTCGGCGGGTTGCCAACCGGCCGTGCGCAGGCGCTGCGAGACCGCTGAGGGTGAGATACCCATCGCCTCGGCGGCGGCTCGTCCGGTGCCGTGCTCGCGCAGTTGGTCGACCACGTCCCACCCCTCTCGCGTCCGGCGACTCCACACATGGTGCAGCAGGCCGGCGATGGTGCCGGCACTGGCAACCCGGTTCCCAGCGTAGTCGGCGGCACCGACATCGTCGGGAGCCCGCATGGCCAGGTTCGAGGGGGACGAGTGCGCAGCCTCGACGGCTTCCCGCGCTGCCACGAAGGCGGGCCCACGGGCCTGCCGCACCGAGGGTGGCAGGGGTGTTTCGACCGGGCCGAAACCGATGCCGACCCGCCAGTCGTCGCTGCGGGCGGTGACCTCCAGGATGTCGGTGAGCGTGGCCGACGTCCGGGTCAGCACCTGGACCTCGTCGCCGACCGTCCGTTCCGCGGGCAGGGCGACCGCCAGGTCAGCCAGCGACTCGAGCAGGGACGGCACCAGGTCGGGGGAGTGCCGACTGCGGCGCTGGTCGATGTTCACCACCGCCCACCACCCTTCATCCCCACAAGTGAAGGATTCAGGCTTCATGCCTTGATTTTAAGGGGTGAGCCTGAACATCTCAAGGTGGGCTACTCGAGGCCCTCGTCACGCTGGGCACGCAGGAAGGCCTCGGCTTCAGCGGCGATGTCATCACCGGTCGGCAGGTCCTCGTGACTGGCGGTCAGCGGGGGAGTGGCTGCCACCTGCTCGGTGAAGGAGTCGAACTGCTCCTCGAGCGCGTGCACCAGCCCGCTCGCCTCTTCGGAGTTCTCGACCTCGTTGGCGATCGCAGCCCGGGTGATGCCGGCGCGGATGGCCAGGTCAGTGGTCGCGATGGTGTGACCGGTGGCCTGGCTGAAGGCGTTGATCAGCGCGATGGCGGCATCGGGGAACTCGCTCTGGGCGAGGTAGTGCGGCACGTGGGCGGTCAGCCCGATCACATCGACCCCCGCCTCACCGAGGCGGAACTCCAGCAGACTCGGGAACGCGCCACCGGTGGCCATCCGGGAGAACAGCGGCTGGTTGCCGGGGATCAGGTCGGGCTTGCTGGCGTGCTTGGTCAGGGTCACCGGGCGGGTGTGCGGCACGGGCATCGGAATGGCCCCGACGATCACCACCCGCTCAACGCTGGTCTGGCCGATCACCCAGTGGATGGAACGGATCAGCTTCTCCCAGCGCAGGTCGGGCTCGACACCCCGCAGCAGCAGGAATGGCACCGACGACTCGTCGACCATGTGGTGTAGTTCCATCGAGGGCTGCTGGTACTCGACGAACTTGTCGGCATCGAAGATCAGCACCGGGCGCTGGCCGCGGTAGTCGATCAACTCGTCCACGTCGAAGGAGCCCAGCTTGTGGTGGGCGAACACATCGAGCAGGTGACGGTCAATCAGCTGCTGTGCCTGGCCGGCATCAACGAAGGACGTCAGCGTCACCAGCAGAGTGCGGGCACGCACGGCGCGCAGGTCCACATGGTCCTCGGTGTGGAACAGGGCTTCGGGATCGATCATCATGCACCTCCTGCGGGCAATCGGGTCCTTCAGGGCGAACAGCAGTGTGCCCCGGAAAATTCCCAACGGACTCGCGGAGCACCTTGTCACTGGCCATTCTAGTCAGTCCGGTCAGCCCAGCAGCGCCGTGGCGACCAGTGCGGCGATGACCAGCACCACCATGATGACCAGCATCGCGGTGACCAGCCCGGCCCCGGCCCGTCGGTGGGGCTCGGGCCCGAGCCGACCGGGCGCTCCCGGGAACCCGGGGGCCGAGTAGAACAGCGCCACCGCGCCACCGGGTGGCACCTCGACGGTGGTCTCGGCTTCCCCCGCGGTCGACATCCACGGCGACCACACCCGCACCCTGTGCCGCCCGGCAGGGACGTCGAAGCCGTTGGTGCCGTAGATGGTCTCGTGCTCGGTGGTGTCAATGCTCACCCGCGGCGGCACCAGGTTGCTGGTGAGCCGGGTGCCCTCGATGGTGAGGAGGATCTCCCCGGTGAGTGGGGCATCGGGGGAACCTTGGTGCTGCATCGACATGGCGTCGAGTCTAGGGCCCCTCAGCGCCAGTGCTCGGGCCCGCTCGACCCGGCCCGGTACTCGTCCAGTGGGACCAGGTCGTCGTGCCAGGCGTCCAGGACCGGGCCCAGGATGCGCCAGCACTGCTCGGCCAGGTCCCCGCGGACGCTGAGCAGCGGGTCACCCTCCAGGATCAGGTCCAGGATTTCCCCGTAGGGGCGCACGGGCGACTCACCGAGCTCGCTGTGCAGCACGGTGTCCTCGAGGTCCCACCGGTCACCGGAGGCGTTCGTGGTGATCTGCACCGCCAGGGTCTCCGGTGCGATGCCGATCGCCAGCACGTTCGGGTTGGGGGTGTTGTGGAAACCGCCGACGGGATGCGCGATCGGGCGGTAGGCAATGATGATGCCCCGGAACCCGTCACCGAGTGCCTTGCCCGACCGCAACCGGAACGGCACCCCGGTCCAGCGGGCATTGCGCACCTCCAGGGTGACCTCGGCCAGGGTCTCGGTCCTGCGGTCGGGGTCCACCCCCGGTTCGTCCACGTAGGAGGGGATCTCCCGCTCACCGACGGTGCCGGCGACATAACGCGCCCGGCGCGACGACGCGACCGGGTCCTCGCCCCACAGGTGGGTGGCGCGCAAGGTGTGGGCCATCAGGTCACGCAGTTCGACCTGGTCGATGGCGGCCGGTTCCTCCATCGCCACCAGCGCCATCACCAGAAGCAGGTGGCTCTGCAGCATGTCTTTCAGCGCCCCGGCGCCGTCGTAGTAGCCGGCGCGTCCTTCCAGGGCCAGGGACTCGTCGGCGATGATTTCGACCCGCTCGATGTTGCCGGCATTCCAGGTCGGCTCGAACAGCCGGTTGGCGAAGCGCAACCCGATCAGGTTCAGCACGGTGGCCTTGCCGAGGTAGTGGTCGACCCGGAAGACCCGTTCCTCGGGCACCAGGCTGGTCAGCAGTCGGTTGAACTGTTCGGCCGATTCCAGGTCAGACCCGAAGGGCTTCTCGATGGCCAGCCGCAGGTCGTCGGGCAGGTCCAGCCCGGCGAGCGCCTCGCAGGCGCGTTGGCTGATGGCCGGGGGCAGGGCGAAGTACAGCACGATCGGTCGTCCGGGTTCGGTGAGGTCGGCCAGCAGTTGCTGCAGGGCGGCCTGGTCGGTGGCGTCCAGTTGCCGGTAGGTGGTCGCCGCCACCACGGCCTCGAGCCGGTCGCGGTGGCACTCACCCTCGGTGAGCCCCTTGCGGACGAGGTCGCGCCACTCCTGCTGGGTCATCTCGTCGGCAGCGGCCCCCACCAGGCGGATGTCGTGGTGCTGGCGTTCCTCCAGCAGGGTGCCCAGACCGGGCAACAGGAGGCGATGGGTCAGGTCTCCCGAGGCCCCCAGGATGACCAGGGTGGAGGTGGTACGACTCACGGTGTCCGGTGCCATGGAAACCCTTTCGACGGCGGCGTGACCACCCTATGCCCGGCGGGCTACAGTGTGCCGGTGAACTTGCCCCCGCGCCGTCTCACGTCCCAGTTGGACGTCACCATTTCCCAGCCCGCCGACATCGTCTTTTCCGTGGCAGTTGCCGCCACCTACACCCCCGCTGAAGAGGTGCTGACCATGCACCTGGACGGTCAGCCGATCGACTTCCACGAGATCAGCACCAACTCCGGCACCCGGCTGCACCGGGTGAGCAAGCTCCCGGCCGGCAAGCTGCGGGTGTCCTACTCCGCACTGGTCGACTCCCCGTCGCTCGGCATGGTCGAGGGTGAGGACCAGGAGATCATCTACGGGCGTCCCTCGCGCTACTGCGACTCAGACCGGCTCGGGCAGGTGGCCTGGACCCACTTCCACCAGGTGCCCCGCGCCGACCTGGTGCAGGCCATCCGCAACTGGGTCAACCAGAAGATCAGCTACACCCCCGGCAGCAGCCGCGTCGTCGACGGCGCCCTGGAGACCTACCTGTCCCGCAAGGGAGTCTGTCGTGACATGGCCCACCTGGTGATCACCTTCTGCCGGGCGATGAACATCCCGGCGAGGCTGGTCTCGGTCTACGCCCCGGGCCTGAAGCCGATGGACTTCCACGCGGTCGCCGAGGTCTACTTCGACGGCGGCTGGCACCTGGTCGATGCCACCGGCCTGGCGCCGCGCCAGACGATGGTGCGTATCGCCACCGGCCGGGACGCCTCCGACACGGCGTTCATGACCACGATGTCGGGGCTCACCACTCTCGACCGGATGAGCGTGACCGCCATCGTCGAGGGGGACCTGCCCACCGACGACGCCGTCGTCCCGGTCAGCCTGGGCTGACGTCCTCGCGGATTACGTCCACGCCCACGCTGAGCGACGACTTGTCCGCTTCGGTGAAGATGACCCCCTTCAGGGGGGACACGTCGGCGAAGTCGCGGCCCCACGCGCTGACCACGTACCGCGAGTCGGCGAAGTGGGCATTGGTCGGATCGATGTCCACCCAGGTGCCGTCGGGCGCCAGCACCGAGGCCCACGCATGGGTGGCGTCCGACCCGGCCAGCTTTGGCTGGCCGGGCGGGGGAGAGGTCTCCAGGTAGCCGCTGACGTAGCGGACCGGAAGGTCGAACAGCCGCAGGCAGCCGATGGCCAGGTGGGCGAAGTCCTGGCAAACCCCCTGTCGCAGCTCGAGGAGCTCAGTCAGGGTCGTGCGGGTGGTCGTCACCCCGGGACGGTAGGCGAAGTCCTTGAAGATGCCCAGGGTGAGTGCCTCCAGCGCATCCCCGAGGCCCTGGTGGGGGCGCACGTGCGTGCGGGCGTACTCGACCACCGGTGCGGTGACCTCCACCTTCGCCGAGGCCATCGTGTGGAGGCTGCGCTCAACCGCCAGGTCGGTGCGTGCCCGCAGCGCGTCGGCGGCCTGCTCCACGGTCCACTGGTTGAGGTGGTCCATGCTGATCGCCGGCCAGGCCACGTCAACCAGCGCATCCTTGACCACCTCGAGGTGCTGGTGGGGGGTGGACACCTCCAGGTAGTGCGACTCGTTGCCGAAGTAGTCGACGTGGCTGAACTCGGCGGTCGCGGGCGGGCTGACCGTCCAGCTGCTGTGGACCACCCGCTGCGAGGGCGTGTCGCGGGGGGCGAGCACCCCGCGCTCGTAACACCCGGTGACGTCCTGGCTGTAGTCGTAGGTGGTGCGGTGGACGACGCGGTAGCGGCGCGGCACCAGGTGCTCGTCGAGCTGTTGCATGGTCATGGTGGGTCCTACGGGCGCAGTCGCGGGGTGGCCGGGGTGAGCCAGGAGGTCTGGCGGAACACCCGCGGGGCGGGCCTGGTGAAGTGCTGCCGGGTGATCTGCTGGGACAGGCCGCGGATGTCACGTTCCAGTTCCCGCAGGACGGCCACGATCTGGCTGCGACCCTCTGTGAGCAGGGTGCCCGAGTGCGACCCCAGGGTGGTGAGCAGCGCTTCGGCCTGCCCGGCGAGTTGCTCGTCCTGCACCAGGACCAGGTCGGCGGCCAGCTGGCGCACCTGGAAGGAGACCGAGCGCGGGTTGCTCGGGTCGAGCACCAGCAGCGCCATCGCCGAGTGCAGGGGGCGTTGGGGCGCCACACCGGCCGAGGTGCGCCGGTGGTGGGTGATCAGCGACTCACAGATCGCCATCACTGCCTCACCGGCCTGGTCCTCGACCGACATCGGCACGTCGGTGTCGAAGACTTCGGCGAGCAGCCACAGCGCGTTGGTGGCCCGCTCGACCCGTACGCCGGCGTCGATGAAACCCCAGCCGGGGTCACGCACCATCGATTCGGTGTTGAAACCGGCCAGGCCCATGGTGGCGCCGGTGATCTCGTCGAGTTCCAGGTCATCACCGGGGGTGTCCATGGCATGTTCGAGTCGGCTCAGCAGCGGCCAGACACCACTGGAGAGGATGTCGGGCACCTCATGGGCAGCGCGGACGAGGCCGCGGATGTCGTGGGCGAGGCTGCCGACCAGCTGCGGGTCAGTGGCTGCCCGGCGCAGCAGCTGCCGCGACGAGGCGGCAGGGCCCTCGACGTCGGGCGGCAGCGCGGTCAGGGTCGAGACGGCGTCGCGGACCAGCTGCAGCACCTGGTGGCCGGTCGAACCGGCCCGGTTGCCGTAGTCCTCGGACAGGTCGAGTGCCTGGGCCAGCAGCCGGGCGGTCGAGTCGACGCGTTCGCCGTAGCGCCCGTACCAGAACAGGTTGTCGGCCACGCGCGGGGGCGGTGGCTTCGGGTCGCTGCCCTCGACCCACAGGGTGCGTTCCTGGGGGGTGGGCAGGGTGAGGGTGTGCGGCACCGACTCCTCCGAGTCAAGCACCCAGACGTCCTTGGAGGCCGCGCCGGTGCCGCTGGAGATCTGCCAGGGGTCGGTCTCGCCGGCCACCCGCGCGAGCCCACCGGGCATCATCGTGTAGCCGTCGCCGCTGGCTGCACCGAAGGTGCGCAGCAGCATCCGCCGGGGCACCAACCCGGTCCCGGTCACCAGGGGCGTGGTGGAGGCGAGCACCGGGTCCTGGCCCACCCAGGCCGCGGGGTTGGCCTCGATCCGGCGGACGAGGTCGTCACGCTCGGCGGCCGACAGCATCCAGCCGGGCCGCGAAGGGACCTGCCGCTGGCGGTGGATGGGCTTGACGACGAGCTGGTCGAGGTGGGCCAGCACATGGCTGCGCTGCACCGGGTCGCCGCACCACCAGGTGGGAGCGCAGGCCAATTGCAGGTCTTCACCGAGCAGGGCGCGGCTGATGGCCGGCAGGTAGGCGTTGAGGCCGGCGTTCTCGAGCACCCCTGAGCCAAGCCGGTTGGCGATGGTGAGCCTGCCCTGGCGGGACGCCTCGAGCATCCCGGCGACCCCCAGCTGGGAGTCGGAGCGCCATTCGAGGGGGTCGCAGAAGGCCGAGTCGACCCGGCGCAGCAGCACGTCGACGCGTGAGCGGCGTTCACCGTCACGGATCCACAGGGTCGCATCGCTGATGGTCAGGTCGTCGGCCTCCACCAAGGAGTAGCCGAGCAGCGTGGCCAGGAACCCCTGCTCGTAGGCCGTCTCGGAGGCCGAGCCGGACCACAGCAGCGCCCCACGGGGGTGTTCGGTGCCGGGGGGTGCGGCGGCCAGCAGGGAGTTGCGCACGGCGGTGAAGAAGCTGCGCAGCCGACGCAGTCGGGTGGCCCGGTGGAGGTCGGCCATCACCCGTGAGGTGATCCGGCGGTTGACCATCGCGTAGCCGGCCCCGGACGGGGCGGCCGTGCGGTCCGACAGGGCCACCCAGTTGCCGTCGGCTCCGCGGGCCAGGTCGGTGCCGACCAGGCTGAGGTGGTGGTTGCCGAAGACCTCGATGCCGTGAGCCTGGTGCAGGAACCCCTCGTGGCCCAGGACCAGTTCGGCCGGCAGCACCCCGGAGTGCAGCAGCCGTTGTTCGCCGTACAGGTCGGCAAGCAGCGCGTTGAGCACCACCAACCGCTGCGTCAGGCCCGCCTCGAGGCGTGCCCAGTCCTGGCTGTCAATGACCACCGGGATCGGGTCGAGCGTCCATCGCCGGGGGTGCAGGGTGCCGCCGTAGTGGACACCGTCCTCGATGACCAGGCGGCGTGCTTCTGCCCTGGCAGCCAGCAGGCCCGACAGCCCGAGGCCCTCGACGGCCGCAGAAATGACCTGCTGGGCGGGGCGGACGCCGTCGGCGCCGACCACCTCGTCGTAGGCAGCCGCATCGGGGTTGGCATGGGTCAGGTCCGCATAGGGTGCCAACGCGGACGAGGTCCAGTCGAGCCCTTCAGCGCTCATCCGCGTTCCTCCTGGTCGCCTGGTCCGGGCAGCGGTGTCGTCCTGACGATAGCCGAACGCCGAACACCGGTGAGAACAACGACCCGTACTGCGTAGAGTTCACGCCGTGCGCAGGGTGCTCGAAACCGGTGAGCTGGTCTGCGTTTCCCTGTTGCCGCTGCTGGCCACCCTGTCGCTGTACCTGCCCAGCGGCCTGGCGTCCCCCCTGCGGCTGCTGACCCTGCTGTTGGTGCTGGACGGGGTCGTCCGTCTCGTCCGTGGGCCGCGGCTGCGGACCTCACCGATGTTCCTGGGCACCCTGGCGATCGGGGTGTGCTTCGCGGTGTTCGGGGTGATCGCCACGTTCCGGTTCCCCGAGTCGACCGACCTGGTCAACTTCGGCCACGTGGGCTTCATGGTGTTGTTGATGGTCGCACTGTCGGTGGTGGGACGGCGCCGGGTGATCCTGGTGGGGTTGATTGCCGGCTGGTTCGTGGCGGGGTTGGCCTGTGCGGGGGTGGGGGTCTGGGAGAGCGTGACCGGCCGGCACCTGTCGGTGAACCTGCCCGGGGCCGCCTATGGTCGCGCGGCGGACGCCTAGCGCATCATCAGCGCCTTCTTCGACAACCCGAACCTGTACGCCTACATGCTGGCCGTGCTGATCCCGCTGACCATCTTCGTCATGTTCGCGTTCCGGCAGCAGTGGGTGAAGCTCGTCATGGTGTTGCTGCTGGTGGTGTGGTGCCAGCAGTTGGTGATGACCGACGGACGCGCCGCGATGCTGGTGGTGGTGATGACGGTCGCGCTGCTGCTGATGCGGTCGTGGCTCGGACGAGCAACCCTGGCTGGGGCGCTGGCCGCGTTCTGGGTGGCGGTGCGTGAAGGGTTCGGCCCGGCCGTGGCGCTGTGGGCGCAGGTCTATGCGGTGTGGGACCAGGTCGATGAGGCGCCGCGCAGCAGTTGGCTGCGGGTCCAGCTGATGAAGTCGGGCTGGCACATGCTGCGCGAGAGCAACTGGATCGGGGTGGGGCCCGGAGGGTACGGGGTGCGCAACCTCGACCCGGACAACCCGGTCAACATCTGGTTCATGCCCAACGCCCACTGGGGAATGCTGGAGGTGATGACCGAGTACGGCCTGGTCACCCTGGTGGTCTTCCTGCTGGTGCTGGCGGGTGGTGCTGCGGCCTGTCTGGTGCTGGGCCGGCGGCGTCGACGCCGGGACGCCGCGTTCGGGGTGGGCGACTTCGCCTCACGCTGGTCGTCGGCGCGGGTGTGGCTGTCGATGACCTCGATCATGCTGATGAGCGTGCCGGTGATCTCGCTGTCGAACAGCACGTGGCTGCGCCAGCCGCTGACGGCCGTCCACCTGGCGACGCTGGTGGCGATGGTGGCGGGCACCTTGGCCCGCACGGCGCTGGTTCCACGCTCGGCGCCAGCCACTCATGGGTGATAGTTTTCATCCGCACTTCTGTGCTGCTCTGATGCTCCCTTCCTGACGGAGGTACTCCCGTGGCCGGTGGTCTAGCCGCCCTGCTCGACGACGTGGCAGTGATTGCCAAGATGACCGCCGTCGCCGGCAAGAAGTCGGTCGCGGTGGTGGTCGACGATGCTGCTGTGACCCCGCAGTACGTCGACGGTTTCAGCCCGAAGCGGGAACTGCCGATCATCTGGCGGATCACCAAGGGGTCGCTGGTCAACAAGGCCATCCTGGTGGCGCTGCTGATGCTGCTCGACACCCTGCTGCCCTGGGTGCTGACCCCGCTGCTGATGCTCGGTGGCCTCTACCTGGTCTACGAGGGTGCCGAGAAGGTCTACGAACTCATCAGTGGGCACGGCAAGCACGAGGACAAGACGGCGGTCGTCGATGCCGGCCCGGAACACGAGAAGGTGATGGTCAAGAGCGCCATCACCACCGACTTCATCCTCTCGGCCGAGATCCTGGTGATCTCGCTGAACACCATCAACGACTCGATCGACGGCGAGCTGGGCATCGGGCTGAAGCTGGTCACGCTTTTGGTGGTGGCCATCGCGATCACTGCCCTGGTCTACGGCGTGGTGGCGTTGATCGTGAAGATGGACGACATCGGCCTGCACATGACCAAGAAGCCGAACACCGAACGGTTCGGGCGCCTGCTGGTCAACGGCATGCCCACCCTGCTCAACGTGTTGTCCTTCGTCGGCATGCTGGCGATGCTGTGGGTCGGCGGGCACATCCTGGTCAGCGGGCTCAACACCCTGGGTTGGTCGGGGCCCTATGACCTGGCCCACCTGCTGGCCGACCCGGCGCACCACGTGCCGGGCATCGGCGGTTTCCTGGCCTGGCTGGTCGACACTGTGTACTCGGCCCTGGTCGGCCTGCTGGTCGGTGGGCTGATCGTGCTGGTCCTGCACTTCCTGCCCTTCAAGCGCAAGGACCCGCATGACCCGCAGCTCGCGGAGCACTAGGCTGGGCTGAGCACAGCCGCTCAACGCGCAACGACGCGCGAAAGGATGGTCCAGCGGGCCATGATCAACGGCACCGAACGCGATGCCATCCACCGGGCAATCCGGTCCCACGGGGAGATCAACGAGGATTTCCTGGCGGGCTACTACCAACTGGTGCCGACCGACCGCCTGGTCCGGCATCGTCCCGAAGACCTGTTCGGGATCGCCCTGGGCCACCGGGACCTGGCGCTGCAACGCAAACCCGGCCAGGACCTCGTCCGGGTGTTCACCCCGACCGTGGCCCGGGACGGCTGGGCCGTCGGCGCGAGCGTGATCGAGACCGTCACCGAGGACCGGCCCTACCTGGTCGACTCGATCCGTGGGGCGCTGGAGGCGATGGGCCACCGCGTCATCGACCTGTTCCACCCGATTTTCGACGTGGTGCGTGACGCCCAGGGTCGGCTGATGCATGTGATGCCGCGACCCGGCCATGACATCGAGGACCATGACGACGAGTCCTGGATCCACGTCCACATTCCGCGCCTGCACGAGCCCGGGGCCGGCGCCGCGTTGGAGGCGGCGATCCACCGGGTGCTGCAGGACGTGCGGACCGCGGTGGACGACTGGGGCGAGATGTCGGCGCGCATGTGGGAGGCGGCCAACCACGTCTCCGACCGGGAACAGGCCGACCTGCTGCGGTTCCTCACCGAGGACGAGTTCACCTTCCTGGGCAGCGTGCGGTACTCGGTGCACGGCGATGACGTGAAGGCCGTCAAGAGCACCCGGCTCGGCCTGGCCAGGCGACTGCTCGATGCGGCCGACCTGCCATTGGACACTCCGGCACGACGCCTGGCCTGGGAGGGGCGGGAGGTGTTGGTCACCAAGGGCGCCCACAAGTCGAGCCTGCTGCGCGGGCGCCACAATGACATCATCGCGATCAAGGTGCACGGTCCCGGCGGACGGGTGGTGGCCGAGGAACGCTTCGTGGGGGCCTTGGCCAACACCCTGTACACCGGGTCGACCGCCCGCATTCCCCAGCTGCGCCAACTGGCCGCTGACGTGCTGGCAAACCTGGATGTGCAGCGCGACTCGCACGCCGGCCGGGAACTGATGCAGGTGATCGACGGCTACCCCCGCCAGGAGTTGTTCCACGCCGACGCGGACGACCTGACCCAGACCGCGCTGCAGATCCGCGAACTCGGCTCGCACCCACAAGCGCGGCTGTTCGTCGACGTCGAACCCTTCCAGCGCTACGCCACCTTCATCGTCTACCTGCCCCGGGACCGCTATTCGACCCGTTCACGACTGCAGATCACCCAGCTCCTGGTCGATGCCGTCGGTGGGGACTCGGTCGAGTACCAGACGCAGGTGTCGAACTCGCCCCTGGCGGCGTTGCACTTCACCGTGCGGATGGCGCCGGGGCAGAGTGTCGGGCGGATCGACCGGGAAGCCTTGGAGCGGCTGGTCGACGAGATCGGCCGCGACTGGGACGAGGAGTTCCAAGTGGCCTTGGTCGAGGAGTTCGGGGAGGACCTGGGCGACGAACTGGCCTCGCGGTACATGGGGGCCTTCGGGTCGAGCTACCGCGACCATGCCAGCGCCAGGATCGGTGCCTGGGATGCCTCCCAGCTCGACGCGTTGCGCGACGAACCCCTGCGGCTGACGCTGTACCACCCGGCCGGTGCCCCCGCCGGGGTCCGTAGGCTCAAGCTGTACCTGCCGCAACCAGCGAGCCTGTCCGAGTTGCTGCCGCTGTTCAACGACCTGGGGGTGACCGTCACCGATGAGCACCCGCACGAGGTGACCCCCACGGGGGGAGCGACGCAGTTCCTGCTCGACCTGGGCCTGCTCGCCGATGAGCGGTGGTGGGCCGAGGACGGCGCCGCTGAACGGTTCCAGCAGGCGGTCCGGGCGGCGTGGTTGGGCGAGGTGGATTGCGACCCGCTGCAGTCGCTGGTACTGGGCGCCGGGCTGAGTGCCCGCCAGGTGGTGATCCTGCGGACCGTGGTGGGCTACCTGCGCCAGTTGGGCATGAACTACTCCACGGCCCTGGTCCAGCAGGTGCTGCACTCCAACCCCCGCACCGCCCGGCTGCTGGTTGAGCTGTTCGAGTTGCGGCTCGACCCCGACCGGTTCACCAATGGGGACGACCGGGAGGCTGCGGTGGCCGAGGTACGCCGCGAGTTGGCTGCGCTGGTCGAAGCGGTGCCATCGCTGGACCAAGAGACCATTCTGGCCGGGTGCAGTGACGTGATCAGTGCCGTGCTGCGCACGAACTACTACCAGCGCGATGAGCAGGGTCGTCCGGGGCCGGCGTTGGCGCTGAAGATCGCCACCCGGGACCTGAGCCATGCGCCGGACCCGAAGCCGTTGCGGGAGATCTGGGTGCACGGGCCGCACGTCGAGGGCGTGCACCTGAGGTTCGGTGCCGTGGCCCGCGGCGGGTTGCGCTGGTCGGACCGTCGGGAGGACTTCCGCACCGAGGTGCTCGGACTGGTCAAGGCCCAGGTGGTCAAGAACGCGGTGATCGTCCCGGCGGGCGCGAAGGGTGGGTTCTTCGCCAAGCGTGCGCCGGCGCCGGGAGCCGACCGTGAGGGTTGGCTGGCCGAGGGCAAGCGGGCCTACGAGCAGTTCATCACGGCCATGTTGTCGGTGACCGACAACCGGGTCGGTGGTGAGGTCGTGCCGCCGGAGCGGGTGGTGCGCCATGACGGGGACGACCCCTACCTGGTCGTCGCGGCTGACAAGGGCACGGCGAGCTTCTCTGACCTGGCCAACGCGATCGCGGTGCGGCAGGGGTTCTGGTTGGGTGATGCGTTCGCCTCGGGTGGGTCGAAGGGCTTCGACCACAAGGGGATGGGGATCACGGCCCGCGGGGCGTGGGAGTCGGTGAAGCGGCACTTCCGGGAACGGGGGCTGGACACCCAGTCCGAGGACTTCACGGTGGTGGGCATCGGTGACATGTCCGGGGACGTGTTCGGCAACGGCATGCTGCAGTCGAACCACATCCGCCTGGTCGCGGCCTTCGACCACCGCCACATCTTCGTCGACCCCGACCCGGACGCGGCGGTCTCGTACGTGGAACGCCAACGGCTGGCCGGGTTGCCGCGCTCGTCGTGGGCGGACTACGACCCTGCCCTGATCAGTACTGGGGGAGGGGTGTGGCCTCGGGATGCGAAGGCGATCGAGGTCAGCGAGGCGATGCAGCAGGCACTCGGCATCACGGCCACCCAGCTGACCCCACCTGAACTGGTCAGCGCCATCCTGCAGGCGCCGGTCGACCTGTTCTGGAACGGCGGCATCGGCACCTGGGTGAAGGGATCGCAGGAGCGCCACGACCAGGTCGGCGACCGCGGCAACGATGCCGTGCGGGTCGATGCGAACACCCTGCGGGTGCGGGTGATCGGCGAGGGCGGCAACCTGGGCCTGACCCAACGGGCGCGGGTCGAGGCTGCCCTGGCCGGCATCGGGGTCAACACCGACGCGATCGACAACTCGGCCGGGGTGGACACCTCTGACCACGAGGTCAACATCAAGATCGTGCTCGACCATGCCGTGGCCTCCGGTGACCTGACCACCAAGCAGCGCGACCAGCTGCTGGCCGAGATGGTCGACGAGGTGGCCCAACTGGTGCTGCGCACGAACTATGAGCAGAACGTGCTGGTCGGCAATGCCCGCACCCAGGATGCCCAGATGATCGGGCCGCACCAGCGGCTGATGTCGGCACTGGAGTCCACGGTCGGCATGGACCGCGGCCTGGAGTCGTTGCCCGGCAACGAGGCACTGGCCGAACGGCAGGCGACGCTGGGCAAGGGCTTGACGTCGCCGGAGTTCGCCGTGGTGATGGCGTGGACGAAGATCGAGGTCAAGCAGCACCTGCTGGACACCCAGTTGCTGGACGACCCGTGGTTCGCCCATGTCCTGGTCGACTACTTCCCGCAGCTCCTGCAGGAGCGGTTCGCCGAGCAGATCGACCAGCACCCGCTGCGCCGCGAGATCGTGGCCAATGCGGTGGCCAACAGCGTGTTCAACCGCGGCGGGGTGTCGTTCGTCTTCCGGGCCATGGAGGAAACCAGGGCCTGCACCCAGGAGGTGGTCGGGGCATTCATCGCCTGCCGTGAGATCTTCGGGTTGAACGAGTACATGGAGCGCGTGGAGGCACTGGACAACATCGCCCCGACCAATGCCCAGGCCGAGCTCTACCTGGCCTTCCGACGGTTGATGGACGGGGCGGTGCGGCGCACCCTGATGCAGGGCAACACCGGCGACATCACCAGCCAGGTCGAGCGTTACCGGGGCCACGCGACAGCGCTGCGCGACAGCATCCCCGGATTGCTGCGGGGCCGGCTGGCCGCGGAGTACGCGGCGGAGGTGCAGCAGTACCTCGGCTGGAATGTGCCGGAGGACCTGGCCCAGCACGCGGCCGGGCTGAACGCGTCGTACGTGGTGCTGGACGCGGTCGACCTGGCCGAACGCCACGACCTCGAGGTCACCCGGGTGCTGCAGATCTGGTTCGAACTGCAGCACCGGCTGAGGGTGGGTGACCTGCTCGATGCCATCGAGGGCCTCGGGCACGAAGGTCGCTGGGACGCCATGGCGCGCACCTCCAGCGTGCTGGATGCCCACCTGGCGCTCGGCCACCTGGTCGGCAGCGTGCTCGATTCCGGTGGGGAGGTGGACAGCTGGTGGGCACGCCACCAGGAGGCGATCGATGCCGCCCTTGCCACCATCCACGGGGCGCTGCAGGTTGAACATGCTGGTCTCGCCCCCGTCTCGGTCAGCCTGCGAGCACTGCGCGATCTGCATCGTTGAGTGGCAACCGTGGTGGCGGCTGCTGCTGGGGTGGCAGGACCTGCCCCGTGGGGTCCTCGACCAGCCAGGTGTGGCTGGGCGTGACCAGGTAGCCGAAGCCGAGTGGTGAGCGCCACAGGAAGGTTCCCGGCGTCGGTTGGCTCAGCTGCCAGCCGGCGTGGGTCTTGGCGCGGTGGGCCTTGCGGGAGAGGTACCCGAGATTGTCGGGCCGGGTCAGCGGCTCCTGGTCTGGTCCTTGACTGCGGGGATGCCAAGGAATCGTGTGGTCGAGGTCCATGCCGCGGCGCCCGGCACGCCGGGTGGAGTACGGGAAGGCGTCGTAGGGGTTGCGCAGCCGCACCCATTCCCGCATGGACGGCGGGCACTCGTAGTTGTCGGTGGGGACCAGGCGGTCGGGGTGCAGGACCGGCCGCACCGACACGCGGGTGTGTCCGAGCCAGTCGGTGACCCAGCCGGCGAGGACGGGGCCGACACCTTCGATGCGGACCAGCCCGTCGCGGGTCTGCAGGGTCTCTGCGGTGAGGTGGACCAAGAGGTCTGCCCTCGGCAGCAGCTTGGCGGGGTCGGTGGTGATGGTGCCGCACACGTGGCCCCGCTGCCCCCTGGCAGGACAGTCCGCCTCGAGGTCCTGTTCGGCCACCAGTTCGGGCAGTTCGTGGGTGGCATCGGCCTGCAGCAGCTGCAGGGCCCGCGCGGGGGAGGCGAGCACCCCGAGTGCCATGGCGCGGCGCTGGTCGATGGGTGCGGTGGACCCGCTGGTGTGCAGGATGCCGGCGATCCGGTCGACCTGCGCCTTCAGGAAGCGGGCGTCGACAGTGTCGAGGACCGCGGTGACATAGGTGGTGCCCAGGTGGGTGGCGTCGCCCTGGTAGTCGTTGAAGTCGACCCGCCGGGCCGCCCTGGCGTAGTCATGGGCCTGGTCATGGGCCTCGGGGAGCAGTGCCATCACCCGGGCCTTGACGAGGCGGCGCACCCGGGTGAAGGTCATGGTGGTGACCAGTTCGACCAACCATGGGTCCCACTCGCCGGCCTGCTCCGCGGTGAGGTCGGTGACCAGCTGGACCAGTTGGCGGGCCTGCCAGACCCGCACCTGCCCGTCGAGGGTGAGGCTCCAGAGCAGGGGGAGTCGGTGGCGCAGTGAGAGCGCCTGTCCGATGTCGAGGCGGACCTGTTCCTCACGTTGTTTCAGGACTGCCGCCGCCTCGAGGGACGCGAACTCGGCCACCAGGGGCGTGCCGTCATCGCCGTAGGCGACCAGTTGTTCGGCGCCCGGCACCTCCGGGGTGTCAGGCACCGCGTTGTCAGCAGGCAGCGTCGCGCAGTGGTCGGCATAGACCGTCAGAAGCCGGAGCTCCTCGGCCTCGGCGCGCCATTTCGCTCGCTGAGCCGACTGCAGGTCAGCCAGCGCCTGCCTGGCCGCCTCGGGGTTGAATCCCATCCGGATCACCCGCCCCTTGTCCTGAGAGCTGACCGAACCCCATTGATTCGATCGGTTGTTCTATTCTCTCGAAGTCGTGAACGGGTTCCAAGGCCCAGCAACCAACGGACAACACTCTTCTCAAACGGACAACACTCGTCGCCCCTCGGACAACACTCAGCCTCGTCGTCCGACATCGGCCCAGGTGACCAGCGTGAAGACCTGCCACAGTGCGCCCAGCACCGAGAGCACCAGTGACACCGCGGTCTGGGAGATCACCACACCGAGCAGGTTGTGGCCCGGGACCACACCACCCAACCACCGCTGCGCCAGGGGTGTGCAGACCAGCACCACCACGGTGAGCGCCACACCCCAGACCCCGACGTGGCCGGCCAGCCGCCGGCCATGTCCCCTCGAGGTCTGCCATGAGCGCCGGTAGACCTGCAGGCCGCGCTTGTCATGCTCCAGGGCGGCCACGGGCACCACGAACATGAACCTCGACAGCCACACCAGCAACACCAACGGCGCGAACAGTCCGAACAGGGTGAACTCCACCACCACGTCGCCGAACCTCACGTCCGGCCACTGGCTGGCCCGTACCCAGCCGAACAGGGGGAGCGCCCACAGCAGGGCGATCGCGACCTGGACCCAGCCCACGCGGCGCAGGGTCCCCCTCGTCCGCTGGGCCGCCTGGGCGAAGGTGCGCTCCTCGCCCAGCAGGCCACCTTCGGCCAGGCCCATGGTGAGGGCGGCCCCGGCCAGGGCCAGCAGGGTCCGGAGCACCACCACGACAACCGCAGCGACCCAGCCCAGCAGCGGGTTCACCTCGCCCAGCAGCACGGAGCCGGCCACGAGTGCCCCGGTCAGCACGGCCGGCACGATCGCCACCACCAGGTAGTGCCCGAATCGACGCCCGAGCAGCACCGTACTGGTGAGGATCAGCGCGCCGAGGTCCATGGCCTAGGTTCCCGGGTAGGTCGGGGGCTGCTGGCCCGGGTAGGTCGGCGGCTGCTGCCCGTACCCGGCCGGCGGGTAGTTCTGAGCAGGGTACGCCGCACCGGGGTAGGCACCCACGAACGGGGTGACCACCTCGCCGCGGTTGCGACGGTCGGTGTCGATGTAGAGCACGAACACGAACAGCGTCAACAGCATCGACGCGGTGGCAGAGACCGCCAGCAGCAGCAGCTGCAACAACAGCATGACGACCCAGCCCGCCGAACTCAGCCCCAGGTACGCCCCGCTCTGCGAGTCGAACATCTGCTCGATCGGCGAAGAGAAGGCGGTGAACACCTGGTTGGTGAGCGAGACCAGCAGTTGGGTGATCAGGCTCGCCAGCACCATGTAGCCCAGGATGCGCCAGAAGTGCCCCTTGGTCATCTCCCACGAGCGGCGGTAGACGTTGAACCCGGTCTGGTCATGCTCCAGGGCAGCCACCGACATCACGAAGGCGAACTTGGTCTGCCAGATCAGGACCAGCGGGATGGCCAGCAGGCCCAGCACGATGAACAGCAGCGCGCCGCCGATGAAGGCGCCGATCTCGGCGTCCGATGGGGCGGCGCTGCCATCGATCATGGAAAAGATCGGCACCAGCAGAGCAGCAATCATGCCGGTGACCAGCAGTGCGCCGACCAGGGCAATCAGGGCCTGCACCCAGCCGACCCGGCCGAACACCCCGCGCACCCGGGCAGCGGCCTGCGACCAGGTGCGCTGTTCACCCCAGGCGGTACCTTCGGCCAACCCGATCGCGACCGTCGAGCAGTACAGGGTCGCCAGGGCCGACACCACCATGATCACCACCAGGGTGACGCCGATGGTCAACAGCAGGGGAGCGACGTCCAGCCCTGTGCTCGTCACCTGTGTCGCCAGCTGCGAGACCCAGATCAGCACGGCCACACCTGAGACGAGGGTGGCCAGCACCGAGGGGATCACTGCCAGCAGCAGGTACTGCCACCAGTGCTTTGAGAACAGTTTCAGGGTCGCCGAGACCAGGTCCCCGAAGCTGATGGGGCTGGCGGGAAGGGTCGGGTACGTCACGGAACTCATGACCGCAGGCTATCGGCCCCGGGGTGCGCGCCCGTCGCCTGCCGGACTCAGGCCTCGGCCTCGGCCACGTAGTACTGCCTGACCTCGGCCACCAACTCCGGCCGGGGATGGTCGTCGTTGAGTTCGTCAATGCTGGTCACGGTCGGCCACTGGTCACCATCGGAGTCCATGACGAACAGCACCGGCGCCCACAGCGGGTTGATGTCGGTGAGCGCCTGGGCCACCTGCTCGTGCCCCAGCGCCGAGTGCAACACTTCGCGGGCCGCGTTGCGCCAGTCCCCGACGACCATTCCGGACGCGGTCGCCTGGCGTTCCAGTTCGAACAGCACCCGGCTCAGCTCGACCGAACTCTCCCCGCCGCTGACCGGGTCGCACTCGTCATCGTGGATCGACCATTCCTCGGGCCACCACCGGTAGTACTCCGGCTCGTCGTCGTAGTCCGGCACGGCTGCCAGCAACTGCTCGGTCTGTGCCGACAGCCGGCAGGTGATCACGTCGGAGTCGGTGACCAGCGCCAAGGCATAGAGCTCCTCGTCGGCATGGCCCTCCAGCATCGGGGGGACGGTGGCCACCAGACAGGCCACCAGCCGCTCATGCAGGTCTCGAAGCTCGGCGTGGACGACATCGGCTGACTGCGACATGTCTTCAGGCTAGTCACAACCGGCCCCTCGGGCCGAGAAAACTCGGTTGAAGCTGCCCCCGGGCGAGTGCGACCGTGGTCTCATGACCACCACTGAGAACCGGACGAGCACCCTTGGGCTCAGCGTGCGCCGACTGCACCCCGCCTCACCTGCAGACGTCGCCACCGTGGCCGGGTTCGAGATGGCTGCCATCGAGCGCACCTTCGGCGCGGCGGACGTTCGCACCGAAGAGCAGCAGGCGGTGATGATGGCCCCCACGCCGTACTGGGACATCCGCCACTACGGGGCCTTCACCACCGATGACCGGGGCGTCGAGGCCATGGTCGGCCACCTGGGGCTGAGCATTCCCCTCAACGAGAACCTCGACATGATCCACTTCGACCTTGAGGTGGTGCCCAGCCACCGCGGCCACGGTGTCGCCTCCCGACTGGTCGACGAACTCGAACTGGCGCGCGCCGAACTCGGTCGTCCGCGGTTGACCGCCTACGGCACCGAGACCGACGCCGCCGCCGACCTCGATGACCCGGACCTGCCGATCAACCGGATCGCCGCCCGGCTGGGCATGACGCGCCGCAACGTGGCCGTCGCCCGGGTGCTCGACCTGCCGGTCGCCAGCACGGTGCTCGACGACATGGACGCCGAGGCGCGTCCCCTGCTGGACGGCTACCGCATCGTCGTGTGGCGCGGGCACCCGCCTCGGGAACACTGGCTGCGCTACGGCACCATGCTGACCCAACTCGACCTGGACGAGCCGGACGAGGACGTCGAGCTAGAGCCGCAGCACTACGACGAGACCCGCCTGCAGGTGGCCTTCGACCGGCAGGACCGCCAGGGCATCGCCGAGATCATCGCCGTCGCGGTGGCCCCCGACGGCAGCCTGGTCGGCCACTCCGAGCTGCAGTACCGCGACAATCCCGGCACCACGCTGGTCTGGCAGGAGAACACCCTGGTGATGCCCGAGCACCGCGGCCACCGGCTGGGCCTGGCCCTCAAGGCCGCCACCCACCGTGAACTGCAGGCCCATGCCCCGCAGCTGACCACCGAGGTGACCTGGAACAGCCACGTCAACGACCACATGATCGGCATCAACGAAAAGATGGGTTACCGGGTCCACCTGCGCGAGGTGGCCTTCCAGAACTGAGGGTCGCTGACGGGGCTAGAGTGCCGGGGTGAGCAGTGCACCCGACACCTCGGCTCCGGCCACCCGCCCGGCGTACCTGCGCCCGGCCATGGTCGGCCTGGTCGCCGCCGGCGGCATGGTCGGCACCCTCGCCCGAGCAGCATTGGGGCAGGCCCTGCCGCACGAGCCTGCCACCTGGCCGTGGTCGACCCTCATCGTGAACCTGGTCGGCGCGTTCGTCCTGGCGGTGCTGCTGGAGTCGCTGGGTCGGTTGCGGCGCGGCAGCGTGCCATTGCGACTGGCCCTGGGCACCGGGCTGCTCGGCGGGTTCACCACCTACAGCGCGTTCGCCGTCGAGACTCGCGACCTGCTGGCCGGTGGCCAGGTCTGGCTGGCGTTCGCGTACGTGCTGACGTCCCTGCTCGGTGGGCAACTGCTCGCCCTGCTCGGCCTGAGGGTGGCCCGCTGATGCTCACCTGGCTGGCAGTGGGACTGTGCGGGGGCCTGGGCGCGGCCGCCCGCTTCTTCGTGGACGGCGTGGTCACCTCGCTGCGGCACACCTCGGTGCCCCTGGGGACGATGGCGGTGAACCTGCTCGGCTCGTTCGGGCTGGGCCTGCTCAATGGGTGGGGGCTGGAACATGGCCACCTGCTGCTCGCCCTGGTCGGCACCGGGTTCTTCGGCGGGTTCACCACCTTCAGCACCGCCATGCTCGAATCGGCGCGACTGGTCGTCGAGGGCCGCCGCCTGGCCGGGGTGGGGCTGGTCGGGGTGATGGTGGTGCTGTGCGTGGGGGCGGCCGCTCTCGGTTACACCCTTGCTCCCTAACCCTTGCCCGTCCACCGGGATCGGGGGAGGATGAGGCATGACCGAACTTGCCGCAAGTCGTGAATGGTATGCCCGACTCAGCCGTGGGGTGCTCGGGCTGATCGAACAGGTGCCCGAGGACGCAGCGCAGCGTCCCGGGCTCGGGAACTGGACCCTGGCCGAACTCGCCGCCCACTCCATGCGTGCCTGGACCACGCTCACCCAGTACCTGGCCGACCCCGAACCGACCGGGGAGACGCCGATCTCGGCCGTGGTGTACCTGGCCGAGGGCATGGCCACCGACGGTGTGCACGCCGGGGTGGAACAGCGCGCCCGCCAGCATGCCGCCGAGATCGGGACGAGCCTGGCTGCCGCTGCCCGGGAGGCCGCCGCGGCCGCCCGCGATGCGCTCGACGAGGCCCCCGACAGCCGCCTGGTCACCACCCGTTTCGGGGTGCTTGCGCTGCGTGACTTCCTGCGCACCCGCAACCTCGAACTGGTCGTCCATGGCCTCGACCTGGCCAAGGTGCTGGGGGTCGAACCGCCGTCGGAACTGGTCGAGGCGACGGTGCCGGCGATGCTCCTGCTGACCCAGGTCGCCGTCGAGCGCGGGATGGCCGTGCCCCTGCTGGAGGCCGCTGCCGGACGGGCGCCGCTGGATGCCGGCTACAACCTGATGCAGTAGTCTGCGGAACTCCACGAGGAGGTTCCGATGCTCATAGATCACGCCATCTGGTGGCACGTCTACCCGCTCGGCGCCGTCGGTGCGCCGGTCCATGACCCGGACGAACCCGGCGAGCACCATCGCCTGCGCCGACTGGAGGCCTGGCTGGACTACGCCATCGAGCTGGGCTGTTCGGGGCTGCTGCTGGCGCCGATCTTCGAGTCCTCGAGCCACGGCTACGACACCCTCGACCACTTCCGCATCGACCCGCGGCTGGGCGACGATGCAGACTTCGACCACCTGATGGAGGCGGCCCGGCAGCGCGGCCTGCTGGTCATGCTCGACGGGGTGTTCAACCACGTCGGCCGCGACCACCCGCTGGCGGCAAGCATGGGCACGTCGTCCGGGTGGGAGGGCCACGACTCGCTGATCGAACTGGACCATGCGAACCCGGCGGTGGCCGACCTGGTGGTCGAGGTGATGCTGCACTGGCTGCGGCGTGGCATCGTCGGCTGGCGGCTCGATGTCGCCTATGCGGTGCCGGCCGAGTTCTGGCGCACCGTGCTGCCACGGGTGCGGGCCGAGTTCCCCGATGCGGTCTTCCTGGGCGAGGTGATCCACGGGGAGTATGACCAGATCATGGCCGAGTCCACCCTGGACACGGTCACCCAGTACGAGCTGTGGAAGGCGATCTGGAGCTCGCTGCACGACGCCAACTTCTGGGAACTGGCCTGGTCGCTGGAACGCCACGACCAGTTCTCGGCCGACCATGTGCTCAACACCTTCGTCGGCAACCACGACGTCGACCGCATCGCCAGTGTCGTGGGCGACGACGGGGCCGCGCTGGCCGCGGTGCTGCTGCTGACCCTGCCGGGGATGCCGAGCATCTACTACGGCGACGAGCAGGGGTTCCGGGGCACCAAGACCGAGGGGTTCCGGGCGGACGACCCGCTGCGGCCAGAGCTGCCGGACGACCCGGCGCAGCTGGCCGGGGTCGGGGCCTGGTTGCACCAGCTGTACCAGCACCTGATCGGGTTGCGCCGTCGGCACTCGTGGCTGACCCGGGCGCGGGTGAAGGTGCTCGACAAGCAGAACGAACAGATCCACTACGAGTGCGTGGGCGCGGCGGGGGAGCGGCTGGAGGCCGAGGTCCGACTCGAGCCCGTGGCGAGCGCCGTCGTCCGGGTCGAGGGGGAGACCTTCACCTGGACTGCCGAATAGCTGGTTTATCCAGTACCGGCCCGGCAGGATGGGCACATGTCTGACAACGGAGTCAACGTGCACGAGGCCCTGCTGGCCGAGACCGTGAACCAGGCCGGGGACGCCATCATCGCGATTGACCGCGAGGGCATCATCCGGGTCTGGAACCAGAAGTGTGTCGAGATCTTCGGGTGGACCCCCGAGCAGGCCCTGGGCCAGTCGGTGAACCTGATCATCCCCGAGAAATTCCGGGCCGGGCACGACCACGGTTTCGGGGCGGCGATGAGCTCGGGACACCTCGCCTCCGACGGCAAGGCACGGCTGACCAGGGCGCTGACGTCCAGCGGGGAACCGGCCTACGTCGAGATGACCTTCGCCGTGGTCAACGGCGCCGACGGGGCCGCGGTGGGTGCGGTTGCCGTGGCCCGCGCGGCTGAGAAGCCCGGCAAGCCGGCCGACCCGCGTGACGAGAAAGTCAAGAAGCTCTACACCGGCCCGATCGTCGATGTGACCTTCGAAGGGGAGTTGTGCATCCATTCTGGCAACTGCACCGGGGGCATGCCGTCAGTCTTCGACACCTCGAAGCGGCCCTGGATCAACCCGACGGTGGCCGACACGCCCGAAGGCGCCGACCTGCTGCGCCGCACTGTCGCAAACTGCCCCTCGGGGGCGCTGCAGATCGTCGAGCACGAGCATCCGAAGGAGTGAGATTTCTCGGGGTGGGGCCCGGCATCTACCGCGACTGCGAGAACGCCGCCGAGCGGGCCGTGCGGATCAGTGAGGTCTATGAGCCCAGCCCCGACACCTTCGCTGCCTATGACCACGCCTATTCTCGCTACGTCAGGGCCTACGAGTCCCTGGCCGCCGGGGGATTCTTCGACTTCAACAAGGAGGACGACGAGTGATCGACTTCACCAACCTGACCACCCACGAACTGGGCAAGTACTTCGACTACTCGGTGCTGCCCAAGCAGACCACCGAGGCCGACATCCGCAATGGGTGTCGCACCGCCGTCAAGTACAACTGCAAGGCGTTCTGCTACTCCTCGGCCGAGTGGACCCCCATCGTCAAGGAGGAACTGGAGGGCACCGACCTGCAGATCGGGGCCGCCATCGGCTTCCCGTTCGGCCAGCAGTCCAGCGCCGTGAAGGCCTTCGAGACCGCCGAGGCAGTGCGGCTCGGCGCCACCGTGCTCGACAACTGCATGAACGTCGGTGACCTGCTCGACAAGAAGTACGACAAGGTGCTGCAGGAGTTCAAGGACTACGTGGACGCCGCCGAGGGGGTGGAGACCAAGATGATCCTGGAGACCTGCTACCTCAATGACGAGCAGATCGCCACCGCCTGCAAGCTCATCGCCGAGGCGGGCATCGGCTGGGCCAAGACCTCGTCGGGCCAGTACGAGGGTCCCACCCTCGAGCAGGTGCTGGTCATGGTCGACACCCTCAAGGACACCGATGCGAAGGTCAAGGTGGCCGGCGTGAAGTTCCCGCGCCCCCAGAACGCCTATGCGTTCCTGATGGCCGGGGCCGAACTGATCGGCACCCGCGCCGCGCCCGAGATCATCGATGCGTTCGAGACCGTGCGCAGCATCGGGATGCTCGGAACCCGCTAGTCACCGACGGCAGCCGACACCGCCGAGACGAACTCGTCCACGTCGTCCTCGGTGGTGTCGAAGCTGCACATCCAGCGCACCTCGCCGGTGGTCTGGTCCCAGTCGTAGAAGAAGAACTGGTCGTGCAGGCGTTCGACGGCCGGCCGGGGGAGCACGGCGAACACGGCGTTGACCTGCACCGGTCGGGTGATGACCACCCCGGGCAGGTCACGCACCCCGTCGGCCAGCCGGGCTGCCATGGCGTTGGCGTGGGCGGCCGAGCGGCGCCACAGGTCGCCCTCGTACAACGCAGTCAGCTGGGCCGAGGTGAACCGCATCTTGCTCGGCAGTTGCCCCAACAGCTTGCGCAGGAACAGCGGCCCGCGCACCCGATCGGGGTTGAGGACGACCACGGCCTCGGCACCCAGCAGCCCGTTCTTGGTGCCACCCAGGCTGAGGACGTCGACGCCGACGTCGGTGGTGAGCTCACCCAGCCCGCAGCCCAGCGCCGCGGCAGCGTTGCCAAGCCGCGAACCGTCCAGGTGGACGGCCAGGTTGAGGTCGTGGGCGGCCGTCACCAGGGCCTGCAGCTCGGCGGGGGAGTAGAGGGTGCCCAGCTCGGTGGACTGGGTGATGCTGACCACCGTGGCCTGGGCGTGGTGCTCATCGCCACGGCCCCCGGCGGCACGGGCCACCTGGTCGGGGGTGAGTTTCCCGTCCGGGGTCTCGAGCGGCACCAGCTTGATGCCGCCGAGCTTCTCCGGCGCGCCGCACTCATCGGTATTGATGTGGGCGCTGTGGGCACAGATCACGGCGTCCCACCGCTCGGTGAGCAGGCTGAGGGCCATCACGTTGGCGCCGGTGCCGTTGAACACCGGGTAGGCGGTGGCGCGCTCGCCGAAGTGTCCGCGGATGACCTGCTGCAACTGCTGGGTGTAGGGGTCGGCGCCGTAGCTGGGCACGTGCCCGCCGTTGGCCTCGGCGATGGCCTGGAGGACCTCGGGGTGGATTCCGGAGATGTTGTCGGAGGCAAAGCCCTTGGCGTGGATGGCAGCAGGGGAGTCAGGCATGGGAGTCACCCTAGTGGGGGCGCGCACTGCTGTGGTCGTGGGCCTGGGCGGCGCGGATGGCCCTGGCGCTGCTCGAGCATGCCCAGGGTGCCGACGTAGTCTTGGCGCACGGCGCGGTCCGGCCCGTTCTGCGATCGGATCCATCCTCGCGAGGCAGACTCGCACCAAAGAGAAACAGATCATGGACGAGGACCAGGTCACGAAGAACCTGCAGGGCATGGACGACCTCGATTTCACCGGCTGGAACAATGCCGATTGGGACGGGGTGTTCGCGGAGCACCACACCGACGACGTGGTGGTCGACTGGAAGGGTCAGCCGCCGACGCACGGCGTACAGGCCCACATCGATGCCATGAAGGCATGCGTCGACTCGTCTGGTGGCACGCCGCCGCAGATCACCTCGCACCCGATTGGTTTCAGGAACGGGGAATGGACCTGCGTCATCGGTGAGTTCGAGGACGGCAGCCGCATGGTGACCGTGGCGAAGTGGCGTGACGGGGCAATCGCCGAGGAGTACATCTTGGCCCTGAACCCCTAGGCTGTGGGGCCATGGCCAGGAAGAAGAATCGGACGGAGGCGGGCTCGACCCCTGCCACGGTGGAACTGGCCCGCCTCGGGATCGACTTCACCGCCCACGCCTATGACCACGACCCGGACGAGACGGACTTCGGCGCCGAGGCCGCCAGCATGCTCGGGATCGACCCGGCGCGGGTGTTCAAGACCCTACTGGCCGAGGTGGATGGGGACTTGGCGGTGGCGGTCGTGCCCGTCTCGGGGCGACTGGACCTGAAGGCCCTGGCGGCCGCACTTGGCGGCAAGAAGGCGGTGATGGCCGAGCCCGCACTGGCCGAGCGCAAGACCGGCTACGTGGTGGGAGGCATCAGCCCGGTGGGTCAGCGCACCCGGCTGCGCAGCGTGGTGGATGCCTCGGCCGAGTTGTTCGACACCGTGCTGGTCTCCGGCGGGCGCAGGGGCCTTGACGTCGAGTTGGCCCCAGCTGACCTGGCCCGTGCCATGGGGGCGAGGTTCGCCGACATCGGACGAGCCTGAGCCGCCGCCCGGCCAGTTCGCGCCAGTTCCATGCGGTTTGGCCCCACTGCAGTTGGGAGCAGCAGCATGAAACATGCGCGGACTGGCTCAAGGATGGGGGAGAGCGGTGCTCACTGCGGCCCGAAGCGCACCGTGCCGTCTGGGTCGACGTGCCAGCCCGGGTTGTGGGCGATCTCCCACACGACACCGTTCGGGTCGGCCACATGACCGTGGAAGACCCCGCCGAACGCACCTTCCTGGGCGGGCTTGAGCAGCGTGCCGCCGGCCCGGACGAGTTCGTCGATCGTCTCGATGACCGACGCCCGGTCGGCGACGTTGTGGGACAGTGTGATGCCGGAGGCGCCGCCGGTCTGCTGGTCACGCAGCAGGTCCTGGTCGAACTTGGTCGCGTCGAACAGCCCGAGCACCAGGCCCGGTGCGACCTGGAAGAACAGGATCTCGCCGGGTTCGTCGTGCAGGGCAGCCCAGCCCATCGCAGTGGAACCTGCGGGCGGCATCCAGGTCGGATGTCGCGAGGGTCAGGAAGTGGAGTCTGGTGTCCATCGGGCCATCACAACACATGGGCCCACTGGAATCGATATATACTGTCCTGCACGATCCGTATACATAGTCTGGGGGAGTCATGAGCAAGACCCTGATTGATCTTGATGACGGGACAGTTGCCCGCGCCATGGAACTGTCCGGCCTGCCCACCAAGAAGGCTGTCGTCTCGGAGGCGCTGGAGGCCTACGTGCGCCGTTTGGAGCTGATGCGATACGAAGAGTTTCTGGCAAGCGGTGCCCTGGATGATCTCGGCGACCCCGAAGTCACCAAGCAGGCGCAGCGCTGATGCGCACGTTCCTCGTCGACAACTCGGTCATTCAGCGACTGCGTCATCCGACGGTCCGCGAAGCTTGGGACCACCTGTTGCTCGAGGGGGAGATCGCCACGTGCCTGCCTACAGCCCTTGAGGCCGGATACTCTGCGCGCAATCGCGAGGACCATGCCCGATTGCTGGCATTCGAACGGAGGGCGAAGATCGTGCTGCTTCCCGCGCCAGAGATGTTTGATCTCTGCCTTCAACTGCAGGAGGCCCTGTTCGCCGTCGGACGCGGCCGAGCTGTCGGTGTGAGCGATCTCCAGATCGCCGCCACCGCGCTGCATCACAGCACGGCCGCCGCACCAATCACCATCGTTCACTACGACTCAGACTATGACCACCTGGCGCAGGTATGGCCAGCGCTGGACGCACGGTGGATTGTGCCTCGGGGGATCGTGGACTGACCCGCTCAACACCACTCTCTGACATAATGTGGCTTATCGGACAATTTCAGCAGCGATCAACCGGGCGTGCTGCGCCAGGGTGTCCGGTTCTGCCGGACGACCTGGCTCGAACGGCAGTTCCAGCCGGTCCTGGCGGTTCACCTTGTCGTGATACCGCGGAATCACGTGCAGATGGAAATGGAGCACGGTCTGCCAGGCCGCAGTTCCGCTGCAGTTCAACAGATTGACACCGTCGGCCTCGAGCCCGTCGATCGCCGCCTTGGCGACCCGCTGGGCCGCCAGCGTCGTGGCGACCAGGTCGTCGGCGGGAATCTCCAGCAGGTCGGCGCTGTGCCGCTTCGGGATGACCAGCAGGTGGCCCTCGGCCCCTGGATCAATGTCCATGAAGGCCAGCGTCGTCTCGTCCTCGGCGACCTTCACCGATGGGATCGTCCCGGCCACAATCGAACAGAACACGCAATCGCTCATGCCCGCAGGTCCTTCAAGGCCGCTGCGTACTTCTCGAGTTGGCCCAGCATGGTGGTCGGGCCGATGCGCTGCGGTCGGGTGCTGCAGATGACAACGCCGATGACGGGTTCACTCATGAACCCAGTGAATCACCCGATCTGCCAGCTCCGCTTGGACAGCCCGTACCAGAAGCCATCGATCACCGAGTTGTTGTCGATGCCACCCGAGGCATCGGCCGCACCCAGGGCCACGTAGAGCGGTGCCCAGTGCTCGGTGCGCGGGTGGGCGATGTTCGCCGCCGGCGCCAACTGCTCGTAGTTCAGGATCGCGTCGACGTCTCCGCGGGCCATCGCCTCGGTGGCCCACTGGTCGAACTCGGACGATGCGGTGGGCGGGGCCACGTCGGGGCCCGTCCGGGGGTTGAACCAGCTCATGTTGTGGGTGGTGAACCCGGAGCCGATGATCATGGTGCCCTCGTCTCGCAGCGGCGCGAGCTTGCGGCCCAGCTCGAACAGGGTCAACGGGTCGAGGGTGTTCATCGACATCTGCAGCACCGGCACGTCAGCGTCCGGGAACAACTCCACCAGCGGCACGTAGGCGCCGTGGTCGAGGCCACGGGTCTCGTCGTGGTGGATGGGGTTGTCGGTGGTGGCGGCCAGCTGGTTGACCTTGCGGGCCAGCTCCGGCGCCAACGGCGCGTCGTAGGTCACGTCGTAGTACCGCTCCGGGAAGCCCCAGAAGTCGTAGACCAGCGGCACCTTGTGCTGGTAGGCGCTGACCGTGGTCGGGTCCTGCTCCCAGTGGGCCGAGACCATGAGGATGTTCTTCGGACGCGGCAGGTCGGCCGCCCAGGCGTGCAACTGGTCGGTCCACGTCTTGTCATCGGCAAGCGGGGGCGCACCGTGGCTCAGGAAGAGGACGGGCGGGCGGGTCTGGGTCTCGTTCATGATGCACCCATGTTAGTTGAACACTCAACCAAACACAAGGGACTAGTCGAGAACCTCCGTGTTCGAGATGAACTGCGGTCGCTCACCTCGCAGGAACGCCGCGATGTCACGGGCCCCCAGGTCCGCGCAGAACTCCGCGGCGATCTTGGACGCGCCACCCAGGTGCGGTGTCATCGTGAGGTTCGGGGCACCGTGCAATCGGGAATCGTCAGCCAGCGGCTCGGTCGGCAGGCAGTCGAGGGCAGCACCCCACAGGTGCCCGTTCTCCAACTCATCGGCCAGGGCGTCGGCGTCCAGCAGCGGCCCCCGGGCACAGTTGACGACCACGGCATTGTCCGGCAGCAACTGCAGTTGCTCCTTGCCGATGATGCCGACCGTCTCGGGGGTCACCCGCGCATGGATCGTGAGGATGTTCGCCTGTCGACACAGCTCGGACAGGTCTTCGACCTTGCGGCAGCCCTCCTCGAGCCGTTCAGCGGGGGTGTAGGGGTCGTAAACGGCCACGTCGGCGCCCATGGCAACCATCACGTGGGCCACCCGCGACCCCACCGCGCCGTAGCCGACCATGCCGACCACACTCCCCCGCACCTCCGGCGGCACCTTCTCGTACTCATACAGGTCGCCGCGCCAGACCCGGTCCTTGAGTTCCTTGTCCCGGTCGGCCACCTGGCGCACCGCGGCCAGGATCATGGCCACGGTGTGCTCGGCGGTGGCGGTGGCGTTGCGGCCAGGGGCGTAGCTGACCAGCACCCCCTTGGGCGTGGCGGCCTCGACGTTGCAGTTCACCGGGCCGCCACGGGTCACCGTCACCATCCTCAACCCGGCAACGCTGTCGATCACCCGCGAGGTGATCGGGTGGGTGTGGGTGAAGATCACGTCGCAGCCCTGGGCGGCGGCGATCAGCTCGTCCACATCGCCCAGCGCCTCCTGCACGTCGTCGACGTCGCCGAACGCTTCGGCCGGCCAGCCGTTGCGCAGTTCGACGACCTCGACCTCGGGGGCGTGGCGCGCCAGCGCCTCGCGCAGAATGCGTGGCTGGACGAAGCCGTCGCCTGCCACCAGGGCCCGAACCATGTCTTCTCCTGTGGGGTGTTCCTACTCGGCGTTCTGGAAAGCGGCCAGCGCATGCATCTGCGCCTGCGTGGCCGGGTACAGGTCACGGTAGACCTGGTACAGCTCGCTGTACTTCTCGTGGGCCTCCTGGTTCGGCTCAACGACCCGCTCGACCTCGTTCCAGGTGGTCTCGACGTCGACGAGACCGGCACCGATGGCAGCCAGCAGCGCATCACCGTAGCTCGCGCCGATGGTGACCTTGGGGATCTCCTGGGAGATGCCGATCACATCGCTCATGATCTGCGGCCACAGCCCACCGGTGGTGCCACCACCGACAGCCACGTAGCGCGACGCCTGGCCACCGGACTCCTTGACCGTCTGCAGCAGGTGCCGCGAACCGTAACCGGTCGACTCGAGCACCGCCCGGTAGATGTCACCGCGGGTGTGGGTCAGGTTGAGCCCGGCCAGGATGCCGCGGGCGTCCGGGTCGGCGATAGGTGAGCGTTCGCCGGAGAAGTACGGCAGCAGCACCAGCCCATGCGCACCCGCCGGGGACTTGCCTGCCTCTTCGGTCAAGGTGGCGTAGTCAGAGCCGACGACCTCGCCCAGCCAGGTGGTCAGCGAACCGGTGGTGCTCATGCCGCCGGACAGGTTGTAGGTGTCCTTGAGCAGCCCGGAGCAGCTCCACAGGTCGGGGCCGATCATGGGCTTGTTGCTGATCTCGACCGCGACCATGGTCGAGCCGTACATCAGCATCACCTCGCCGGGGAACTTCACCCCGACCGAGAAGGCCTCGACGAAGGCGTCGGTGGACCCCATCACCACCGGGGTGCCGGGCGCCAGTCCGGTCACGCGGGAGGCGGCGTCGGTGACGGTGCCGACCACTTCGTTGGCCCAGGCCAGTTCGGGGAACTCGAGGTCGCCGCAGATGTCGCGACGCCAGTCATCGACCCAGTCGGTCGTGAAGGGCGAGTACACCGGTTCGCACATCGAGGCCGAGAGGTGGTCGATCACGTAGGCGCCGGTCAGGTTGTAGATGCAGTAGGAGTGGGCCATGAACCACTTGCGGGTGCGTTCCCAGATCTCGGGTTCGTTGCGGCGCACCCACAGCATCTTGGGGCCGACCGACTGGGTTGTCATGTTGTTGCCGCAGACTTCCAGCACCTTGTCGGCGCCGTACTTCTCGGTCAGCTCGACGATCTCCTTGGACGAGCGGGTGTCCACGCCGTACAGGATGCCGGGGCGCAGCGGCCGACCGCCCTCGGTGGTCGGCAGGAAGTCGGGACCGATGCCCGAGATCGCCACACCGGCCACGTTGCCGACGGCCCGCGCGGTCAGCTCGCGCAGGATCTGCGCCACGTCCTGCCACCAGACCGTGTCGGCGTCGTGCTCGGCGAACCCGGGGCGCGGGAAGGAGGTGTCGTGCTTGCGGGTCGAGGTGTGCACCACCTCGCCGTCGGCGGTGGCGAGCACCCCCTTCGTGGAGCCGGTGCCGATGTCAATGCCGATGACGTATTCGTCCATGTTCGTGGTTCCTCTCAGGCGACTTCAGTGTGCCGTCGGGGGCGGCGCCGGCGGCCCTCGTCGGCCACCGGTCAGCGTCACGCCCGGAGCCTCATCATGTCACTCCAGATGGTGCTGGCAACAGATTCTGTGAGAATTTGCCCCAAAAATCACAAGCCAGCGGGCAGCGCGAGGTGCTACCGTCGACGGCATGTGGAACTGAACCTCGTCCCTGCCCCATCGCGCTCACGAGGTACGTCCATGTCCACCACCCACTCCCCCAGCCTGGCCCCGGGCGCACACCTGGGTGTGCGCGGGCTCAGCAAGTCCTACCCCGACCGTCGCGTGTTGACCGACGTGTCCTTCACCGTGTCCCAGGCCGAACGGATCGCCGTGATCGGCGAGAACGGGTCGGGCAAGTCGACACTGCTGCGGCTGGTCGCGGGCGCCGAGCCCGCCGACGCCGGCGAAGTGTCGGCCCCCGGGCGGGTCGGCCTGCTGTGGCAACGTCGTCCGTTCGCCGAAGACGCCACCCTCGCCGAGGTGTGTGACGCGGCGTTGTCCGCGCCGCGCGCCATCCTGCGCGAGTTCGAACTGGCCACCGAGGCGTTGGCCCGCGACCACGAGGACGCCACCGCGGAACAGCGCTACGCCGACGCCCTGGCCCGGGCCAACCACGCCGAGGTGTGGACCCTGGGTCATCGCGCAGAGCTGGTCCTCGACGGTGTGGGCCTCGGTGCAGTCCCCCGGGCCCAGCGGGTCGGGGACCTGTCCGGTGGCCAACAGGCCCGGCTGGCACTGGCCTGGCTGCTGCTGTCACGGCCCGACACCCTGCTGCTGGACGAGCCGACCAACCACCTCGACGACGCCGCGATCAACTACCTCGTCGAGGTGCTGCGGCAGTGGCCCGGGCCGGTGCTGCTCGCCAGCCATGACCGGGCCTTCCTGGACGAGGTTGCCACCGGCATCATCGACCTCGACCCGGCACCACGACCGAACGCCCTGGTGGCCCGGGTCATCGACGAGGGCCCGACCAGCGCCATCGGCGTCACCGCCTGGACCGGCGGGTTCAGTGACTACCTGCGGGCACGTCAGGATGAGTACGAACGCTGGCAGCGCCGCTACGAGGCCGAGCAGGACGAACTCGACCAGCTCGAGCGCCGAGTCTCCAGCAGCCACCAGGTCGGTCACGTGGGTGCCGCCCCGCGCACCGAGGCCCGCGGCGCAAAGAAGTTCTATGCCGATCGAAACGCCACCGTCGTCTCACGCCGGGTCACCGACGCCCGCGCTCGCCTGCAGGAACTGCGCGACCTGCAGGTGCGCAAACCCCCCGCCCGGCTCAGCTTCGCCGGGTTGACCGCGGCCCCCCGAGTTCCCCACGTCGTCCCCTCGGTGGTGGCAGTGCTGAGCCGGGCCGGCGTGGAGGGCCGGCTGGTACCCACCTCACTGGCGGTGGGGCGCAGCCAGAAGTGGCTGGTGACCGGCGCCAACGGCAGCGGCAAGTCCACCCTGCTCAGCCTGCTGGACGCCTCCCTTGCGCCCACCAGCGGCAGCGTCACCGTGCCCCGACAGGTCACCGTCGCGCGGCTGGGCCAGGACATCGACCCCGCCCCCGACCTGGGCGTCGGCGCCGCCTACCGGCAGGCGGTGGGCGCCGAACGGGCCGAACTGGTGCCCCTGGGCACCTTCGGGCTGGTGCACCCCCGCGACTTCTCCCGTAGCGTGGGCGACCTGAGTGTCGGTCAGCAGCGCAGGCTGGCGCTGTCGATCGTGCTGGCTGACCCACCCGACCTGCTGCTGCTCGACGAGCCGACCAACCACTTCTCGCTGGCACTGGCCGCCGAACTCGAAAGCGACCTGGCCGACTACCCGGGCGCGGTGGTGGTCGCCAGCCATGACCGGTGGCTGCGCCGCCGGTGGACCGGGGAACGGCTGCACCTCGGCGGGTGAAACCGCCTGCCGGCTGCCTCAGGGGGTGTCGTCACCGGTCGGGTCATCGGTGGTCGCCGGCGGTGCCGCGGTGGTCGCGGGCGGGGTCGCACTGGGGGTGACCGGCGCCGATGTCTGGGTGGGCGGCGGGGTCGACGCCGGGGGCGGGGTCGACGCTGGTGGGGTGGATGCCGGGGGTGGGGTTGACTCCGCGGGGGTGGACGCCGGCGGGGTTGACCCGGGCGGGGTGGATTCGGGCTGGCTCGACGGCGGCGGGGACGACTGGGGCGGGGACGACACCGGCGGGCTCGACGGCGGCGGCGATGAGACCGGCGGGCTGGTGAGGCACGTCGTCGGTGTCGGTGAGGCCGATGGTCCCTGGCTCAGCGGCGGGGAGGCACTCGGGCAGGTCGTCGGCGTCGTCGAGGGGCTCGGCGAGGGCGACGGACTGGGTGAGGGCGACGGGGAGGGGCTGGGGCTGGTCGAGGGGCCGGGGACCACCACGACCTGCCGCATCTGCGAGATGTCGACGATGACAGCCTTGCCGTTCAGCCAGGGCAGGGGGTCGGTGAAGTTGGCGTCGGCGATCACCTCGAAGTGCAGGTGGCACCCGGTGGAATAGCCGGTGCTGCCGACCAGGCCGACACCATCGCCGGTCTGCACCTTCTGGCCCGGGCGCACGCCGATCGCCGAGAGGTGGTTGTAGGTGGTGCGCACGTGGTGACCACCCAGGTTGCCGTGGTCGATCACGACCTGGACACCGTTGCCGCCGGCCCACCCGGCCGAGACGACCGTGCCGGGGGCGGAGGCGCCGACCGGGACGCCGCAGCCGACCCCGAAGTCGGTGCCGGTGTGCAGCTTGTAGATGCCCAGGATCGGGTGCAGGCGCATGCCGAAGTTCGACGTGATCGGCCCCTGCACCGGCATGGACAGCAGCAGGCCGCGGGGCAGGGTGACCTTCTTGACCACGGCCACGACGATCTCGCCGGGCTTGGTCAGCACTGCGGTGTCCTCACCGGGGGCCTGCTCCCCCGGCCCCGGGGTGTGGGTGGTGTCGGGGTGCCCACCGGGAATCTGGTCCTGGTCCTCGCCGAACACCGAGCCGACCTCTTCCTCGGTCTCGAGTTCACCGGTGTCGCTGCGGAAGGGCAGGTCACGGGTCGTCTGGACGGGGCGGGTGACGATGGGCCGCGATTCGGCGGGAACGGCCTCGGTGACGGTGCGCACCGCCATGGTTGAACAGACCAGGCCGAGGGTCAGCGCCCCGGCGGAAATCGTCGTGGCGACAGCGACGCGAATCGCTTCCAAAGTCGCCATGCCATTTCCCCCACCCGGTTGCCCATCGTGGACCATTCTGCCCCTCCCGGGGGCCACTGGCTATAGCGATGTTCTGATTGCCTGCTGAGGATCATCAGGCCCAGTTCAGCCAATGACGCTGGGGGCTCCCGACTCGTCGAATCCCACGGTCACTGCGCCGTCGGGCAACCGCATCTGCAGGGCACCGAAACCCTCGGTCCACTGGTAGGCAAGCCCCCGGGCCTGGGCGTACCCCTGGACGGCGCGGCGTCCGTCACTGACCAGTCCCGTGCCGGCCGAGTTCTCCAGCAGCGCACCGACCCCGGCCACCGTGGGCATCGGGGGCACGAAGTTGGCCGGGTCCAGCAACAGGACGACCTGGGCACCGGCGCCCGGCACCAGGTGCGCGGTGGGCATGCCGGTGATCCGGCAGCCGGTCGCCGCCAACGCGATGGCGTGCATCGCCGGGTTCTGCCCCTCGGGCAGGGCGTGGCTCGGCTCGGCGAAGGTGCTGATGCCCTGGCCCTGCCCGAAGTCACGCACCCGCGACGACATCACCGAGATGGGCTTGTCGGCGTACTCGTCCAGCGACCAGGCCCACTGTGCAACGGCGGGCTCGGCCCGCACGATGGCGGCCACGTGCATGGTGACGACCACCTCGGGACGCTTCACCAACCGCGGCAGGAACGTGATCTGGCGACGGTCGAGGTCGACCTTCACCTGCTCACTGCCGCCGTCGATCTCGCGATTGATGAAATCACCGAAGGCCTGGTGGTTTTCCAGGAACAACAGGATCGAGTCGTCCAGCACATTTTCAAAGGTCAGGCTCACAGCTCACACCCTACTTGCGTCACGCCGTGGGCACGTCGCGCTCGAGTTCGGCCAGCCAGGCCGCCGACGAGGCGTCCGAGGGCATCCGCCAGTCACCGCGCGGGCTCAGCGCGCCACCGGCAAGCACCTTCGGCCCGTTCGGGATCGCAGAGCGCTTGAACTGGTTGCTGAAGAAGCGTCGGTGGAAGACCTCCAGCCAGTGCCTGATCGTGGCCAGGTCGTACTCGGTGCGTTCCTCCTCGGGGTAGCCGGCCGGCCACTCCCCCAGCTCGGCGTCGTGCCAGGCGTGCCAGGCCAGGAAGGCGACCCGGCCGGGGCCGGCGCCCAGTCGCAGCAGCTGGTAGAGCGTGAAGTCGTGCAGGGCGTAGGGGCCGATGGAGTCCTCGGTCGACTGCGGCTTCTCACCCTCACGGGTCGGGATCAGCTCAGGGGTGATCTCGGTGCCCAGGATCGACAGCAGCACCTCGTTGGCCTCGTCGGAGAAGATCTGCTCGCTGACCACCCACCGGATCAGGTGCTGCATCATCGTCTTCGGCACCCCGGAGTTGACCGTGTAGTGGCTCATGTGGTCGCCCACCCCGTAGGTGCACCAGCCCAGCGCCAGCTCGGACAGGTCACCGGTGCCCACCACGATGCCCTGGCGCTGGTTGGCGATCCGGAACAGGTAGTCGTAGCGCAGGCCGGCCTGCACGTTCTCGAAGGTCACGTCGTAGACCTCTTCGCCGCGGCCGAACGGGTGCCCCATGTCAGCCAGCATCTGGCGTGCGGCCGGGCGAATGTCGAGTTCCTCGAAGCTCACCCCGAGCGCCTCTGACAGCTTCTGGGCGTTCGACTTGGTGTGCTCAGTGGTGGCGAAGCCGGGCATGGTGATGGCCAGCACCTCGCTGCGGTCCCGCCCCAGCCGGTCCATGACGCGGGCGCACACGATTAGCGCGTGGGTCGAGTCGAGGCCCCCGGAGACCCCGATCACCGGGCGCGGGCCACCGGGACGATCCCCACCGATGGCACGCAGCCGCTGCTCGAGGCCGGCCACCTGGATGCTGTAGGCCTCGTAGCAGTCCAGGGCCAGTCGCGACGGGTCGTCGGGCACGAAGGGGAACCGGTCGACGTGGCGGCGCAGGCCGATGTCGTCCAGCGGTGCCGCCAACCTGAACCGCACCCGACGGAACCGACCCACCCGTTCGGCGTGGGTGCGCCGGTTGTCGTCGAAGCTGCCCTGGCGCAACCGTTCGGCGGCGAGCCGGCGGGTGTCGATGTCGGCCACCGTGGCCACCGGGTGCTGCGCGAACCGGTCCGATTCGCCGAGCAGGTCACCGAGTTCGTAGATGAAGGTCTGCCCGTCCCAGGACAGGTCAGTGGTCGACTCACCGGCGCCGCCGGCGGCGTACAGGTAGGCGGCCGCACACCGGGCCGAGGTCGAGCGGGCCAGCAGTTTGCGGTCCTCGGCGCGCCCGATGGTGATCGGTGAGGCCGACAGGTTCACCAGCACCGTGGCGCCGGCCAGGGCCAACTCGGCGGCGGGGGTGACCGGCACCCACATGTCCTCGCAGATCTCCACGCCCAGCACGAAGTCGGGGTTGTCCTCGGCCTCGAACAGCAGGTCGCTGCCAAAGGGGACCTCCTGATCACCGAGCCGCACAACCTGCCCGGTCACGTCGTCGCCGGGGGCGAACCACCGGCGTTCGTAGAACTCACGGTAGTTCGGCAGGAACGACTTCGGCACCACGCCCAGCACGGTGCCGCGGTGGATCACCACCGCGCAGTTGTAGACCCGGTTGCGCCAGCGCAGCGGGGCCCCGACCACCACCACGGGCAGCCGGTCGGTGGTGGCTGCCCTGATCTGGTCGATCGCGACCAGGGTCGCGTCCAGCAGGGGGCCGGCCAGCAGCAGGTCATCGATCGAATAGCCGGTCAGCGACAGTTCGGGGAACAGCACCAGGCCCACGGACTGGTCGTCGAGGGACTCCAGCGTGGCGATGACCTGGGCGGCGTTCGCCTCGGGTTGCGCCAGCGCGATCGGCAGGGACGAGGCTGCGGCACGGACGAAGCCGTGGTGGTAGGCAGAGCGGAAGTGGGCCGTCATGGGCTTCATCGTAGGGTCCGGCACCCTCAGATGATGATCACCAACGCGATGATCACGATGATGGCGACGATCGCCCCCACCGCGACCAGCAGCCCGGCGGTGTTGATGGCCTCACCGCGGTCGAAACGGACGAGGTCACACTGCTCCCGGTGGACGAGCACGGCCACGTCATAGGGCGGCACCCGGGCCGCCAGCGCGGCGGGCGCGGCGATCCAGCTGTGGTGTTCGTGGTCGTTCTGGCAGTGGTGGCGCACCTTGACCTCGATCACGGCATCGGGCTCCTGGTCGGGGGTGGCGGGGTCGGGGCGCAGGTCCTCCACGTGGGCGGAGCGCCGCAGCCATTCACTGTTCGCCATGGGGGTACCTCCTGCGCAGGGTGTGGGCGATGGTCTCGGCCAGGGCGACGTCGGCGGGCAGCCAGGCGAGCCCGCCGAGGTCGTCGGCGCCGACCCAGGTGAGCTGGTCGTGGTCGGCCCCCGAATGGGTCGGCGTGTCGCTGGTGGTGCACCAGTAGGCACGCATTTCGAGTTGCTGGTTGATCGGCCAGCGGCCCGCGTCAGGTCCCGACAGTTCCTCCCCGACGGACGAGCTGATGCCGAGTTCCTCGGCCAGTTCCCGGACGAGTGCCTGGCGTGGCTCCTCCCCGGGGCGGGCCTTGCCGCCGGGGAACTCCCACCGCCCGGCCAGGGCGTCCGGGTAGGTGCGGCGGGCGGCGAGCACCCGGCCTCGTCCGTCGTCGACCACACCGGCCACCACCAGCACTTTGCCCTCAGCCATGAACGACCTCCGAGGCGAGCAGTCGTCGGCTGATCGCGGCCACCTCGTCGGCATCCAGCGAGAGCGTCATCGCCGCGGCGGAATCGACGGCCGAGGCAGGGCGGGTCGCCCCGGGAATGACAATCACGTGCTCGCCCAGCGCCAGTTCCCAGGCCAGGGTGACCTGCTGCGGGGTGACGCCGTGGCGGCGGGCGGTCTCGGCGATCACCTCGAACCGTTCGCCGAGGGACTTGGCGTAGTTGCCCTGCCCCAGCGGTGAGTAGGCCACGAACGCGATGCCATGCTCGCCGCAGAAGCGCAGTTCGTCCAGGGACGTCTGGTTGAACCGGGGCGAGAACTCGTTCTGCACCGCGGCCAACCCGCCCTCACCGAGCACCTCGACAGCGATGGCGATCTCTTCGACGTTGGCGTTGGACACCCCGAGGGAGGTGACCAGACCTTCGTCCTGCAAGCGTTGCAGGGCCTCGACCTGGGCGGCGAAGGTGCGGGTGCGGTCGGGCCGGTGCAGGCAGAACAGGTCGAGCGAGTCGACCTTCAGGTTCACCAGGGCCTTCTCGACGCGCTCCCGCAGGTACTCGTACGACCCGTCGCGTCCCCACGACTCCCCCGGGCCACGACGGATGCCGCCCTTGGTGGCGACCACCACCCGGCCACGGTCCCCGGGCCAGCTCTGCAGGGCAGTGGCGATCAACGCCTCGTTGTGGCCCATGGTGTCCCAGCTCGGGGCGTAGATGTCGGCTGTGTCGAGCAGGGTGATGCCGGCATCGAGGGCCGCGTGGATCGTCTCGACCGCCCGGTCATGGTCAATCGGCCCGCCGTCGCGCAGGGACAGCGGCATCGCCCCCAGCCCGACTGCCGAAACTGTGGTGGTACCGAACCTGCGCTGTGACGTCATGGGGGTGAGTCTAGGGAACGTGGGAAAGACGACGATGGTCTGATGCCTTCGGCCCGGGCGTGGCGCACAATGGATGCATGAGCATCGTGCAGCGACACCCCGGACTGCGTTGGCTGGTGCCGATCGTGGCCTTGGCATTGGTCTTCACCATCCCGGCGGTCAGCCAACGGATGGCTTCGGCCGACCCGGGGCTGCCCCCGCGCACCGCCGAGCAGCTGTTGACCGACCTGGCCGAGGCCAAGCCCGTCCCGCTGTCGGGCACGGTGCAGCAGAACATGAACCTGGGCCTCCCGACGCTGCCTCAGGTGGGCCCGACCGAGGACGACACGTCCACCCTCGGCCTGCTCACGGGCAACCACACCTGGCGCATCTGGACCAATGCCGCCGACTCGGCCCGGGTCGCCAAGGTGAACGGTTCGGAGGAACTGACCCTGGTGCACAACCCGACCGAGACCTGGCTGTGGAACAGCTCCACCCGTGAGGCGGCCCGCAAGACCCACGACCCAGCCGACGCCAAGGGCAAGCCCGACCAGACCCCCACCGTGCCCAGCCCGTCCGAACTGGCACAGCAGGTCCTGGCCGAGCTCGACCCGACCACCGAGGTCACCAGCGACACGGCCACCACCGTCGCCGGCCGCGCCGCCTACCAGCTGGTGCTGACCCCGAAGCAGGCTGACACCACCATCGCCCACGTGCGGTTGGCCATCGATGCGCAGTACAAGCTGCCACTGCGCCTGGTCATCACGGCCAAGGGTGTCACCACACCGGCGGTGCAGGTGGGCTTCACCTCGATCAGCTTTGAGGCCCCGTCAGCCGAAGTGTTCACCTTCACGCCGCCGGCGGACTCGACGGTCTACGACCCCGACAACCCGCCCACGGACGAACCCGGCGAGGAACCCGGTGAAGTTCCCGGCGAGGAGCCCGGTGCGGTGCCCAACCCCGAGGACATCACCCGTGAGGTCGTAGGCACCGGCTGGACCCAGGTGCTGCTGATGACCGGCCTCGGCGACCTGACCGCCTCCGATGACCCGGCCGTCACCGAGCTGCTCGGCCAGTACCCGGTCATCTCCGGCGACTGGGGCCGTGGACGACTGGTGCGCACCACCCTGGTCAACGCGGTGGTCACCGATGACGGACGCGTGGCGGTCGGCGCGGTCACCCCGGAGCTGCTGTACGCAGCCCTCAGGTGAGTGACCTGGCGGTCAGCAGTTCAGGACTGACCAAACGATTCGGTCGCCAGACCGCTGTTGACGGCATCGACCTGGCCGTGCCCACCGGCGCGGTCTACGGTTTCCTCGGCCCGAACGGCTCGGGCAAGACGACCACGATCCGCATGCTGCTGGGGCTGATCGCCCCCACCGAGGGCAGTGCCACGCTGCTCGGGCACCCGGTGCCCGGCCAGGTCCAGGCCGCCCTGCCACGGGTCGGGGCGATGATCGAAGGCCCGGCCATGCACGGCCACCTCAGCGGTCGCTCGAACCTGCACCGGCTCGATTCGGCCGACCGCACCGCCAACCCGGCCACCCGCCGCCAACGCATCGGTGAGGCGCTGGAGCGGGTCGGCCTGTCGGCGGCCGCCGGGAAGAAGTTCAAGGCCTACTCGATGGGCATGAGGCAGCGGCTCGGCATCGCCGCCGCCCTGATGCAGCCCCATGACCTGCTGGTGCTCGACGAACCCACCAACGGGCTCGACCCGCAGGGCACTCGCGAGGTGCGCCACCTGGTCTCGTCCCTGGCCCACGACGGCACCACCGTGCTGGTCAGCAGCCACCTGCTGCACGAGGTCGAGCAGATGTGCACCCACATCGGGGTGATGAGCCATGGCCGGCTGGTCGCCCAGGACTCCCTGGAGGGGCTGAAGACCGACGCGACCGGGCAGGTGCTGCTGGTCACTGCCGACCCCGAGGCCGCCCACCAGGTGTTCACCAGCGCCGGGTTGACCGGCATCCAGGTCGACGGCCACGAGGTGCGCGCCGACGCCACCGGGGTCGTCCCCGAGAAGCTGGTCGCCGAACTCGTCGAGGCAGGGGTGCGGGTGCGTTCGTTCACCACAACCGGGCACCGCCTGGAGGACGTGTTCGTGAACCTCACCGGGGAGGGCTTCGATGTCGACTGAGGCGGACGTCGCGTCCCCGAAGACCTACCCGCTCGCCACCTGGCGGCTACTCTGGTCGGAACTGGCTTTGATGCTGGGCAAGTGGCGCAACCGGATCGGGATGCTGGTGCTGGCCCTGGTGCCGATCATGATCACCGTCGGCATGTACCAGCAGGGCTACATGGACGTCATCGGTGGGCTGACCAACGGGCTGGCGGTGCCGCTGCTGGCGCTGATCGCCGAGTCGGCCATGTTCCTGCCGCTGGCGCTGGCGATGCTGTCGGGTGACTCGATCGCCGGTGAGGCGAGCCAGGGCACCCTGCGCTACCTGCTGAGCGTGCCGGTCGGACGAACACGACTGCTGCTGGTCAAGTTCGCCTCGTTGATGATCGGGGCGATGATCGGCGTGCTCATCGTGCTGGTCGTCGGCGGGGTGCTCGGCGTCGTCTTCTTCGGGGCCGGTCCCAGCGCCACCCTGTCCGGCGGCCAGATCAGTTTCAGCGAGACCCTCGCACGCCTGCTGCTGGCCGGGGCCTACACCTGCCTGATGCTGTGGGCGGTGGCCGCCATCGGATTGTTCTTCTCAACGCTGGTCGACCACCCGATGGCCGTCACCGTCGGGGTGATGGTGGTCGTCGTGCTGATGTGGATCTGCCTGTCGGTGCCGCAGTTGGACTGGCTGCACCCGTGGCTGCTGACCAACAAGATGCAGGCCTTCACCGACGTGATGCGCGCACCGATCTACGTCGACGAGATGCGCACCGGGGCGCTGGTGGCACTGGGCTACATCGCGGTGTTCGGCTCGGCGGCCTGGGCCCGGTTCACCAGCCGGGACATCACGAGCTGACCCGCACCAACCGGGAGGTCAGGTGCGGGGTGCTCGGCACCCCCACGGCGGCCATCGCCAACTCGAGGGTCAACACGTCACCCTCGACGCGGAACACGCGGCTGATCTGTTGCACCGGTTTGGCTGCCGGGGTGCTCACCACCTCAGCCCGGGTGGTCAGCACCAAAGCGTGCTCATCGGTGGCAACGGTGCCGGTGCCGAGCTCGGTGTGGCCGGTGGGCAGCGCGGCCACGATCTCGACGGTGCCGTCGGCCAGGCCGCGCAGGTAACCCGACTCGGTGTGCATCGGCGCACCGGTCGGCGACTTCGTCCGCTGGACGAAGCCGATGAAGGGCTTGCCCGAGTGGCTGAATACCCACTCGTCGGTGTAGTCGAAATCGGTGATGGTGGGGTATGAGCCGTGGCCGTTGCCACGCCAGGTGCCGAGCAGGGCGGCCAGCCCGGCCACGTTCTCGTGCAGGTCCATGCTCACACCCCACCGATCAGCGGTTCAGGTCACAGGTGGATCATGTGACCGGCGATGCCCTCGGCAGCTTCCTTCATGGCCTCCGAGAGGGTCGGGTGCGCGTGCACGGCGCGTCCGATCTCGTCGGTGGTCAGGTCGAACTGCTGGGCCAGCACCAGCTGCGGCAACAGCTCGGTGACGTCGGGGCCGATCATCGAGGCGCCGAGGATCTCGTTGTACTTGGCGTCGACGACCAGCTTGACGAAGCCGGTGGCGTCGCCCAGGCCCCAGGCCTTGCCGTTGGCCGAGAAGGGGAACTTCGCGGTCTTGACGTCGTAGCCCTTGTCCTTGGCCTGGGCTTCGGAGTAGCCGAAGCTGGCGATCTGCGGCTGGGAGTAGGTGGCACGCGGGATCATGTCGTAGTTGATCGGCTCGGTCGGCTCACCGGCGATGGTCTCGGCGGCGACGACGGCCATGGCCGAGGCGTTGTGGGCCAGCATGAACTTGGCGGTCACGTCGCCGATGGCGTAGACACCCTCGACATTGGTGCGCATGTACTCGTCGACGTTGATGGCGCCACGCTCGGTCACCGCCACACCGGTCTTGTCCAGGCCGTAGCCCTCCAGGCGGGGGGCGAAGCCGAGCGCCGAGAGCACCTTGTCGGCGACCAGCACCTGGGCGTCGCCGCCCTGGGCCGGGGCCACGGTCACGTTGACGTTCTGGCCGGTGTCCTCGATGGACTGCACAGCGGTGCTGGTGAGCACCTTGATGCCGAGCTTCTTGTAGGCCTTGGCCAGCTCGGCCGAGACCTCGGCGTCCTCGGTGGGGACCATGCGGTCGGCGTACTCGACGATGGTGACGTCGACGCCGTAGGAGTTGAGCACGTAGGCGAACTCGGTGCCGATGGCGCCGGAGCCGGCGATGATGATCGAGCCGGGCAGTTCTTCGGAGAGGATCTGCTCCTCGTAGGTGGCGACATTGGCCGAGACCTGGGTGCCGGGCAGCATCTTGGCGACCGCACCGGTGGCGATGATGACGTTGTCGGCGGTGACTTCCTGCACCGAGCCGTCGTCGGCGGTGACGTTCAGCGACTTGGGCCCGGTGAACTCGCCCCAGCCGTCGATCTCGGTGATCTTGTTCTTCTTCATGAGGTAATGGATGCCGTTGATCATCCGCTGGGCCACCTCGCGGCTGCGGGTGAACGCCTTGCCGTACTGCGGGGTCATCTGCCCGTCGAGGCCGAACAGGTCAGCCTCCTTGGTGACGATGTGCGCGATCTCGGCGTTGCGCAGCAGGCTCTTGGTGGGGATGCAACCCACGTTGAGGCACACACCGCCCCAGTACTTCTTCTCGATGATGGCGGTCTTCTTGCCCAGCTGGGCGGCACGGATGGCAGCCACATACCCACCGGGGCCGGCGCCCAGGACAACGACGTCAAAATGTGCACTCATGGGCGCAACTCTAGTGCCAGAAACCACCGCCCCGGGACCGGGGCCGACGCACGAAACAGCGCGGATCCCTTGACTATCTCGCATATGAGTTAGAATCTACGAATGACCGATACCACCGCCGTCAGCATCGGACGACTGATCCGTGACGCACGCAAGCAGCGTGGGCTCACCCAGCAGCAGCTGGCCGATGAGCTGTCCACCTCGCAGAGTGCGATCACCCGCATCGAGTCGGGGGGCCAGAACCTGAGCCTGGACATGATCAACCGGATCGCCGACGCCCTGGACAGCCCCCTGATCAGCACGGGGACTCCCACCAGCGCCATGAACCTGCGCATCCAGGGTGAAACGAAGCTCTCGGGCTCGATCGAGGTGCGCTCGTCCAAGAATGCCGCCGTGGCGCTGCTGTGCGCGGCACTGATCAACAAGGGCACCACCCGCCTGGTCGGGATCGCCCGCATCGAAGAGGTCAACCGGATCCTCGAGGTGCTGCAGAGCATCGGCATGAAGGCCGAGTGGAGCGACGACAAGTCGGTGCTCACCCTGCAGCGCCCGGCCGAGCTCGACCTGGCCGGGATGGACCTCGAGGCCGCCCGCAAGACCCGCTCGGTGATCATGTTCCTCGGTCCCCTGCTGCACTACTACGAGAAGTTCGAGCTGCCCTATGCCGGTGGCTGCGACCTGGGCTCGCGCACCGTCGAACCCCACCTGAACGCGCTGCGTGAGTTCGGCCTCGACGTGGTGGCCACCGAGGGCTTCTACCAGGCCACGGTGAAGGCCGGCCCTGACAAGGTGCGCCGCATCGTGTTGACCGAACGCGGTGACACCGTCACCGAGAACACCCTGCTCGCGGCCGCACAGACGCCGGGCACCACCATCATCCGCAATGCCTCACCGAACTACATGGTGCAGGACCTGTGCATCTACCTGACCCGACTCGGCGTCGGCATCGAGGGCATCGGCACCACGACCCTGACCGTCACCGGCGTGCCTGACATCAACGTCGACGTGGAGTACCACCCCTCGGAGGACCCGATCGAGGCGATGAGCCTGCTCACCGCTGCCATCGTGACCGACTCGGAGCTGACCGTCACCCGCTGCCCCATCGAGTTCCTCGAGATCGAACTGGCGATCCTGGAGGAGATGGGACTGAAGTACACCCTGTCGCAGGAGTACACCTCCAACAACGGCTACACCCGGCTGGTCGACGTGCAGGTGCACCCCTCGAAGCTGGTCGCCCCGAAGGACAAGATCCACCCGATGCCCTTCCCGGGCCTCAACATCGACAACCTGCCCTTCTTCGCGGTGATCGCCGCCGTCGCCGAGGGTGAGACCCTGATCCACGACTGGGTCTACGAAAACCGCGCCATCCACCTGCTCGACCTGAGCAAGCTGGGTGCGCAGGTGAAGCTGCTCGACCCGCACCGGCTGACGGTGAAGGGCCCGACCCGCTGGCGTGGGCGTGAAATGGTGTGCCCGCCGGCGCTTCGTCCGTCGGTCTGCCTGCTGCTGGCCGCCCTGGCGGCCCGCGGCGAGAGCGTGTTGCGTGACGTGTACATGATCAACCGTGGCTACGAAGACCTGCCGCGCCGGCTCAACGAGCTCGGCGCGAAGATCGAGGTCTTCTACGACTGAGCGTTCTACGACTGGGCACCGTCAGCGCAGGCGGGTCGCCGCGTGGGTGTGGCTGGGGTTGACCAGTTCCTCCTGCGCGGCGACGATCGCCAGTTCGGACGACCCCGATTCCTGGGTGGCCTTGAGGATGCCGTAGACGGAGTCACCGGTCAGCGACAGCACCTGGTCGAGCGGCAGCCCGGACAGCAGGCGGGCGACGAACACCGCCGTGGTCAGGTCACCCGACCCGACGAAGGCCTGGTCGATCAGCGGCGTCTCGACCTGCCAGGCACCGTCGTCGTTGAGGGCCACCATCCGCATCACCTGCTCACCGGGGAAGACCGCCGAGGTGACCAGCACGGTGCGCGGGCCCACGGCCCGCAGTTCCTCGGCTGCCTCGAGCAGTTCGTCCATGGTGGTGATGTCGGTGCGCCCGGTCAGGAACATCACCTCGAACAGGTTCGGGGTGACCACGTCGGCAGCCTTGACCACGTGGTCGCGGAAGAACTCGGGCACCCCCGGGCGGGTGAAGAACCCCCGGCCGATGTCACCCATCACCGGGTCGCAGCAGTACAGGGCCCGGGGGTTGCGCTGCTTGACCAGCGCGGCGGCCTCCAGGATGACCTCACCGACCTCGGGGGCACCCAGGTAGCCGGACAGCACGGCGTCGCACTCGGCCAGCGCGCCGCGCTCGTCGATGCCCAGCACGATCTCACGGACATCGGAGGGCGGGATCATCGGCCCTCGCCACGAGCCGTAGCCGGTGTGGTTGCTGAACATGACCGTATACACCGGCCAGGTCTCGATCCCCAGCCGTTGCAACGGGAAGACTGCGGAGGAGTTCCCGGCGTGCCCGTAGGCTACGGCTGACTGGATCGACAAGATGCTGGTCACAACGTGCGATTCTGGCACACCGCCCGGAAGGAACCCATGCGCGCCGCCGACTTTGAGTACTTCGACACCCGCTTCGCGGCGATGGCGCACCGCGGTGGCGCCCGGCTCGCCACCAACATCGGCAGGGAGAACACCCTGCTGGCCTTCCGCAACGCGGTCGACCTGGGCTACCGGTACCTCGAGACCGATGTGCACGTCACCCGTGACGGTGGCCTGGTCGCCTTCCACGACGATTCCCTGGACCGGGTGACCGACCGCCAGGGTCCCATCGCCGACCTGCCGCTGTTCGAGGTGCGCCAGGCCAAGGTGGGCGGTGAACCGATCCCCACCCTGGACGAGGTGCTGGCCGCCTTCCCCGAGGCACGGGTGAACATCGACATCAAGGCCCGTGGCGCCGAGGAGCCACTGGCGCACGTGCTGCGCCGCCACGACGCCGAACACCGGGTCTGCATCGGCTCGTTCAACGAGTTCCGGTTGCGGCGTTTCCGCCGGCTCACCCGCCGTGAGGTCGCCACCTCGACCGGGCCGCTCGGTGTGGTGGCCGGGGTCGTCGGTTCACGCCTGGGCTTGGGACCTGCCCCGTTCGGTGCCGCCTTCCAGGTACCGGTCAGGACCCGGGTCGCCGGGCGGATGGTCGAGGTGGTGACGCGTGAGTTCATCGAACGCGCCCACGCGTGGGGCAAGGCGGTGCACGTGTGGACCATCGACGACGAGGCCACCATGAACCAGTTGATCGACTGGGGTGTCGACGGGCTGATCAGCGACCGGATCGACGTGCTGCGGCAGGTCTGCCTCGCCAGGGGTCTGTGGGCCTGATCCGCCCCGCCGCTTGGTTGGGGTCGCTAGATTGGGAGGCAACCCTGCGAGGAGGAACCATGGCTGACCGTGCATTGCGTGGGATGGGACTCGGCTCCAAGAGCTTCGAGGACGAAGAGGGCATCGAGTTCGCCGGACGCCAGCAACTCGGCTTCCAGTGCGAACAGGGACACCACTTCGAGCTGACGTTCTCGTCCGAAGCAGAGCTGCCGCTGGAGTGGGAATGCCCGCGCTGCGGCCGCATCGCGCTGCGCTCCGACGGCACCCAGCCCGAGGAGAAGCAGACCAAGCCGCCGCGCACCCACTGGGACATGCTGATCGAGCGCCGCTCGATCCCCGACCTGGAGGAATTGCTGGCCGAGCGCCTGGAGTTGCGCCGCAACGAGCAGCTCTGACGACCCACCCGGGTCCCTAGTCGATGATTCGCCCCTCGAGCGCGGGGGGCGAATCGTTGTCTCCGGGGCGTTCGGGGGCCGCGGTGGACTCGTCCTCGACGACCTCACCGGGGATGACGCCCGACCGGCTCGTCCGCACGGTGGTGGCGACCAGCCCGCGGGAGCGCGCCCAGCGCTCGATGAGCTTTCGGGGCAGTGCCCGGGTGAAGGGGATCAGGCAGATCAGACCCAGGACGTCGGAGATGATGCCCGGGAACATCAGCAGGACACCGCCCAGCATGACCAGCGCACCGTCGGTCATTTCGCGGCCGGGCACCTCTCCCCTGCCGATGGCCTCGACGAAGGCACGCCAGGTGCGTCGACCTTCGAAGATGATCAGTGCCAGTCCGAGGGCGGCGATGCCGAGCAGCAGCAGGACCGTCCAGCCCAGGCCCAGGGAGGCACCCAGTTGCACCAGGATCCAGATCTCCAGCAGCGGGATGGCGATGATGACCAGCAGCACCACCAGCGGCACCCATCGGGACCGGACCTGCGCATTCACCTGATTCACACCATCCAGCCTACTCAAGGGCCCCAACGCCGCCTCGGTGGCGGCGCAGCTCGCGGGTGAGGCCGACCAGCAGGGCGAGGGCACCGATGGCGGCGGCGATGCCTTCCCACCAGGGTCCGACTGTGACGGCCGGGGTCGACCCGTCGCGCAGGTCGACCAGGTAGGTGGCCGAGGCCGCTGTTGACTCGCGGGTCTTGTCCAGTACTCGTCCGCGGGGGTCGATGTGGCCGGAGAACGAGCTGGTGGTCGAGACCACGATGTCGCGGCGCAGTTCCATCGCCCGCACGCGCGTGATCTCGAACTGCTGGCGCGGCTGCCCGGTGGCGGTGTAGGTGGCGTTGTTCGACTGGACGACCAGCAGTTGTGCCCGGTGGCGGGCGGTGTCGTAGACGGTGGTGTCCCAGGCCAGTTCGAAACAGACGACATCCCCGATGCGCAGGCGGCCCTCGTTGAGTGGGACGTCGAGGACACCGGGCTGGTCGCCGGGCACGGCCTGGGCGCCGACCTGCTCGAGGATGGGCAGCAGCGGCAGCAGGGTCTCGCGCAGGGGGATGTACTCCCCGAAGGGCACCAGGTTGCGCTTGTCGTAGCGCCCGGTGATGCCCTGGTCGGGGTGCCACCACAACCCGGTGGTCTGGCGCTCGTTCTCACCGGGGCCGCGCATCACGGACCCGACGAAGATGGGCACCTCGGCGAACAGCACCGCCTCACCGATGAGCTGGTGGGTTTCGCGGTCGCGGGTGGGGTCGACATCGGTGGAGTTCTCGGGCCACAGCACGAACTCGGGCAGCGGGGTCTGGCCCACCCTGGCCTTGGCCATCAACATGATCGTTTCACTGAGGTGGTTGTTGGTGACCGAGCGGGCATAGCCCATCGCCCCGGAGCCGGCGGTGCCGTCGACATTGCCCTGCACCATGCCCACGGCGACCTGCTGCCCGGTGGCGGGGGTGGCGGGGCGGAGTCCCGCGAGCAGGCCGGCGGCGGCGATGGCCACGACCAGGCCGGCCGGGACCAGGCCGCGGCCCAGTCGTTCGCGCAGCGGTGCGGGCTCGCGCAGGCGTTCCATGCCCCAGGCCAGAAGGGTGCCGCTCAGCGCCACCAGGAAGCTGACCCCGCCCACCCCGAGCCAAGGCAGGAAGCCGCCCAGGGGCATGTCGGCGGTCGTGAAGCCCAGTCGCATCCACCCGAACCCGCCGAACGGAATCCGGGAGCTGAGGAACTCCGCCAGCGACCACAGGGCGGCGGTCAGCAGTGGCCAGGCCGGCAGGTGGCGCACGGCGGCGGTTCCCCAGCCGAGCAGCAGCCCCCAGACGGCCATGAACCCGCACAGGGCGACCGCGACGTACCAGCCGAGGACGTCGATCCACCCGACCAGGGGGACGAACAGTCCCAGGCCCATCAGGTAGCCCCACCGGGTGCCGCGGCGCAGGGGGCGGGCCGGTTCACCCTGGCGCACCAGCCAGGTGAACAGTGCCACCCCGACGATGGCCAGCGGCCACAGCCGCAGCGGTGCGAAAGCCAGGGCGACCATCACCCCGGCGAGCACCGCCACGATTCCCTGGACGACAGCGGCACGTCGACGGGTGCGGTCGAGCTGGGGTGCTGCGGCGGTGCCGGTCACGGGTGCTCCTTCGGCGCGGGGCGGGGCCTGGCGCTACCCATGATGACAGAATCCTCAAGTGACCAGCGTGCCCCACCGCATGGTGTTCGACACCGCGACGATGTACTTCCGCTCCTTCTTCGGGCTGCCCTCCTCCATGGTCGCCCCCGATGGCACCCAGGTGAATGCGGTGCGCGGCCTGCTCGACTCGCTCGCCCGGCTGATCGCCCAGTACGGGCCGACCGAGATCGCCTGTGCCTGGGACAACGACTGGCGGCCCACCTGGCGGGTCGACCTGGTGCCCTCGTACAAGACCCACCGCCTCGACCCCGGCCGGCGCACCGACGTGGTGGGCGCGGCCGGGAAGGGAGCGGCCAGCGGGCAGGCCGAGGAGGCCCCCGATGCCCTGGCCGCGCAGGTGCCGATCATCCTCGACGTGCTGGACGCCTTCGGCATCCCGGTGGTCGGGGTGGACGACCACGAGGCCGACGACGTACTGGGGTCACTGGCTGCCGCTTCCATGCTGCCGACGCTGGTGGTGACCGGTGACCGTGACCTGTTCCAGCTGGCCCATGGCGACACCGTCGTGGTCTACATCGGCAAGGGCGTGGCCAAGCATGAGCTGGTCGACGATGCCTGGTTGAAGCAGAAGTACGGCGTCACCGCCGCCCAGTACGTCGACTTCTCGGTGCTGCGCGGCGACCCGTCGGACGGCTTGCCGGGGGTGAAGGGCATCGGTGAGAAGTCCGCGGCGCAGCTGGTCAGCACCTACGGCTCACTCGACGGCATGGTGGGGGCTGCCTCCGACCCGGAATCGTCGATGGCGAAGGGGTTGCGGGCCAAGCTGCTGGAATCGGTCGACTACCTGGCGGCGGCCCGTGAGGTGGTGGCGGTGGTCACCGACCTCGACGTGGACGACCTGGAGTTGCGCACTCAGGCCATCCGCACTGACGAGGCCCGGCTGGAGGCTCTGGCGACCCGGTGGGGGCTGGAGTCCTCGGTCGAGCGGCTGCGGCAGGCACTGGCCGCTGCCCGCGGGGACGGCTCGTCCTAACCCCTCGCCTTGCTGGACAGTCGGTAGATCATGGCGCCGGCGAGCAGGTTGGGCCAGGCCTTGGGCAGTCGCCCGGCCGCCCCGCCCTCGGACAGCGCCACCCGTTCCTCGATGACCAGCCCCTGACTGGTCAGGAAGTCCTCGAGGTCGACCACGGTGGCGTGGTGCAGGTTGGGCGAGTTGTACCAGTCGTAGGGCAGGTCACGGCCGCGTGGCATGTGCCCACTCAGCAGCCGCAGCCGGTGCTTCCACAGCCCGAAGTTGGGCATCGAGACGACCAGGTGCTTGCCGATGCGGGCCATGTGCCCCAGCACCGCTTCGGGGTCGAGCACCACCTGCAGCGTCCGGGAGAGCACGACGACGTCGTAGGAGTCGTCGGCGAACTGGCCCAGCTGGGTGTCGAGATCGAGTTCGATCACCTCGACCCCGGCGCTGATCGCCTCGAGCACGGCGTCGTTGTCGATGTCGACGCCGGTGCCGCGGCAGCCATGGTGGACGATCAGGTGCCGCAGCAGTTGGCCATTGCCGCAGCCCAGGTCGAGCACCCGTGAGCCCTCGGGCACCACGTGGGCCAGCAGGTCGAGGTCGGGGCGGATCATCGGGCTTCCTCCTGGGGAACCAGCGGTTCGCGTTCGAACCAGGCCCGCATCGTGTCGTGGTACTCGGGCACCTCGAGCAGGAACGAGTCGTGGCCCCACACCGAGGCGATCTCACGGAAGCTGACCGGCAGTTCGGCCTGCTCGAGTCGCCGCACGATGCGCCGGGAGTGCTCGGTGGAGAATCGCCAGTCCGAATCGAAGCTGAGCACCAGGAAATTGACCGGGTCAGCGGTGACGGCCTTGAGGGCGTCGGTCCTGGCGAACGGGTCGAAGTAGTCCATCACCCGGGTGAGGTAGAGGTAGCTGAGCGCGTCGAAGCGGGTCAGGAACTTGCTGCCCTGGTGTTCCAGGTAGCTCTCGACGGCGAAGTCGACCCCGAAACCGCGGGCCTGACCGGGGTACTGCACGTCTCGTCCGAACTTCTGCTCGAACGCGCCCTCGGACAGGTAGGTGATGTGCGCCATCATCCGAGCCGTCGACAGGCCGGTGTCGGGGCCCTGCGACTCGGGGAACTGGCCGCCGGCGAAACGGGCGTCGCGCATGATGGCCTGGCGTCCGACTGCCGAGAAGCCGATGTTCTGCGCGGTGAGCCTGCTGGAGGCAGCGATCACCGCAGCCCGGTCGACGGTGTCGGGGTGGCGCAGCGCCCATTCCAGGGCCTGCATGCCGCCGAGCGAGCCACCGACCACGGCGCTCCAGTGCTCGACGCCGAGGAACCGGCCAAGGGCCAGGTGCACGGTGACGAAGTCGGCCATGTCGAGCAGCGGGAAGTCGAGCCCGTAGCGCTCACCGGTGCTGGGGTTGACCGACCGTGGGCCGGTGGTGCCGGTGCAGCCGCCGAGCAGGTTGCTGCTGACGACGAACCAGCGGTCGGTGTCAATGGGTTTGCCGGGGCCGATCATGTTGTCCCACCAGCCCACCGCGCCGGCGGCGTTGGTGCCGGCGGCGTGGGCGTCGCCGGTCAGCGCGTGGCAGATGTAGACGGCATTGCTGGCGTCGGCGTTGAGGGTGCCGTAGGTCTCGTAGGCGACCGTCACCTCTTCGAGCACCTCGCCGCTGGCCAGCACCAGCGGGGCGTCTGGGGTGAACAGCATGGCGTCACGGGTCTCGGTGGTCAGCGGGGGGCGGGGTGCCGCGGACTGGACTCGTTCAACCATGCCCGCCAGTCTTGCGCACCCGACCAAGGCCGATGCGGTCTGTCCAACACTCGCGCACCGCCGGACCGACTAGCGTGGCGGCAGGAGACGAAGGGAAGACCATGCACCTGGACACTGACGCGATCCTGTGGGACCACGCCGACCGGGAGGACCCGCCGCTGCTGGTGCTGCTGCACGGGCTCGGGTCGCACGAGGGTGACCTGTTCGGGCTGGTGCCCCACCTGCCTGCCGGGCTCGACATTGCCTCGCTGCGGGCCCCGCTGGTGACCGCCTACGGCGGCCGGGCCTGGTTCGAGCTGGAGTTGTTGCCCGACGGTCCCCCGCAGCACCGCGCCGAACAGATCGTGGCCGCCGGTGAGGCGGTCGTGGAATGGCTCGACTCGTTGGGTTCGAAGTACTCACGGATCGGCCTGCTCGGGTTCTCGCAGGGTGCGGCCATCACCCTGAAGGTGGCCAGCATGATCCCCGAGCGGCTGGCCTGCGTGGTGGCCCTGTCCGGCCTGCTGCCGAAGAGCCTGGACGATGCCCCGGTGACCAACCTGCCGGCGTTCGTGGCCGTGGGTGATTTCGACCCGGTGATCGGCGCCGAGCGCAGCGAGCAGTTCGTCTCGTGGTCGCAGGAGCACCTCGCGGCGACCGTGCGGCACTACCCGATGGCCCACCAGGTGGTTGCCGAGGAACTGGACGACATCCGCGAGTTCCTCACCGAGCACCTGGTCTGAGGGCGGTCATTTCGACTGGCGGCCGGGGCGGGAGGCCTTCTGCTCGGCGCGCTGGCGGCGCTGCTCGGCACGGAGCTCTTCGGGGGTGAGTGGCTCCTCGCCGTGGTGGACCCGGTCGGCCAGCCACAGCGCCGCCAGCAGTGTGACGGCCAGCGCCGGCAGGAAGGGCCAGATGTTGCCCCACAGGTTCAGGGGGAACCGCAGCCCGACGGCCAGCATGAGGGCGGCGATGACCACCCACACCAGCCAGACCACCAGGCCGGCCAGCAGTGCCCGTCGGCGCGACTGGCGTACCCAGCGCCGGGCCAGCCCGGCGACGAACCCGGTCGGGGGGGCGACGACGATGCTCATCATGAACCCGACCGCGGCCCCGGTGCCGGCCGCGGCCACGATCTCGACGACCGGGCTGGGGATGAGCAGGACCGCCATGGACAGGGCCCCACCGACGACCAGTGCCACCATCACCCCCAGGGTGACCCGCCCGAACACGGCAAGGCCCCCGTCGGAGGGGTTCATCTCGGCAGCAGAAGGCAGTGGCATGGCCTCCATTATTGCCGTGCCCCCAGGTCAGTCGGGCAGCCGTCGAGCCAGGCGGGCCCGGAGGCCGGCGCGGACCGCGGGCCACTCCTGGGCCAGAACTGAGTAGACGCAGGTGTCACGCCAGGTGCCATTGGGCAGCAGCACATGACGGCGCAGCACCCCGTCAAGGTGGGCACCCAGCCGCTCGATGGCTGCTCGGGACTGCTGGTTCAGGTGGTGGGCACGGAACTCGACCGCCTCACAGCCGAGCACCTCGAAGGCATGTGCGAGCAGCAGCAGCTTCGTCTCGGCATTCGCGCCGGTGCCCTGCGCCGACGCCCTTAGCCAGGTGGAACCGACCTCGAGGCGGCGGTTGGGCTCGTCCGGGTGGAGGTAGGTGGTCATGCCGAGCACCTGCCCGGTGTCTGCCGCCCGCACCGTGAAGGCCGCCACCTGGCCGGCCTCCTGTTTGGCGAGCCGGGCCGCGATCTCTTCAGCCATCGACTCCGGGGTGGGGATGCGGGTGTACCAGTGCTGCCACAGTTCCCCGTCGCGGACCGCCTCCACCAGGCCGTCGTGGTGGGCGGGCTGGAGGGGTTCGACCACGACCAGGTCGCCGACGAGTCGGGTCGGGGTGGTGAAGGGGCTCTGGGTCACGTCCTCACGCTAGACCCCACCGCAGCTTCTGTCGTGGGTGGGTGACATGCTGGGTGGATTCACCCTTCTCAGAGCAGGAAACCCCACCATGAAGCGCCCCCACCGTCTGTTGTTGTCGATCATCCTGAGCCTTGCCCTGGTGCTGGGTGGGCTCGGGGTGAAGCTCCCGACGGCTGGTGCCACCACCTGGGTGGAGCAGGAGAACTCGTTGCCGGGCACCCGCGACTGGGTCATCGCCGAGGACCAGCTGGCCGAGGCCGATGAACTCGCGGGCTACCCGACCACCAGTTCGGTCACCACCGGACAGGAGGTCGTGCTGCGGATCGACAACCACCTCGGTGGGCAGCAACGGGTCAGCGCATATCGCCTCGGGTGGTACGACGGGGACGGTGGCCGCCTGGTGGCCCAGAGTGAATGGGCCGAGGCCACCCAGCAGGAGCCTGCCCAGTTCGTGTCGACCAACGGCGATGGTGTGCTGGTCAACATGGTCGATGCCTCGCACTGGCAGGACTCGACCACCCTGCCAACCGATGACTGGCCCGAGGGCGTGTACCTGTTGGTCGTCGAGTCGGACAGTGGGGTGAAGTCACCGATCCCGTTCGTGGTGCGTTCCTCCCACTTCGCGGGACGCACGGTGATGGTCTCGGCACCCTCAACCTGGCAGGCCTACAACCTGTACGGCGGGTTCTCGGCCTACCGTGGCACCAGCCCGTTCGGCGGCCTGGCCGGGACCCTGCGGTCACGGCTGATTTCCTTCGACCGACCACTCGACCCGGCCACCGGGGTCGACCACTTCATGGTCATGGAGCGCGCCGGTGTGGTCGAGGCCGAACGCACCGGCGTGAACCTGGCCTACACCACCAACGTCGACATCGCCCGCGACGGAGCACCCGCCTACCTCGGCGCGGCGGCGCTGATCTCCCTGGGTCACGACGAGTACTGGGACAACCCCCAGCGCGACGCCTTCCGCACCCTGCGCGACAGCGGCACCAACCTCATCTTCGCCGGGGGGAACACGCTGTGGTGGCGGATCCGCTACTCCGAAGACCACCGCCGCTACGAGATCTTCAAGGAGGCCGACGAGGACCCCGTCACTGAGCCGTCGGAGCAGACGGTGAACTTCCCCGACTCCACCACCTTGTCCCTGTTGGGGTCGCGGTATGCCTGCTACATGGTGGACGCCCCGCTGGTCGTCACTGACGCGCGCTTCTTCCTGTTCCAGGGCACCGGCGCCACCGTCGGCAGCGAGTACCCCGGCCTGCTGCGGGAGGAGGTCGACACCGCCTACGACTCCTGGACCAGCCCGGCCAACCTGTCCGTGGCCGCGCACTCCCCGTTCCCGTGCTTGCCCAAGGGCGGCACCATGATGCATGCCGACTTCACCTACTACAGCGTGCACTCCGGTGCCGGGGTGGTGAACATGGCCAGCATGGGCTTCATCATGGCCATGGACGAGCTCAACCAGCACCGCCGACCGTTCCCCGCCGAGAGCATCGAGTTCGCCCGCACGGTGTTCGCCAATGCGGTCACCGAGGCTTCCATCGGCCCGCTGGGCCTGCGCCACCGCCCGTCGGGCAACGCGCTGGAGGTGCTGTCGGGGCATTACGCGGCACCGGTCTATGTCGACCTGGACCAGACCATGCAGGTTCCCGGCAGCAGGGTCTTCGGTGACTTGAACGGTGATGGCCTGGCCGACATCGTCGGCATCCACCAGGGCACCGGTGGGCTGCTGTTGTACCGCTCCTCGCCCGGGCCGTACCTGAGCTATGCCGGCCAGGTGGGTACCGGCTGGTCACGGATGACGTGGCTGGCGCTGGTGCCGGACCTGAACGGCGACGGGCACACCGAGCTGGTGGCCCGAAGGCACGATGGCACTCTGTGGCTCTACCCGGGCAGCTCGTTGGGCTGGGGCACGCCCACGCGCATCGGTACCGGCTGGAACGGGATGGACACCCTGACGGTCACCCCCGATGTGACCGGTGACGGGAAGCCTGACCTGTTCGCCCGCCAGGCCGACGGGCGACTGCTTCGCTACAGCTTCACCTCACTCACCCGGGGTTTGAGCCAGGTCGCAGTGGTCGGCCGGAACTGGCAACAGATGCACACCCTGGTGGCGCTGGACGACCTGTCCGGTGACGGCTTCCCGGACCTCATGGCCGTGCGCTCGGACGGCAAACTGTTCGCCTACACCACCCGGGGTGGCGTGCTGACCTACATCAGCCAGCCGGGGCGCGGGTGGTTGGGGTTCCGCCATGTCTTCTCCCCCGGGGACATGAACGCCGACGGTCGCCAGGACCTGATCGGGGTCCGCAACGACGGCCGGATGTACTACTACCGCAACCTCGGCACCTCGTGGTCAGCCGCCCGCCAGATCGGCAGCGGTTGGGTGAACATCTCGTTGATCGCGTGAACCCGTTCCTAGACTGGGTCCATGACCAATGTGCTCCTGATCGTCGACGTGCAGAACGACTTCACCGAGGGTGGTGCGCTGGGCTGTGAGGGTGGGGCTGCGGTCGCCGCTGCCATCACCGACCACCTCGCCGCCCATGACTACCCGCTGGTGGTCGCCAGCCGCGACTGGCACAACGCCGATGACGACAACGGCGGCCATTTCGCCGAGAACCCCGACTACGTCGACACCTGGCCGGTGCACTGCGTCGCCGGCACCGAGGGTGCCGACTACCACCCGTCGCTGGACACCTCGCGGGTCGATGTCCACGTGCTCAAGGGCCAGGGCAAGCCCGCCTACTCGGCGTTCGAGGGGACCACTGAGTCCGGTGAACGGCTCTCCGAGGTGCTCACCAGCCGCGGGGTGACCCACCTCGACGTCGTCGGCATCGCCACCGACCACTGCGTGCGGGCCAGTGCGCTGGATGCCCGCGAGCTGGGCTTCGACGTGCGGGTCATCGACGGGCTCACCGCTGCGGTCGGCCTCGAGAGCCGCGCCGCCGCCATTGAAGAGCTGCGCCTGGCCGGGGTCACCGTCGACCAGCAGGCCTGAACCGGTGCCCCGCCGGCCGCCGCTGCCCCGCGAGTACATCGAGCGGGTGGCCGAGATCGTGGCACTCCTGCCGGAGAGCTACGAGCAGGACGCCTGGACGGGGGTGCGGTGGCGGGTGCGCAACGCCACCATCGTGCACCTGTTCGGCGGTGAGGACCAGCGCTTCCGGCTGGTGTTCCGGGGCGACCCGGACGAGGTCGTCGCCTTTGAACACATGGGTGAGCCCTACTTCAAGGCGGGTTGGGGCACTGACGTGATTGGTGTGGTCATCGACGAGCAGACCGACTGGGACGAGGTCGCCGAACTGCTGACCGCCTCGTACTGCCTGATGGCACCGGCGAAACTGGTGGCGCAGGTACAGCCAAACCCCTAGTCAGCCCGGGATGCTGCTGACCGGTCCCCCGACGACGGCGCGGATGGTCTCGATCGCGTCCCAGTCGTTGGCGTGCATCCCCGCCAGGACGCGGTCCCCCTTCGTCCAGTAGGCGCTGAACACCAACCCGGCCAGGTCACCGACGATCCTCACCTCGTCGTAGCCGTCGCGGCCGACGTGGCCCAGGTACTCCATGCCGAGGTCGTACTGGTCGGTGAAGAAGTAGGGCATCCGTTCGTAGGGGGCGCTGCCGCCCAGGATCGTCCGGGCTGCGTGCTTGCCCTGCTCGATGGCGTTGTCCCAGTGCTCGACCCGCAGCCGACCCAGACCCGGGTGGTCGTGGTTGGCCACGTCACCGGCGGCGAACACGTCGGGATCACTGGCCCGCAGGGTGGCATCGACCAGGACGCCGTTGTCGCAGTCCAGCCCAGCAGCCACGGCCAGCTCAGCCCGGGGAACCGCCCCGATGCCGACCACGATCAGGTCCACACTCACCTCGGTGCCGTCTGAGAGCCGGACGATGGTCTGGTCACCCTGGTGGTTGATGTCTGTGACGGTGGTCGACAACCGCAGGTCGACTCCGTGGGCCCGGTGCAGGTCGGCGAAGGCGGTGGCGATCTCGGGGCCGACTACCCGCGCGAGTGGCAGGGGCGCGGCTTCGGTGACGACCACCCGCCCGTCCGCGGCGCGAATGGCAGCAGCGATCTCCAACCCGATCCAGCCGGCCCCGACCACCAGCACGCGCCCACGGAGGTGCCGTTTTAGGTCGGCAGCGTCCTCGAGGGTGCGCAGGTACCTCACCCGCGCGCCCGACTGGTCGGCCAGCTCGTACCGGCGCGGGGTGGCCCCGGTGGCCAGCAGCAGCTTGTCGTAGCCGATCCTCCGCTCCCCCACCCTCACGCTGTGCTCGGCCAGGTCCAGGTCGGACGCAGCCCGGCCGGTGAGCAGTTCGATGGAGCGCTCCTCGTACCAGTCGGCCGGGTGCAGCTGGGCGGACTCCAGATCGGCGTCACCCAGCTGGAAGCCCTTGGACAGGGGTGGTCGTTCGTAGGGGAGGTGGTCCTCGTCCCCGATCAGGACGATGCCGCCCTGGTAGCCCTGCTGGCGGAGTTCCTCGGCGGCATTGGCACCGGCCAGGGAAGCCCCGACGATGACCACTTGCGCACTGTGCGTGGACATGCGTCCATCGTCCTCCTCAGGAGGCTGGAACAACAGGCTGGCGCAGCAAAGTTCGCAGCTTCTCAGGCGCGACCCGTCGGTGGTCACCCAGGTAGACCTCGTGGTGGCTGCCGGTCATCACCAGCCCGTTCTCGGGGATGAACTCGTGGTGCATCCTGGCCAGCACGGGGCCCTCGTCGTCGTAGGGGCCCAGGTGCAGCGTCTGCACGCAGAGTCCCTCGTCCAGCGTCGCGAACCGGACATCAGCACTGTGCTCTTCACCTCTGGCTTTGGCGGCGATCTTTGCGCGCGCTGCGGCCACTTCTTCAGCACCCAGCCAGTCCGGGACCATGATCATCATCGTCCAGTCCCAGGCCGACTTGTCGCGTGCCGTGGTGAAGCTGTCCATGTCGTCCGACCACCACAGGCCCTCCAGGGGCGGGACGACGTAGTCACGACCCAACTCGTTCTTGCTGGCGAACTTCAGCGCGTAGGCGAGCGGGTACAAGGTGCCCAGCGCCGCGGCATAGGCGGGTGAGGTGTTGGGGTCGCCGTGCCCGTCGACCATCAGGTACTGCATCGGTGGAAGCACCAGGGTGCGGAACTCACCGGCCCTGGCCCGGTAGGAGTCGAGGCTCTTCCTGAGGTCGACCTTCGGGGCGGACATGGCCACAGGCTAGTCCGCCCCGAGGTTGAACGGGTCAGGCGTCCTGGGTTTCCGGCACCCTCTCCTCCAGGGTCGACGCGGGAGCGGTGGTGGCATCGGCGGCGCGCTCAGCCCCGGCCCGGCGCTCCCGGACGGCCTCGAACGAGGTGCCGTAGAACGCTGCCTCCATCAGGGTCTGCAGGTCGGCCACCATCGGCATCCGGGGGTTGGCCGGTGCGCACTGGTCACCGAAGGCACCCATGGCGAGTTCCTTCAGCCGTCCCATGAACAGGCCCTCGTCGACGCCCTGTTCCTGGAAGGAACGCTCGATGCCCACGCGGTCACGCAACTGTTCGACGGCACGGGCGTAGCTCTCGACCCCCTCCTGCGGGGTGCTGGCCGGCAGCCCCAGGTGGGCGGCGATCTGCTGGTAGCGCTCGGGGGCCACGTAGGTCTCGTACTTGGGCCACGCGTTCAGCTTGCTCGGCACCTGGCCGTTGTAGCGGATGACGTGCGGCAGGTACACAGCGTTGGTACGCCCGTGGACGAGCTTGAAGGCCGCGCCGGTGACGTGGGCCATGGCGTGGACGATGCCCAGGAACGAGTTGCCGAAGGCCATGCCGGCGATCGAGGCTGCGTTGTGCATCTTCTCGCGGGCGGCGATGTCGGCCTGGTCGGTGCTGTTGACCGGCACCTTTGTGCTGCGCTCGATGTTCTCGAAGACCAGCTTGATCGCATGCAGGCACAACCCGTCGGTGTAGTCGTTGGCGTAGACCGACACGTAGGCCTCGGTGGCGTGGGTGAGTGCGTCGAAGCCGGCATCGGCGACCAGGAAGCCCGGCAGTTCGCGGGTCAGCACCGGGTCGATGATCGCGACCGACGGGGTCAGCGCGTAGTCGGCCAGCGGGTACTTCAGCCCGGTCTGGTCGTCGGTGATCACTGCGAAGGGTGTCATCTCCGAGCCGGTCCCCGAGGTGGTGGGGATGCAGACCAGCTTCGCCAGTCGTCCGAGGTCGGGGTACTTGAAGGCCCGCTTGCGCACGTCGAAGAACTTCTCGCGCAGGTTGCTGAACTCGACGTCGGGGTTCTCGTAGAGCAGCCACATCACCTTGGCGGCGTCCATCGGGGAACCACCGCCTAGGGCGATGATGGTGTCGGGCCCGAAGTCGCGCATGGCCTCGGCCCCGGCCCGCACTTCCGAAACCTTGGGCTCGGGGCGCACATCATCGAGCAGTTGCACCTTGACCGGGTTGCCACGCCGGTTGAGGACGTCGACGACCCGGTCGACATAGCCCAGCTTGGTCATGGTCTTGTCGGCCACGATGGTGACCCGCTCAATGCCGCGCATGTCGGCGAGGTAGCGGATGGCGTGGGGTTCGAAGTAGGTCTTGGCGGGCACCTTGAACCACTGCAGGTTGTTGTTGCGTCGTCCGATGCGCTTGATGTTCACGAGATTCACCGCCGAGACATTGTTGGAGACCGAGTTGGAGCCGTAGGAGCCGCAGCCCAGGGTGAACGACGGCGTGAAGGCGTTGTACATGTCGCCGATGCCGCCCAGGGCTGCCGGTGCGTTCTCGATGATGCGCACGGCCCGCACGACCTCACCGAACCGCAGCACCACGTCGGGGTCGTTGGAGTGGATCGCCGCGGAGTGGCCCAACCCGTCGAACTCGACCATCTGGCGGGACAACTCGATGCCGTGCTGCGGGCTGGCGGCGCGCAACACCGCCAGGACGGGGCTCAGCTTCTCGCGGGTCAATGGCTCCTGGGGCCCAACGCTGTCGACCTCGGCGAGCATGATCGAGGTGTCCTCGGGGATGCTGAAGCCGGACTGCTCGGCGATCCAGGTCGGGGACTTGCCGACCACGGACGGGTTCAGCTTGGCGCCGGCGCAGTTGCTGCCGTGGGCCCTGGCCCCGAAGAGGAACTCCTCGACCATGCCTTTCTGCTCGGGGGTGAGCAGGTGGGCGTGCAGCGTGGCGAACTCGGCCATCGCCTGGTCGGCGATCGCCTCGTCGAGGATCACCGCCTGCTCGGAGGCGCAGACCATCCCGTGGTCGAAGGACTTCGAGACGGTGACGTCGTTCACCGCCCGCGCCACAACAGCGGTGCGTTCGATGAAGGCCGGCACGTTGCCGGCCCCGACGCCGATGGCGGGCTTCCCGCAGGAGTAGGCGGCCTTGACCATGGCGTTGCCGCCGGTGGCCAGGATCAGCGAGACGCCGGGGTGGTTCATCAGTTCACCCGAGGCCTCCTTGGAGGGTTCCTCGATCCACTGCACACAGTGTTCTGGCGCACCAGCGGCGATCGCCGCGTCACGGACGATCCGGGCGGTGTGGGCTGAGCACTGCTGGGCCGAGGGGTGGAAGCCGAAGATGATCGGGTTGCGCGTCTTCAGGGCGATCAGCGCCTTGAAGATGGTGGTCGAGGTGGGGTTGGTGACCGGGGTCAGGGCGCAGATCACGCCGACCGGGTCGGCGATCTCGGTGATGCCGGTCAGCTCGTCGTGCGAGACCACGCCGACAGTCTTGAGGTTGATGATCGAGCTGGTGGTGCGCTCGCAGGCGTAGAGGTTCTTCACCGCCTTGTGCTCGAACAGGCCTCGACCGGTCTCTTCGAGGGCTTCGAGGGCCAGTTCGCCGTGCTGGTGCAGGGCCGCGACCGAGGCCTTGCGGACGATGTGGTCGACCTGTTCCTGGGTGAAGGACGCGTAGGCTTCGAGGGCTTGCAGGCCCTGCTGGACCAGGGTGTCGATGGGGGTGGACATGGTTGGCTTCTCCTGCCTGGGGGCCAGCGGGTCCTCTGCGCCCATTCTGGGTACGGGTGGAGGATGGTTTCGCAGTCTGGTGGACCCCGTTTGGAAGACCGTAAGCGGCGCCGGTCGCCACAGGAAGCGATATGTGAAACTATTCACAAGCGATGGACGGGCGTGCACCCCGACCCTCTGCACACGGCACTTTTGCTCGTCTCAGTGGGCGCTGCGGTCTCGATTGGCGTAGCCGGCCGGCGTGAAGCCGGTGACGCCGCGGAAGTCGCGGATGAAGTGGGCCTGGTCGAACCAGCCGAGCTCGATCGCCAGGTCGGCCCAGTCCCCCCGGCGGCCACGGTCGATGGCCTCCACCGCCTCACAGACCCGGCGCCGCAGCAGCGTGCGCTTCACCCCGGTGCCGACGAAGCGTCGGAACAGCCGCTGCAGGGAGCGCGGTGAGCTCCCGACCCGCTCGGCCAGTGCCCCGACCGTCGTGATCGGCTCCCCCTCGAGGACCTGCCACACCCGCCGGAACCGGTCGTGGTCTTCCAGGTCGACCGGGCCGCGCGACAGCAGCCAACCATCCAGCTCGGCCGCTGCGGAGGTGGCATCCCAGGCGATGCGCTCGAGCTGGTCGACACCCTCGAACAGGTCGGTGGCGGCGAGCGTGCGGTTGGTCAGCCCGGCCATGTCGACGGGGGTGAAGGCGACCAGCCCGCCGGGCCGGAACTTGACGCCGACCGTCGAACCGCGACCGGTCAGCGTCACGTCAAAGACGCCGTCGGTGACCGGCCCGGTGACCCAGATGCCCTGGCCGTCGGTCCCGGCGCGGGCCACCCCGCCTCGTTCCACCGTGAGGTGCGCGGTCGGGGACGACAGCGTGGAGCGTCCGACGCTCTCCCCCGCCGGCAGGTCCCAGGTGACCGACCAGCAGTGCTCGACCCACCGGCTGAGCCGCTCGTCAGGGGTCGCGACGCGGTGGGGGGACTGGGACGCCAGAGCCTCAGGGGCCAGCACGCGACCAAGCAGGTGGGCAGGTGTCGCGTTCGTCCTATCGACGCCGGGGGCCATGCCAGCAGGATGGCAGACATGACTACTCCCGTTGCCCGCTTGGCCATGATCACCCTCGACGCCGCCGAGGTGGCGCCGCTGGCCGCCTTCTGGTCGGCCGTCCTCGACTGGCCGATCGCCTTCCAGGACGACAACTACGCCATGCTCACCGGGCCCTCGCACGCGCTGGGCATCGGTGTGGTGCCCGACTACGTCGCACCGAGCTGGCCCGACGACGGGCACAAGCAGTTCCACCTCGACCTCGCTGCTGACGAGGTCGAGGTGGCTGCTGACCGCTGCGTTGAACTCGGCGCCACTCGCCCGGACGAGCAGCCGGGCGAGACCTGGGTCGTCCTGCTCGACCCGGCAGGTCACCCCTTCTGCGTGACCAGTGCCGCCAACTGGGGCTGAGCGCTGCTCCAGCTAGTCGTTGTCGCCGCCGGTGTCGGTGAGGACTCCATCGACCGCGTCTCCCCCATCACCCCACTGCCAGGTGACGATGTCGGGGTGGTCCTCACCGTGCTGGTAGGCGTAGGCGCGCGCCTCGATGCGGGTGTCGACCATCCGCTGGCGCACGGTGGCGTAGCGGGTGCTCAGCCCCGGCACCTGGTCGATGACGTCCATCACCAGGTGGAAGCGGTCGGTGTCGTTGCGCATCAGCATGTCGAAGGGCGTGGTCGTGGTGCCCTCCTCCTTGTACCCGCGCACGTGGATGCGCGAGTTGCGGTCGTGGCGGTAGGCCAGCCGGTGGATCAGCCAGGGGTAGCCGTGGTAGGCGAACACCACCGGGATGTTCTCACCGAAGTAGCCGTCGAAGTCCTTCTCGGACAGGCCGTGCGGGTGCTCGGAGTCGTCCTGCAGGCGCATCAGGTCGACCACGTTGATCACGCGGACCTTGAGGTCGGGCAGTTCTTCGCGCAGGATCTTCGCCGCCGCGAGCACCTCGATCGTGGGGATGTCACCGGCGCAGGCCAGCACCACGTCGGGGTTCTCACCGGGGCGTTCGGTGCCCGCCCAGTCCCAGATGCCCAGGCCCCGGGTGCAGTGGACCACGGCCTCCTCCATGGTCAGCCAGTTCGGGTTGGGCTGCTTGCCGGCCACCACGACGTTGACGTACTGCTTGGAGCGCAAACAGTGGTCGTAGGTCGACAGCAGGGTGTTGGCGTCGGCCGGCAGGTAGACCCGGACGATCTCGGCCTTCTTGTTGACCATGTGGTCGATGAAGCCCGGGTCCTGGTGGCTGAAGCCGTTGTGGTCCTGGCGCCACACGTGTGAGCTGAGCAGGTAGTTCAGCGAGGCGATGGGCTGGCGCCACTCGATCTCGTTGGTCACCTTCAGCCACTTGGCGTGCTGGTTGACCATGGAGTCGACGATGTGGATGAACGCCTCGTAGGAGGAGAACATGCCGTGGCGACCGGTGAGCAGGTAGCCCTCGAGCCAGCCCTGGCACTGGTGCTCGGACAGCATCTCCATCACGCGGCCGGCGCGGGCCAGGTGTTCGCTGTGGTCGTGCTCCTCGAAGTTCGCGTTCCACTGCTTGTCGGTGACCTCGTAGACGGCCTGCAGTCGGTTGGAGGCGGTCTCGTCGGGGCCGAAGATGCGGAAGTTGTCGGGGTTGTCGCGCACCACGTCGCGCAGCCAGGTGCCGAGCACCTTGGTGGCCTCGCTGACCGAGCCGCCGGGGTGGGGAACGTCCACGCCGTAGTCGCGGAAGTCGGGCAGGCGCAGCGGCTTGAGGACCGCACCACCGTTGGTTGACAGGTTCGCCGACATGCGTGCCATCCCGACCGGGGCGATCTGGGCGACGTCGGCGACCAGCTTGCCCTCGTCGTCGAACAGCTCGTCGGGACGGTAGGAGCGCAGCCAGTTGTCGAGGTCGGCCAGGTGTTCGGGGGTGTCACGGGCATTGGACAGCGGCACCTGATGGGAACGCCAGGACCCCTCGGTCTGCTGGCCGTCGATCTCCTTGGGGCCGGTCCAGCCCTTGGGGGTGCGCAGGACGATCATCGGCCAGGCCGGGCGCTCGGTCTCGCGGCCGGCGGCGGCATCCTCGGCGGCCTGCTGCTTGATCTCGGCGATCCGGTCGAGGGCCTCGTCCAGCACCGCGGCGAAGCGCTGGTGGATCGACAGGTGGTCCTCATCGTCGAAGCCGCCGGTGAAAAACAGGGGCTGGTGGCCGTAGCCGCGCATCAGTGCCTCGAGCTCGTCGTCGTTGATGCGGGCCAGCACCGTCGGGTTGGCGATCTTGTAGCCGTTGAGGTGCAGGATCGGCAGGACGACGCCGTCGCGCTGGGGGTTGACGAACTTGTTGGAGTGCCATGAGGTGGCCAGCGGGCCGGACTCGGCCTCACCATCGCCGACCACGGTGAAGGCGATCTGGTTGGCATTGTCGAACATCGCGCCGTAGGCGTGGGACAGGGCGTAGCCCAGCTCCCCACCCTCGTGGATGGAGCCGGGGGTCTCGGGGGCCACGTGGGAGGGGATTCCGCCGGGGAAGGAGAACTGCGTGAACAGCTTCTTCATGCCGGTCACGTCCTGGCTGACGGCCGGGTACACCTCCGAATAGGTGCCCTCGAGGTAGGTCGAGGCCACCAGGCCCGGGCCGCCGTGGCCGGGGCCGGTGATGTACATCGCGTTCAGCCCACGCTGGCTGATCGCCCGGTTGGCGTGGGCGTACAGGAAGGTCAGGCCCGGGGTGGTGCCCCAGTGACCGAGCAGGCGGGGCTTGACGTGGTCGCGGTGCAGCGGCTCACGCAGGAGGGGGTTGTCCTTGAGGTAGATCTGGCCGACCGAAAGGTAGTTCGCGGCGCGCCACCAGGCGTCGATCCGCTCGAGGTCGGTCTGTGAGGGGGCAGTGGCAGGACCACTGGGCCAGCTGAGGTCGTCCGACATGTGATGCCTTCCTGTCTCGAAAGGGGCCGCGGCTTTTCCGCGGCCGTTCTCTGTTCAAGGTATTCGTGTTCCGCGGTGGCGGCGGTGAACTCTTGGAAAACCCTGGCTGCGGGTTTCGATGGGGTGGCCCGGGGTCCGGAGGTGTGCGTTTGCGGTCGCTCCCGACGTCTGCAGAGGCTGTCCGCGTCTGCAGCCGCTGGTGACGTCTGCAGCCGGTGTCCACGTCTGCAGTCGCTGCGCGTGTTTGCACGTCTGGCAGACGCGCAGACTCAGGCTCGCGCCGCAGACGTCACGTGCGGCTGCAGATGAGGCGGTCAGGCCGGCTCGAAATGGGACGACAGCGCCTCGCGGACGGCTGCCACCTGGACAGGACCCTCGCTCTCGGCCATGAGCTTCAGCAGCCGCCCGGGCCAGAGCACCTGCACGCCGCGAGTGGTGAAAGCGCCCCCAATCAGCGGCCAGTCAGCCTCGACGAAGCAGAGTGAACCGGAGACTGGGATGTCGCTCACGACTTCCCGCACCAGGGCGACCTGCTTGAGGACGCCGTCGACAAGCTCGGTGCAGTCACGTCGACCCACCAGCACCCGCTCGACCCTGGGGCGCAGGATGCCGCCTTCGATCTTCAACTCAGGGCGACCCTTGTAGCGCTTGGCATCGATCACCCAAATGCCGCCGGCCGTGATGGCGATGTGGTCGATGTTGGCCTTCGAGCCGGGGATGCGTCGATCGTGCAGCACCGCGAGCGAGTCTGATGCCACGGAGTCGAGGCGAGCACCGAGGCGCTCCTCCCCCACTGCTCCGGTCGCCCATGCCCTGGTGCTCTGCCTCTCGTCGGCCAACGCGACGGCGAGGCCGCCGAGTTTGCCCCACTTCTGCCGAAGGCGCTCTTCATCCTTGGCTTTGCGTCGCTCATACTCGCGGCGGGCGGACGCCCCGGCTGCTCCGGACGGCGTGAGTGACGTCTCGGCCACCGGCGCCGCTGGCGCGTCCGTCGCCTCGCGGCCGGGCGCGTCGCCCGCAGTGATGGGGGCGGGGCACTCGATGCATCGAACAGTCTTGGTGGATCGCTCATAGATCGCCGGCTCATTGGCCGGGAGGTCGGTGCCGCACAGACGACACACCCCCGCGTAGCGCAGTCTCATCCGCTTGTCCGGTAGGGCTGGCGCCTCTCCGGGGGCGTCAGAACGATCTGGGTCCATCCACTACGACTACCACGGTGGTTCGACGTCCACAGCGGCAGCCCGGGTTTGCACGTAGCTCGGACAAGGTCAGATGCCGAATGCGCGCAGGGGGACCTCATCGTACCGGTGCGCCTCACGCAGGATCGGCTCGGGATCGTGGGCGTGGTGGGCCTCAGCCAGCATTGCGCTGAACACGAACCAGAGCTTGCCCGCCAGCCTGACCTGGATCTGGTCATCAAACAGGCCGTCCCGGCGACTCGCCGCCACGAGCCCACGGAGGGCTGCGAGGGCAGGCACGTCGAGGGTCTTGCTGGGCCGCAGCGGCATCAGGATGCGCGTGGTCAACCGGTCCAGCTCATCCTCGAAGTCAGCGGGGCTCACCGGGGCGACCTCGGCGAGGTGGTCGATCAACCGCTGAACCCTGACCGCCTCGTCCTGCCCGGACTGGTCACGTTGACCCAGCCGGGCCGCGAGCTCGCGCAACTCAGGAAGCAGTTCGGACAGCTCCAGCCGGCGCACCAGCCACAGCGCGGAACTTCGCTGATTGCGGTCCTCGCTTTCCACGGCGTTCCCGATGGCCCGGACGGCTGCCGCCCGCTCGTCCCCGCCCAAGGACTGGAACCCCTTCAGCAGCAACTCGTGGGCATGGCTCGGGCCGTGCGCCACCGGCGCGACTGCCTCCAGGCGTTTCCATTCGTCGACCCACTGCGTCATGGGCCCATCCTCTCGCAGCGGCCTGGCGTGCGGAACAACCGTCGCCGGTGATGGGTTGCCATTGGATGTCACCACACCAAGGAGCGAAGTCATGAATGAACACGGACGAGCGCACGTCGAGTTGTCGAACCGGTACGCGGTCGAGAACAAGACCGTCATCGTCACCGGCGCAGGTTCCGGGATGGGGCGCGAGATCGCCCGCGGTTTCCTCACCAACGGGGCCAACGTCGTCGTGGCCGGCCGTCGTCCTGAGCCGCTCGAGGAGACGATGGCCGGGTACGGTCCCGAACGGGCGCTGGCACTGAGCACCGACGTCGCCGACCGGGCCAGCGTGCACTCCCTGGTGGCGCGCACTGTCGAAACCTTCGGTGGGGTGGATGTGATTGTCAGCAATGCGGCGATCTACATCGGCGGGCAGCTCACTGACCTCGGCGAAGACGACTGGAAGTCACAGTTCCAGATCAACGTCGACGGCCTGTACCACCTTGTCACCGCGGCGTCCGAGCACTTGGTGGCCTCCCGGGGGAACGTCATCGCGGTCTCTTCGGTGTCGGGGCTGGCCGGCGACTGGGGGCAGTCGGCCTACAACGCCACCAAGCACGCCGTGAACGGTCTGGTGCGCTCACTCGCGCTTGATTACGGCGACCGCGGGGTGCGGTTCAACGTCGTTGCCCCGGCGTTCACCACCACCGACATGACCCACGACGCCTGGGCTGGGGACGCCGACCTCGCACCTGTCCGGAACCGCATCGCCCTGGGTCGTCCGGGGAGCCCGGACGACGTGGTGGGCCCGGTGCTGTTCCTCGCGAGCCCTGACGCCGGCTACATCACCGGCAGCGTGCTCACCGTCGACGGCGGGACGAACGCCTCAACCGGCCAGGCCAACGCCTGACTGTGTCTGCAGCCCCGCGCCACGTCTGCAGAGGCTCCTCGCGTCTGCGGGCCGAGCATGCGTCTGCACGTCTGGCAGACGCGCAGACGCAGGCCCGGGCTGCAGACGTGGATTGGGGCTGCAAACGGGGACCGGCGCTGCAGACCTGAGCCACACGGCCCAGCCGCTCGTCCAGCCACTCGGCTCCAACCAGGACCACCACCATGCCCCGAAAAGTGAAAGAAGTCCCGAGACATCTGTTAACGATGTCCCGAGACTTCACAATGGTCGGGCTGACAGGATTTGAACCTGCGACCCCTTGACCCCCAGTCAAGTGCGCTACCAAGCTGCGCTACAGCCCGCCTGGGTCACTTCCCGCCTGACGGCGGTCCTCGACCCGAAGAAGAACACTACCGGATGTTGGCCGTCACGCCCAACTTGGCACGCGGGCGAGACCCGCTCACCAGGGCATCAGCTGGTGGAAGAACTTCTCCATCATCCGGTGCCACCAGTGCCAGTCGTGCGAGACGTCGTGGCCCCAGTACTCGAACTGGTGGTCGATCCCCCGCCGGGTCAGCACCTCGTCCATCCAGCGGGTCGAGGCGAGCAGTTCTTCCTCCCACGCGCCCTGGCCAACCGCGGCGATGATCCGCCCCTGCCGGTACAGGTCCATCCACGGGTGGTCACCTGCCATGGCATCGACGAACCAGGCCGGCGAGTTGTCGTGGGCCAACCCCCAGCGGTCGTCCCCGACGAAGTGGCTGCCCTCGAACAGCCCCGACAGGGTCACCATCGTGTCGAACAGGTCCGGACGACGGAAGAAGCTGATCGCGGCATGGAAGCCGCCCATCGAGTTCCCCCCAGAGCCGCCCGTGGTCCGAGCCAGACCATGACTTGGCCAGGGGCACGATCTCGTCGACGACGTAGTGGTGGTAGCGCTCCTGCAGTTCCATCCGGGACTGCACGTCGCCGCCGAAGTCCGACCACGAGTGCGCATCGACCGAGTCGAGGCTGAACAACTGCAGCCGGCCGGCGTTGAGCCAGGGCCGCAGCACCTCGACCATCCCGTGGTCCTCGTAGTCGAAGAACCGCCCATTCTGGGTGGGGAACACCAGGCACGGCTGGCCGCCGTGTCCGAACACCTTGAACTCCATGTCGCGGCCCAGGGCATGACTGAACTCGCGGTGGTACGAAACGTGCGTCAAGCCACGTCACCCGCCAGCGCAAGGGCATCTGCCACGAACTCATCGGCGGCAGCCTCGGAATCGGCGCGCAGCAGGAAGAACTCATCCCCCATCTGGGGCACCATCATCGCCGGGTTGCGGCGGTGGCGGATGAAGGCCCCCTCGTAGCGGGCGAGCAGTTCGTCGCGGGAATACCGGTAGCGACGCAGGTCGCGTCGTCCGGCGTAGACACAGATCTTCGGGTCGACCGCGGCCTTGGCCGCCGCGCCGGTGTCGCGTCCGGTGACCAGGTCGGTGTAGATCTGGTAGACGTCGGCGCTGCGCGCGTGGTTGAGCATGTCGAGGGTGAACCCGCCAGCCGGGCGCATGTTCACCTCGAGGCCGACGAACTCGCCCTGTTCGGCCAGCCCGGGCCGCGCGCGGTCGAGCTTGAAGAACTCCAGGTGGACGAACCGGTTCCGCATCCCGAACGCCTTCGCCGTCGCCCGGCCCCGTTCGCGCAACTGCGCGGGAACCTCGTCCAGCACCCGGTAGGTCAGGTCGAGGCCCTGCAGCACCACATTCATGATCGACGGCGGCCAGCGCGTGGCCGCCTCGAACACCGGCTCCCCCTCAGCATCCAGGATCGCGTCGAAGGAGTAGATGTCGCCCTCCAGGAACTCCTCCATCACGAACCGGCCGGCCGGAACCTGGCCGAAGAACGCCACCAGGTCGTCCTCGTCGTCGATCCGCTGGGTGCTGGTGGCACCGACCCCGACCTCGGGCTTGACGATGACCGGGAACCCGACCTCGGAGGTGAACTCCTGGGCAGCAGCCACCGTGGTGACCTCAATCTGGCGTGCGGTGGGGACGCCGGCCCGGGCGTAGACCGGCTTCATGGCCCGCTTCGACTTGATGGCCGGCAGCAGGTCGAGCTTGTGCCCGGAGGTGACGTTGAAGTCGGTGCGCAGGCGGGCATCGGTCTCGAGCCAGTACTCATTGAACGACTCCACCCAGCCGATCTGGCCGTGCCGGAAAGTCAGGAAGGCCGTGGCCTTGTGCACCTGGGCGTAGTCCTCCAGGTTGTCGACGCGGTAGTACTCAGCCAGGTCGCCGCGCAGGCCCTCGGACAGTTCGTGGTAGTCGGAGTCCCCGATGCCGAGCACCCGCACACCCGCCCCGGCCAGGTGCCGGCAGAAGTGCTCATTCGTCTCGGGGAAACCCGGCGAGATGCAGACGAAGTTGATGGCCATCAGTGGATCTTCCTGGAGTCGTACGAAAAGTACGCGTCAATGGTGCGCCCGAGTCTAAACCGACCCCGGCCACCTGTGCGACCACCAGCGTCCGCGCCCGGCGGAAAATCGATGGCACCGACCACCCCCGGACACCTACTGTGGAACAGGCGCGCCACGCACATCCCACCAACACCACGGAGCCTGCGATGGCCACTGACACCGTTTCCCTACCCACCATTGACCTTCCCCGAACCTCCATCCTGCCGCTGCCCCCGCGAGGGCGGCGCGTCCGGGTGGCGCGCCGGCCTCGTCCGTCGATGTGGGACCGTCTTGACGATCCCGCCTCCCGCACCCCGAGCCAGCACCAGCTGATGTCGCGTTACCAGGCGATGGGCAGCCTGCGATGAACCCTCACCCGACCCGACGAACGTGGACGACCGAGTCGTCCAGGGTGGCAGGGGTGCCGTCCGGTGCGGTCGCCTCGCGGCGGCGCACCGCACAGGTCAGCACCTCCCACTCGTCGGGGTCCAGGGCGAGGGTGGCCAGGTCCTGTTCCGGGGACGGGAACGGGTGGTCTGCCACCTTTGCGGGGTCTGCCCAGGACGGCGGCGCCGCGTGGGACACCACGAGCAGCTGCCCGCCCGGGGCGACGAACCCGGTCGCGTTGCGCAGGATCTGTTCGCGGGGCATCGCGACGGGCCACGACTGCAGGAACGAGGCGGTGACCAGGTCGAAGCGCGGCTCACTCGTCCACGTGGCGAGGTCGGCTGCCTGCCACTGGGTGCGTTCGGCCAGCCCGGCAGCTTCGGCGGCAGCGGCTCCGCGGGAGACGGCGGTCGGTGACAGGTCGACCGCGGTGGCCTGCCAGCCCTGCTGCGCCAGCCAGACCACGTCCCCGCCCTCACCGCAGCCCAGGTCGAGCGCCCGGCCCGGCGTCATGCCGGCAGCCACCTCGGCCAGCACGGCGTTGACCTTGCCCGACCAGACCCGGTCGGCGTCGGCATAGCGGGCCTCCCAGAACTCGGCCGGGTCGCGGGAGGCGTCTCCGTGGTGGCTGTGGGCCGCCTCGGCCCGGTCGAACTCCTGTTCCACCAGCCAACCGTTGAGCGCCGCTCCCGCGGCCGCGCCGGCACCGATCACCATGGGCACATTGGCCATCGGCGCCACCACATTCCCGACGGCCCACACCCGCTCATGGCTCGTCCGCCCGCCGGCATCCACGGCCACGAACGAGCCGAACCCGGGCACCTCGGTGCGCTCGAGGACCAGTTCGTGCAGGAACCCATCGTGGGGGCGCAGGGTAGCGGCGGTGAAAATCGCATCCAGCTCGACCAACCCTCCCCCGGCCGTGCGCACGGCCTCGACCCGGTCACCCTCACCGACCACCTCAACCACCGGGTCGGTCACCACTTCGACCCCCCGGGAGCGCAGTCGAGCCACCTCGGCCGGGTCCAGGTCACTGTCCGCGGACCACAGCAGCACCACCCGGTCGCTCCACTGGCGCAACAACCGCGCCTGGTGCAGCCCCATCGGGGTCCGCGCCAGCACGCCGAGGCGCTGGTCACGGACCTCGTGGCCGTGGCAGTAGGGGCAGTGCAGCACGCTGCCCCCCCAGCGTTCGGCCAGCCCCGGGATGGGTGCCAGGTCGTCCCAGACGCCGGTGGCGACCAGCAGCGCCCGGGTGACCTCGGTGCGTCTGTCGTCCAGGACGACGTGCAGTTCGTCGGCTCCCCCGCGAGCCTCACGCACCAGCCCCTCGGCGAACTCGATGCCGTACTCGGCGGCCTCGGCGCGACCGCGCCGGGCGAGCTCGGCCGGGGGCAGGCCCTCGTGGCCGAGGACACCGTGCATGTGGTCGGCGAACCGGTTGCGTGGCTGGCCGGCATCAACCACCAGCACCCGGCGACGGGCCCGGCCGAGCATGAGGGCGGCCGACAGGCCAGCCGGGCCACCGCCGACGATGATGACGTCCCACCGCGAGGTGTGCGGTTCGTATGAGTGGTTCATGCTGCGATTCCAGTCGACCTGTGAGAGAATTGCAAGACCGCTTGCAATTTCAGCAAGAACGGACGAGAGGCTGGTGATCACGGTGAAGGATGAACTCGCCCAGGTCGGCCCACGGCTGCGCGCCGCCCGACTGTCCCGCGGCTGGACCCTGGAGGACCTGGCCACCCGGGCAGGCATGTCGTCCAGCACCCTGTCGCGGCTGGAATCGGGCAAACGACAGGCCAGCCTCGAACTGCTGCTGCCGCTGACCCGCCACCTCGGCATCCACATCGAAGACCTGGTCAGCATCGAGGTGCCCGACCCCAGGGTCCGGCTGCCCGCCATCCACCGCGACGGGCTGGTCATCACGCCGCTGTCGCCCGAAGGTTCACCCGTGCAGACCTTCCGGATCACCTACCCGGCCAACCACACCTCCCCCGCGATGAAGGTCCACGACGGCTATGAGTGGCTCTACGTGTTGACGGGGAAGTTGAGGCTGAGGCTCGGCGAGCAGGACCTCGTCCTGTCCCCAGGGGAGGCGGCCGAGTTCGACACCCGCGTCCCCCATGCGATGTCCGGTACCGGTGGCAGGCCGACCGAGGTGCTGAGCATCTTCAACCACGAGGGCGTCCGGGTCCACACCCACGTGGGCGAACCACCTGCCTGACCCACCCTGTTCGCGCAGGTTCCTGCCCAGCCCCTTCACTGGCAGCGTGGATTCGGTGATGGAACCTGCGCATCCGCGAAGTCGGGGGCTCGGACGGCGCGATTCCAAGGGAATCTGCACGAGTTTCTCAGTTTCGGCATGTCGGGGGCCGTGGGCCGGTTAGGTTCGGCTCAGCCGATCCGTCTGGGTCGGTCTCCATCGGAAATTGAGGTCCCCTCCATGTCACTTTCCATTGTCCCCTCATCCCCCCTGTCCCGACGCACCGCGTTGCTCGGCGCCCTCGGCCTTGGTGCCGGCGCCATGGTGCCGATCCTGTCGGCCACCGACGCGTTCGCCTACGCCACCTCAGTCACCGCCAACTACCCCGTCGTCAAGCAGGGCTCGTCCGGGGGTGCGGTTCGCGTCGTCCAGGGCATCACCCGCACCGGTGTCGACGGCGTCTTCGGCCCCGCCACCAAGACCGCCGTCATCAACTTCCAGCGCAGCAAGGGCCTCACCGCCGACGGCGTCGTCGGCCCCGCCACCTGGGGTGCCCTGGTCAACACGGTGCGCAACGGCGACAACAACAACATCGTCCGCGGTGTGCAGGCCCGCCTGAGCATCACCGTCGACGGCCAGTTCGGTCCCGGCACCCTGTCGGCGGTGACCACCTTCCAGCGCAACAACTCCCTGACCGCAGACGGCATCGTCGGCCCCGCCACCTGGGCCAAGCTGGTCGGCGGTGGCGGCTCGGTCGGCGGCAACCCGAAGAACCTCTACACCAACGGTCGGCTGCCCGCTTCGGCGCTCACCTCGGTCGGGTTCGGCTCATGGCGCCTGTCGACCTACTGCATCAACGACTTCAAGGCCATGAACGCCGCCTTCAAGACCCGCTTCGGCAAGAACCTGCCGATCAGCGGTTCGATGTCGGCCTACCGCACCTACGACCAGCAGGTCTACCTGTACAACCTGTACCTGTCCGGCAAGGGCAACCTCGCCGCCCGCCCCGGCACCTCGAACCACGGCTGGGGTCTGGCCGTCGACGTGTCGGTCTCGCCCTACGGGTCGACGATGTACAACTGGCTCAACGCCAACGCCGGCAAGTGGGGCTTCGACGACGACGTCAGCGGTGAGCCCTGGCACTGGGCCTACAAGCGCTGACCCGGCTGCCCCACCGGGCGACACACCGGCCCGGACGACCACCTTGGTCGTCCGGGCCGGTCTGCGTGTGGCCGCCGAACCCGCGGCCTCAGCGGTTCTTGCGCTTCTCCCGCGCGCGGACCTCGACGTGCACCGGGGTGCCGGCGAAACCGAAGTCCTCCCGCAGCCGGCGCTCGATGAAGCGGACGTAGCCGGCGTCGAACAGGCCCGAGGTGAACAGCGCGAACGTGGGCGGGCAGGCGTGGGCCTGGGTCCCGAACAGGATCCGGGGCTGCTTGCCACCGCGCACCGGGTGGGGGTGGGCGGCAGCCACTCGTCCGAGGAAGGAGTTCAACTTGCCGGTCGGCACGCGGGTCTCCCAGCCCTCCAGCGACATCTCGATCGCCTTGGACAACTTGTCGACATTGCGACCGGTCAACGCGGAGATGTTGACGTGCGGCGCCCACGAGAACCCGTGCACATCGCGCTCGATCTCGCGGGTCAGGTAGTAGCGGCGTTCCTCATCGGTCAGGTCCCACTTGTTGTAGGCGATGACCAGGGCACGGCCGGCGTCCTCGACCATCGACAGGATGCGCAGGTCCTGCTCGCTGATCTCCTGGGAGGCATCGATCACCACCACACACACCTCCGCCCGTTCGATGGCGCTCTGGGTACGCAGGCTGGCGTAGTACTCGTGCCCGGAGGCCTCCTTCACGCGGCGCCGGATGCCGGCGGTGTCGATGAAGTTGTAGATGATGCCGCCGACCTCGACCAGTTCGTCGACCGGGTCAACGGTGGTGCCCGAGATGTCGGAGACGACCACCCGCTGCGCCTTGGCGATCTTGTTCAGCAACGACGACTTGCCGACATTCGGCTTGCCCACGATCGCCACCCGGCGGGGGCCACCGACCCGTCCCATGGATTCCCGCGGGGCTTCCGGCAGGGCCTCGAGCAGCGCGTCCAGCATGTCGCCGGTGCCACGGCCGTGCATCGCCGAGATCGCCCAGGGCTGGCCCAGACCGAGGTTCCACATGGCGGCGGCCTCGGCTTCGGTGCGCTGGTCGTCGACCTTGTTGGCCGCCAGCACCACGGGCTTCTTCGAGCGGCGCAGCACCTGGACGACGGCCTCGTCCTCGTCGGTGGTGCCGACGGTGGCATCGACCACGAACAGCACCGCATCGGCGGCCATGATCGCCATTTCTGCCTGTTCGGCGATCTGGGCGGCCAGGCCACGGGCATCCGACATCCAGCCGCCGGTGTCGACCAGCACGAAGTCGCGGCCGGACCAGTTGGCGTCGTAGCTGACCCGGTCGCGGGTGACCCCGGGCACGTCCTGCACGACCGCCTCGCGGCGGCCGAGGATGCGGTTCACCAGGGTCGACTTGCCGACATTCGGACGACCGACGACCGCGACCACCGGCTTGGCGAGCGGCTCACCGAGCTCGAACTCGCCGACCAGTTCGGCCGGGAAGTCACCCTCGTCCAGGTCGAAGGCGCCGGGTTCGTAGTCGGCGGGGTCGAACGCTCCGGGCTCGAATGCTTCGGGGTCGTGGGGGCTGGTGCCGGGCTCGGTCATGGGGGGTCCTTCGGTGCTCGAGCCCCGGCCGGGTCAGGCCCCGGGCAGGCTCATGTGGGTCATCTCTTGCGCCACGCGCACATGTTCGCGGCAGACCCGCGAGAGGTACGCGGTCGCTGCGGCAATGTCGGCCTTGCGGCGCGGCCATTCCTGCATGGGAATGTGAACCTGTTCACCGTACACGATGTGCATCTTCGACCCCAGCGGCGGCGTGGACTTCACATGGCCCGAGGGCTGCCGGGTGCCGAGCAGGGCCACCGGGACGATCGGGGCGCCGGTCACCATCGCCAGGTAGGCGGCCCCACCCCGCAGCTCGGTCATGTCCCCGGTGCCCCGGCGGCCCTCCGGGAAGATGGCCAGCACGTTGCCGGTCAGCAGCAGGTGCAGGCACCGCTTGACCGCCCGCACATCGGCGTAGTCACGGCTGACCGGGATCTGCCCGGCCACGCTCAGGAACGGCCCGACCGGTGAGTCGAACAGTCCGCTCTTGGCCAGTGCCACGGTGCGGGGGGTGGTCGCCACCAGCAGCGGGCCGTCGAGGGTGCCGATGTGGTTCGCGGCCAGGATCACGGGGCCGTCGGTGGGCACCTTGTCCGCGCCGTGCAGGTGGATGTCCCACATGCTGTTCAGCAGGCTGCGGAAGGTGCCGCGGAAGGTGGACAGGAGTTTCGTCCTCAACGGTGGCAGATCGTCGAGTCGTGGAAGGTCGGGGGCGGCCGGGTGGGCCTGGACGACGTCGTCGCGGTCGGCAACCGTGAGGTCGAGACTCATGTCACTCCTGGGGTGTCGGGGTTGGGGTCGGGACGAGGGCGCAGATCGTGTCGATGACCTGGGCCAGGCTGAGGTGGGTGGAATCAACCAGCTGCACGCCGTCGGCCGGCGTGGCGAACTCGCTGACGGTGGCGTCGTCACGGTCACGGCGCACGACCTGGTCGTGCACCTCGTCGGTGGTGGCGGCACCGGCGAGTTCGGCCTCGCGGCGGCGGATGCGGGCGGCGGGGTCGGCGACCAGCAGCACCCGGACCTCGGCGTGCGGCCACACCACGGTGGTGATGTCGCGGCCCTCGACGACGATGCGGTGGTCGGCGGCCTCGATGAGGGCACGCATCTGGTCGGTGAGCACCTCACGCACGTGCGCGTTGGTGGCCAGGATCGAGACGTGCTGGCTGACGCGGGGTTCGCGGATCTCGGCGGAGACATCCTCACCGTCCAGCGCGATGGCCGGCTCCCGGGGGTCGTCGGTGACAGTGAGCTCGGCCTGGTCGGCCAGCGCCTCGATGGCCCCGGTCTGGTCGGGGCTCAACCCGGCGCGCAGGTAGGCGACAGTCAGCGCGCGGTACATGGCGCCGGTGTCGAGGTAGGCCAGGCCCAACCGGTCTGCCACCCCGCGGGCCGTGGACGACTTGCCTGACCCGCTGGGCCCGTCGATCGCGACGACCAACCCGCCGGGCTGGCTCTCGACCTGCTGGTATGCCACGACATTCACGCTAGAACCCCTTGTTTGACGAAACGGAAAACAGACACCTACGCCCGGGCAACAACAGTTGGCCGGCAGATGAACATTCTGTCACCCCCCTCGCCTGACCCCTCGGCTCCTAGAGTGGGCCCATGAGCACCGGCTTTGAGAGCGCATTCGACTCTGTCGCCGAGGCGGTGGCCCGGGCAGCAGCCCTGCCCGACCACCGCGAACGGCCCGTTGAGACCCCGACCGTGACCACTGTCTCCGACGGTGGCGAGGTGCAGGTCGTGGTCGCCGACGCCAACGTGCAGTCCATGCTGTTGGACGAGCACTGGCTGTCCGACACCCCTGCCGACGAGGTCGCCGACGTGATCACCCGCACCACCAACAAGGCGATGGACGAATGGGCCGCCGCCAACCTCGCGGCGGTGCAGGAGGTGACCCCCGACATGAAGGAGCTGGGGGCCGCCATCAGTGAGGCCCGCCGCAAGCTGCAGGACGCCTGGGTGGCGACGCTCGCGGAGGCGAAGGTCTGATGAGTGCACAGATGAAGTACGACTTCCGGTCGTGGCGTCGGGCTGCGGCGGCGGTCGACACGACCGCGTCCGGCGCCCCGCAGGCGATCGCCAGCACGGTGGCGGCCACCACCAGCGCGCAGGCCTGCGGTGCTGCCGGCGGCCTGGCCACGGTCGACGGGGCCGTCTCGATCATGCTCAGCGTCTTCGCCGAGATCATGAACAGCCAGGTCGTCCCCGGCCTCCAGGAGGGCCTGGACGCCGAGAGCGTCGCTCTCACCGAAACCGTCACCTCCCTGGAGGCGACCGAGGAGGAGAACGCGAGCCTGGCAGGGGAAGTCTGGTGAAGTTCAACCTGTTCGGGTGGGAGTTCGAGTGCGAACTGCCCGCAGACCCAGTGGGATTCATCAAGGGCAAAGTCATCGAACTGCTCAACTACATGGGCTACGAGTGGCCCGTCACCGACACCGGCGTGCTCGACAGCTGGGCCGGCCAGTGGGACTCGCTGAACGCGCGCCTGCAGGCCTACCTGGACGACATGGAGGGTGCGGTCACCACGATCACCTCGTCCAACGAGGGCGACGTGCCCGTCGCGGTGGCGGCCTACCTGCGCGGTGAGGACTCGAGCATGCACTCGATCGAAACCATCGCCGCGGCTGCACCGGTCGCCGCCCAGGCCTACCGCGGGGCGTCGACACTGATCACCGGGCTGCGGGCCTATGTGATCGGCCAGATCATCCTCGACGCCGTGTCGATCGCTGCAGCCATCATCTCCGGTGGTGCCTCGGCGGCGGTCTCCATCCTCGCCAAGAAGGGCGCCACGATGCTGATCAACCTGGCCATCGACCAGGCCATCAACGACCTGTTGGGAGCTTGAGGTGGGACGCAGGATTTCTGGGGCCACCAACAGCAAGCTGGCCAAGGCGATCGCCCGGCACATCCAGTTGCCGCGGGTGAAGAAGCTGAACCTCAAGTCCGGCCCGCACCAAGGCACGCACCGGGTGCCGGGGCTGCGCAACCAGCGGTTCACGGGGACGCGGCCCTCGGCCGCCACCCAGGCCCAGATGCGGCGCAACTTCAATGCCAAGAACGGCCCCCGCGACCAGTTCCTGGACAAGGTGCGCCGGGAGGCCTCGGTCACCGACCTGCAGGCCCTGGGGCTCAGCGACAAGCAGATCAAGCACTTCCTCGACGGCGGCTCGCTGCCGCCCGGGTTCCAGGTGCACCACCGCCAGCCGATCATGGCCGGCGGCGACAACTCCCTGGACAACCTGGTGCTGATCCGCAACAGCCCCGACCACAAGCTGATCACCGCTGCGCAGAACGAGGCCATGCGGGGCATCCCGCCCGGTGGTCACTACAATGTCGAGTTGCCGATGACGCCGCCGGGCCTGACCTGGCCGACCCCCGGCATGGGCGCCTACAGATAAGGGCACACGATGAACGACGAAGCCACGCGCAAGCTCGCGGCCATCCTCGCCGAACTCGACGAGATGGAGTCCCCGCCGCCGGCCCCCGCCCCGGACGAGGACATCGCCGCGGCGCAGGACTGGTTCCAGCAGCACTACCCCGGCACGCTGCCCACCGACCTGGTGGACTTCTGGCGCCGGTTCAACGGGCTCGGCTACGACGGTGTGGTCATCTACGCCGCCCGCAGCACACAGGACTGGCTCGACGATGTCGAGGGCATCAACCAGCTCTACGTCGACGACCAGCCCGACCACTTCCTGGTGGGCCAGTCCGATGACGTCTACTTCTACGCCTGGCGGCCCTCGAGCCAGGTCTACGAACGCCTCGGCGTGGGTGACTTCGACGGTGAGGTGGAGACCTTCACCACCTTCGAGGACCTGTTCAACCTGGTCTTCGGGGAACGTCTGGACTGACCCGGCTCAGGGCACGTGCACGTCCCAGCCCCGGCCGCGCATGGCGCTGGCCAGGGCTTCGGCCGAGCCGGGCTCGACGGCGACCGACAGGTAGCCGTACTGGCGTGAGGGGTCGTGCTCGATCGACAGGTCCTCGACGTTGACGCCGGCCGCCCCCACGTCGGCGAACAGCCGCGCCAGGGCACCCGGAGCGTCCGGGATCTCGATGGTGACCGGCACATAGGTGGCGGCCGGCTGCCCGTGCTTGCCGGGCAGCGACCGGGCACCGGCCCGCCCCCGGGCGAGGAAGGCCTCCAGCGCGTCGGGGTCGTCCAGCACCCTGAGCAGCTCATCGAGGTCTTCGCGCACCCCGACCAGCTCATGGCGCACGGCATCGCGGTTGCCCCACAGGATCTGGCGCCACAGGCCGGGGTCGGAGCCGGCGATGCGGGTGACGTCGCGGATGCCCTGGCCGGCCAGCGGCAGGTGGTCGGCCGGCACCTCGCGCAGGTGGCCCGCGGTGAGGATGCTCATCAGGTGCGGCAGGTGGCTGACCTGGGCGACGGCCTGGTCGTGGACTTCCGGGTCCATCCGCACCACCCGGGCACCGCACACCCGCGCCAGCTGGTCGACGCGACCGATGTCGACCGGGTCGTTGGCCCCGGTGGGGGTGATCACCCAGGTGCGGTCGACGAACAGGTCGGCATCGGCGGTCAGTGGCCCCGAGAACTGCGACCCGGCCATGGGGTGCGAACCGACGTAACGGTGCGCATCGGCCGCATCGATCGACTCGATGATGATCGACTTCACCGAGGCGACGTCGGTGACTGTGGCCTGCGGGAACCGGTCGAGGGCATCGTCGACGACGGCCGGCACGCTGGCCGGCGGGGTGGCGACGACCACCAGCCGGACCGTGGCCGGGCTGGCGGCGGTGACCACACCCGCCCCACGGCCGGCGGCGACGATCGCGTGGCTGGGAACCCGGTCCTCCAGGTGCACCTGGTAGCCGGCGGCCGTCAGGGCGCAGCCGATGCTGGCACCGACCAGCCCGGTACCGATGATGACGACCGTACCGGTCAGGCCATCGGGGGTTTCAGGGGACGCTTCGGGCATTGCGCCATTGTCCCACCCGCGCGGCACGGGGCGGTTTACTGCCCACCGCGCTGGACGAAACTGCGCACGTACCCCTCGGGGTTGGCGTCGATGACCGCATCGATCTGGTCGAGCAGGTCATCGAGTGAGGAGTCCTGCTCGTGCAGGCCCGCGGAGGCCTGCAGGCGCAACACCTCCTCGGCGTCGGCCTGGGTGGCCCGCCGGGTCTGCTGGTGCTGCTGCTCGCTCATCGCGACCATCCTATGCCGGGTGCCCTGTGAACGGGTCGGGCAGGTGGATGCGAGCAGCGTCCTCGCCACCGGCCAGCGTGAGCTGGGCCCAGTCGGCCCGGGCGACGTGGCCCTCGTGTCCGGCCAGCAGTGCTGCCCTCACGGCGGCGCGGGTGCCGCCGGGGGCGTTGCGGTGGGCCCGGTCGATGTCGGCCTGGTCGACCAGGCGCCGCAGTCGACCCTCGCGCTCGAGCATCAGCGCGAGCCCACGCTGGTCGTCCAGTTCGTGCCACTGCAGGTCGACCGCGGCCACACCGGGGCTGGTCCAGTCCCACCCGTGGCGGCGCTGCAGGCCGGTCAGCAGGGCCAGTTTCGCGGCCCAGTCGACCCGGTCGGCCAGCAGCCGCGGGTCGCTGCGGGCATCGCTGATCAGTTCCTGCCACATCTCGAGCACCAGGTCCCCGTCGGGCAGCGCATCGGCGTGGGCGGACGCGACCTGCCAGTAGAGCCACTGCAGGTCGAGCGCGCTGCGGTTGAGGCCGTCATCGCAGGGTTGGGTGACGGTCAGGGAGGTGTCGCGGGAGAACTCACGAATCGCTGTCAGTGGGTCGACCAGTCGCGGCACCCGGGCCCCACCGGCGGTGATCGCCGCCAGCACCAGGGCGGTGGCACCGACCTTCACCAGGGTGGCGACCTGGGCCATGGTCGCGTCACCGGTGATCACGTGCAGCCGGCGCCACTGGGCGGGGTCGGCATGCGGTTCGTCGCGGGTGTTCACCAGGGGGCGGCGCACGGTGGTCTCGATGCCCTGCAGTGCCTCCATGAAGTCGGCCCGCTGGCTGGTCTGGAAACCCGGTTGCTCGCCCTGTTGCCCGAGCCCCACCCGGCCGGCGCCGACCAGCACCACCCGGCTGACCAGGTGGCCGGTGACCTGGTCGACGATGTCGTCCCAGGCCAGCTCGCGCGGCAGCAGGTAGTTCTCGTGGTAGCCGTAGCTGCGCCCCTTGCCGTCGGTGTTGTTGCGGTGCAGCACCACCTGGGCGTCGATGTTGACCGACAACCGGTGGGCGGCGGCGGCCATCAGCTGGTCACCGGCCAGTTCCCAGGTCAGCACGTCGGCGGCGCTGCCGCATTCAGGCCCGGAGTACTCGGGGTGGGCATGGTCGACGTAGACCCGGGCACCGTTGCCGAGCATCCGGTCGAGGTGGCCGAGCCCCAGCCCGGGCACCCGCACGACGACCCCCTCGGACAGGGCGACCGGGTTCGCGGGCTGCCCGCGCACCCCGATGCCGTACTCGACCTCGCTGCCCAGCACCATCCGCATACCGGTGAGCCTACGTCGGCCACGACCGACCCGTCTCGATAGGCTGGGCGCATGGGCAAGCAGTACGCAATCGTCGTCGACCTGGCGCTCGTAGTGGTCTTCGCGGTCATCGGACGAGCAAGTCACGGCGGTTCGCTGGGCCCCGGTGCCATCTTCGGCACCGCGTGGCCGTTCCTGACCGCCTGCCTGGTGGCGTGGGCGGTGATGCTGATCCGCAAGCGTGACCACCTCGGCATCGGTGCCGGCATCTTCGTGTGGTTCATCACCTGGGCCGGGGGCATGTTCTTCCGGGTCAGCGGCGGTGACACCGCGGCGATCCCGTTCGTGGTGGTGGCTGCCGCCGTGCTGGCGCTGTTCCTGGTCGGCTGGCGGGTGCTGGCCGGGTTGCTGGCGCGGCGCAATGGCGCCGCGGCGAAGACCGCTGCCGGCTCAGTGGCCGACCAGTGAGCGCACCCAGCTGATTCGCCGCCCGCGGCGACCGCTGATGCGGGCCCAGTCGTCCGGGTTGGTGGTGTTCGGCAGGTCCTCGTTCTCGCGGAACTCGTCGCGGGCCGCCTGCAGCAGCCCCGCCCGGGAGACTCCCCCGGCGCGGCCGGCCAGTTCCTCCTTGATGGCAATCCGCTTGGCGCGGTCGACGATGTTGCGCAGCATCGCCCCCGAGGCGAAGTCGGCGAAGTACAGGGTCTCGGTGTCACCGTCGGTGTAGGTGACCTCGAGGAACTGGTTGTGCTCGTCGCGGGCATAGACATCGTCGACCACCGCGTCGATCAGCGTGGCGGGGTCGTCCCCGGCGAGCGGCACCCCGCTGACCAGGTACTTGGCCAGGATGTCGCGGGCCGCCTGGGCGTCGGGGCGGTCGAGCCTGATCTTCACGTCGAGGCGGCCCGCGCGCAGGATCGCCGGGTCGATCATGTCCTCCCGGTTGGAGGCACCGATCACGATGACATTGTCCAGGCCCACCACGCCGTCGATTTCGCTGAGCAGCTGCGGCACCACGGTCGACTCGACGTCGGAGGAGATGCCGCTGCCGCGGGTGCGGAACAGGGAGTCCATCTCGTCGAAGAACACGATCACCGGTCGTCCGCTGGTGGCATGCTGGCGGGCCCGTTCGAAGATGAGCCGCACCTGTCGCTCGGACTCCCCCACGTACTTGTTGAGCAGTTCGGGACCCTTGACGTTGATGAAGATGCTGCCCGGGGTCTGCGGGTCGAGGTCGCCGTGCAGTTGCTCGCCCAGTGAGCGTGCGACGGCCTTGGCGATCATGGTCTTGCCGCACCCGGGTGGCCCGTACAGCAGCACCCCCTTGGGTGGGGTGAGCCGGTAGTCGGCGAAGCGTTCCCGCTGCAGGAACGGCAGTTCGACCGCGTCGCGGATCTGCCCGATCTGGGCGGCCAGGCCACCGATGTCGGCGTAGCTCACATCGGGCACCTCGGTGAGGACGAGTTCCTCGACCTGTTGGCGCACCAGGTGTTCCAACGCGAGTCCCGCGCCGCGTTCGATGCGCACGGTGTCACCCGCCCTGGCCTCGACCGCGCTGCCGACCAACCGCAGGCGCACCTCGTCCTGCCCGGCCGCGACGATGGCGTGGCCCTCGCTCGCCTCGACGACGCGGGCCACCTCGCCGCTGGTGTCGCTGCCCGGCCGGTGTGCGGTGATGACCAGGCCTTCGTTGAGCAGCACCAGGTCACCGGGGTTGACGTCAGCCAGCACGACGTCGGCGGCGGCCACCACCCGCATGACGCGACCCAGCACGAACACGTCGACGAACTCGTCGTCGACCTCCACCACCCGGCCCCGGGTCAGCGGCGGTGCGCCCAGCCGGTCCAACCGCTGCCTCAGTTCCACCAGCTGGCCCCGCGCCTCTTTCAGGGTGCGGGTCAACGTCTCGTTCTGCGCGGCCAGCGCCCGGGTCTCGGCGCGGGACTCGGACAGGCGACGTTCCAGTGGCGGTTCGGTCATGGCCGGTTGCCGCTCAGCCCTCGGTGGCGACGTGGTCGGGCCGCGGGCCTGTGTAGTCGGGACCGTAGGCGCCCGGCGCCGGGCGACGCTTGCGGGCCGGGGCCTTGACCCCGGGCGCCAGCCGGCGGCTGATCACCAGGAACCCGGTGTGCGGGCTCGACCCGTGCCCGGGCCGGATGGCCAGCCCCTCGGCATGCCATTCGCGGATGCTGGTCTCGGTCAGGTGCGGTTCGGTGAACCCGCCGTGCACCCGCAGGGTGTCGGCGACCCGCCCCAGCTGGGTGGCGGTGGCCACATAACAGCACAGCACCCCACCGGGTTCGAGCACCTGGGCGACGGCATCGATGCATTCCCAGGGGGCCAGCATGTCCAGGATCACCCGGTCGACCGGCTCTTCGCGGATCTGCTCGACCAGGTCGCCGACGGTGATCGTCCAGGCCGGGTGGTCACGGCCCAGGAAGGACTCGACATTCTGCCGGGCGATCTTCGCGAAGTCCTCGCGGCGCTCGTAGGACGACAGTCGTCCGCTGGGCCCGATCGCACGAAGCAGGGACATGCTGAGCGCACCGGAACCGACCCCGGCCTCGAGCACCCGGGCGCCGGGGAAGATGTCGGCGGCCATCATGATCTGGGCGGCGTCCTTGGGGTAGATCACCGCCGCGCCCCGCTGCATCGTGGTGGTGAACTCGCTCAGCAGCGGCCGCATGACCAGGAAGTTGAGCCCACCGACGGTGGTCGCGACGATGCCCTCGGGTTGGCCGATGATGTCGTCGTGGGCGAGGCCACCCTTGGTGGTGTGGAAGCTCTTCCCGGGCACCAGCACCAGCGAATGGCGGCGACCCTTCTGGTCGGTGAGGCTGACCCGCTCCCCCGGCAGCATGGGGCCGGTGCGCACCCCCGACAGGGTGCCGGTCTCGTCGTAGCGGTCGCCGACCAGCTGGTCGATCCAGTCCAGGGAGACCCCGGCCAGGGTGGGCAGGACGACCCGGCCGGCGGTGTCGTGCAGTTCACCGTCGGTGGGCACCCCGATGACGGTGGCACCGGCCGCCTCGCCGGCGATGGCGCCGGGGTCGGAGTCCTCGACGACCACGCAACGGTGGATGTCGACACCGAGGCGTTCGGCGGCCAGCAGGTAGGGCTCAGGATGCGGCTTGAGGTTGCGCGGGATCTCCTGGGTGATCACGGTGGCGAACTGGTCGGCCGGCAGCCGCGGCAGCACCACGTCGGTCATCGACTTGGGGCTGGAGGTCACCACCGCGCACGGCACCCCGGCGGCCCGGGCCTCGGCCAGCAGCGACTCGATGCCGGGCCGGAACTCCGGTTCGGCCTGGCGCACCTTCTCGACGACCCGATCGATCAGCTCGGCCATCATGTCCTCGACGCTGGTCTCCTCGTCGCCGAGTTCGGACAGCATCAACTTCACGGTGCTGGGCACCGAGTGGCCGTTGCGGGCCTCGGCATCGGCCCATTCCCAGTGACCGCCGCGTTCTGCCATCATTTCGAGCTCGACCTCGATCCACAGGGGTTCGGTGTCGACCAGGGTGCCGTCGAAGTCGAACAGCAGCGCCGCCAGGTGCTGCGGTGCGGTGTTCTCTGCGGGTGCGGTGTCAGCGGGCATTGAAGTACTTGGCCTCCGGGTGGTGGACGACGATCGCGTCGGTGGACTGCTCGGGGTGCAACTGCAGTTCCTCGGACAGGTTCACCCCGATCCTGGACGGGTCCAGCAACTGGACGAGCAGCTCCCGGCTCTTCAGGTCGGGGCAGGCCGGGTAGCCGAAGCTGTAGCGCGAGCCACGGTAGGCCTGGTCACGGATGGCCTCGTCGATCGGGCCGTCGTCACCGGCCAGGCCCAGTTCGCCGCGCACCCGGTGGTGCCAGAACTCCGCCAGCGCCTCGGTCAGCTGGACGCTGAGGCCGTGCAGTTCCAGGTAGTCACGGTAGGCATTGGCCTCGAACAGCTTGGCGGTCTCCTGCGCAACGCGCGGCCCCATGGTCACCAGTTGCATGGCGAAGGTGTCGGGGCCGAACTCCGCGGCCTCGGCCTCGTCACGGAAGAAGTCGGCCAGGCACAGCCGCCGGTCGCGGCGCTGCCGCGGGAAGGTCCAACTGCCCAGTTCGCGGGAGTGGTCCTCCGGGTCGAGCAGCACCAGCGTCTGGTCGCGGCTGAACACCGGGAAGTAGCCGTGGACCACCCCGAACTCACCGATGGACTCGGCGCGGATGCGGTCCAGCCACATCCGCAGCCGCGGCCTGGCCTCGGTCTCGACCAGTTCTTCGTAGCTCGGCCCACCCTTGAGGGAACGCAGGCCCCACTGGCCCATGAAGGTGGCGCGTTCGTCGAGCCAGTCGACGATGTCGGCCAGGGCGATGCCCTTGGTGACCCGGGTGCCCCAGAACGGCGGGGCGGGCACGTCCACCTGGCCAGGCACCGGTCGGGCGACGTCGGATCGGCCGACCTCGACCGGCTCCTCCACCTCGACCAGCGACCCGCGCGGGGTGCGGCGGCGCCGCGGTTCGGGCAGGCTGGCGCCGGGCACCCCCTTCTTGACCGCCATCACCGCATCCATCAGGCTGAGGCCCTCGAAGGCGTCCTTGGCGTAGCGGACCTCGCCCTCGAACATGTCGTTGAGGTCCTCCTCGACGTAGGCGCGGGTCAGCGCCGCCCCGCCGAGCAGCACCGGGTAGCGACTGGCGAGCCCCCGGGCGTTGAGCTCGGACAGGTTGTCCTTCATGACCATGGTCGACTTCACCAGCAGGCCGGACATGCCGATGGCATCGGCGCGGGCGGCCTCGGCGGCCTCGATGATCTCGCTGATCGAGCGCTTGATGCCGATGTTGACCACGGTGTAGCCGTTGTTCGACACGATGATGTCGACCAGGTTCTTGCCGATGTCATGGACGTCACCCTTGACGGTGGCGAGCACGATGGTGCCCTTGCCCTCGGTGTCGGCCTTCTCCATGTGGGGTTCGAGGTGGGCCACTGCCCGCTTCATCACCTCTGCCGACTGCAGCACGAAGGGCAACTGCATCTGGCCCGAGCCGAACAGTTCACCAACGGTCTTCATGCCGGCGAGCAGGTCGACGTTGATGATGTCGAGGGCGGGCTTCAGGGTGAGCGCCTCGTCCAGGTCTTCGAACAGGCCCCGGTCGTTGCCGTCGACGATGCGCCGGGCCAGGCGTTCCTCGAGCGGCAGCGCCAGCAGCTCGGCGTCGCGGGAGGCCCGCAGGTCGGCGGCGGTGACGCCTTCGAACAGTTCCAGGAAGCGTTGCAGCGGATCGTAGTCGTCGGTGCGCCGGTCGTGGACCAGGTCGAGGGCCACCTCACGCTGCTCGTCGGGGATGCGGTCCATCGGGACGATCTTGGCGGCGTGGACGATGGCCGAGTCGAGCCCGGCCTTGACGGCCTCGGCCAGGAAGACGGAGTTGAGCACGATCCGGGCGGCGGGGTTCAACCCGAACGAGATGTTGGACACGCCGAGGGTGGTGCGCACCCCGGGGTGGCGCTTCTTCAGTTCGCGGATCGCTTCGAGGGTCTCCAGACCGTCGCGGCGGGTCTCCTCCTGCCCGGTGCCGATCGGGAAGGTGAGGCAGTCGACCAGGATGTCGCCGATGTCCAGGCCCCAGGTGGTGGTCAGGTCCTCGATGAGCCGTTCGGCGACCTGCACCTTCCATTCGGCGGTGCGGGCCTGGCCCTGTTCGTCGATGGTCAGCGCCACCACGGCGGCGCCGTGCTCGGCGATGATCGGCATCACCCGGGCGTAGCGGGACTCGGGTCCGTCGCCGTCCTCGTAGTTGACCGAGTTGATGATGCAGCGCCCGGCCAATGACTCCAGCCCGGCGGCGATCACCTCGGGTTCGGTGGAGTCGAGCATGATCGGCAGGGTCACCGAGGTGGCGAAGCGGCTGGCGATGCGGCGCATGTCCTGCTCACCGGGGCGCCCGACGTAGTCGACGCACAGGTCGATCAGGTGGGCGCCATCACCGGACTGCTGGCGGGCGATCTCGACCATCTCGTCGAGGTTGTCGTCGAGCATGGCCTGCCGGAAGGCCTTGGAACCGTTGGCGTTGGCCCGCTCACCGATGCTGAGGTAGCTGGCGTCCTGGGTGAGGGAGACCTCGTTGTACAGCGAGCTGACCGCGTTGGTGGGGGCCGCGTCGCGGGCGACCACCTCACGCCCGCGCACCCGGTCGACGACCTGGCGGATGTGTTCGGGGGTGGTGCCGCAGCAGCCACCGACCAGGCTGAGGCCGTAGTCTCGGCAGAACCGGTCGGCGGCATCGGCCAGTTCCTCGGGGGCCAGCGGGTAGACCGCGCCGTCCTTGGTGAGCACCGGCAGGCCGGCGTTGGGCATGACCTCGATGCCGATGCGGGCGTTCTGGGACAGGTGGCGCAGGTGTTCGGACATTTCGGCCGGCCCGGTGGCGCAGTTCAGGCCGATCAGGTCGATGCCCAGCGGCTCGAGGCTGGTGAGGGCGGCACCGATCTCGGAACCCATCAGCATGGTGCCGGTGGTCTCGATGGTGACGTTGACGAAGATGGGCAGGTCGACACCGGCAGCGGCCCGGGCACGCTTGGCCGCGATCACGGCGGCCTTGGCCTGCAGCAGGTCCTGGCTGGTCTCGACCTGGACGGCGTCGATGCCACCGCGGATCATCGCGGCCACCTGGCGTTCGTAGTGGTCACGGATGTCGCGGAAGTCGACCTGCTGGAGGCTCGGCAGCTTCGTCCCCGGCCCCATCGAGCCCAGCACCCAACGCGGACGATCGGGGGTGGCGTAGCGGTCGGCGACCTCCCGGGCGATCCGGGCCGACGCCTCGGCGATCTCTTCGAGCTGGTCGACGATGCCGTACTCGGCCAGGGCCGCCAGGTTGGCGCCGAAGGTGTTGGTCAGCACCAGGTCGGCACCCACTTCGAAGTAGGCCTCGTGCACCTTGGCGACCACGTCGGGGCGGGTCAGGCTGAGGACCTCGTTGCAGCCCTCGTGCCCGTTGAAGTCGGCCTCGACGTCAAGGTCGAAGCCCTGCAACATCGTGCCCATGGCTCCATCAGCGACGAGCACACGATGACCAAGGACGCGCCGCAGCGCTTCGACACGGGGTTCAGACATGCGGGCCACCTTAGTCGAGAGCGGCGGGCAGGCCGTGGCGCGGCGGTGCGGCCGGACACGTTGGTGGCCCGGATGGCTACTCTGGGGGAATGGACCTGGACGTGACCCAGCTGCGCCAGCCGGCGGTGGTGGCGGCGTTCCGCGGCTGGAATGACGCCGGCGAGGCAGCAACCTCGGTGGTCAGGCACCTCGTGATCGGCAACGAGACCCACGAGTTGCTGGTCTTCGACGAGGGCTACTACGACCTGCGCCAGACCCGCCCGACCCTGCAGGTGCGTGACGGCAAGCGGGTGCTGAAGTGGCCCAACACCTGCATCGCGGTCTGCCGCACCCCGCAGCGTGACCTGCTGATCGTGATCGGGGACGAGCCGAACTTCGACTGGGTCGACCTGTGCCAGGAGATCCTGGGGACGGTGTCGCTGTGCGAGGCGACCCCGGTGGTGGTGCTGGGGTCGATGAACTCCGACGACCCGCACACCCGTCCGCTGCCGGTCTCGGTGGAGGCGACCAATCCGGACCTGGTCTGGGGCATGGGCGCTGAGGACTCCGACTACCAGGGTCCGACCGGCATCACGGGGGTGTTGTCGATGATGGCCGCCGAGGCCGGCTGCGAGGTGGTCTCGATGTGGGTCTCGACGCCGTTGTACAGCAGCGACTCCGAGTGCGCGAAGGCCACCCTGGCCCTGGCGCGACGGGTCTCGGAGGTGCTCGGGGTGGACTTCGACTGGGAACGCCTCGAACTGGCCTCGGCCCGCTGGGAGTCCCAGGTCAGCCACCTGGTCGACGCCGACTCCGACCTGGCGCAGTACGTGCGGGCGCTGGAGGCCGACCGCGACGAGTCCCTGGCCCCGACCAGCGGTGAGGACCTGGCCGCGCAGATCGAACAGTTCCTGCGCGAGGACAAGGAAAGCTGAGGGCCCCGGACCGGCCCGCGGCTCAGTGGCTGTGCCCGGCGGCGTCCGCGGCGATGGAACGCAGCTCGTTGACCATGGCATCAGGGTCGGCGGCGTGGTACACCGCTGACCCGGCGACGAAGGTGTCGGCACCGGCCTCGGCGCAGCGGCCGATGGTCTCGATGGAGACTCCCCCGTCGACCTGGATGCGGATCTCCTGGCCGGTGCGGTCGGCGATCTCACGAGCGCGGCGGATCTTCGGCAGCACCAGGTCGAGGAACTTCTGCCCCCCGAAGCCGGGTTCGACGGTCATCAGCAGCAGCATGTCGAGTTCGCCCAGCATCTCGGCGTAGGGCTCGATGGGGGTGGCGGGTTTGAGCGCCATCGACGCCTTGGCGCCGAGCTTGCGCAGTTCACGCGCCAACCGGATGGGGGCGGCGGCGGCCTCGACGTGGAAGGTGATGGTCTCCGCACCGGCTTCGGCGTAGGCCGGGGCCCAGCGGTCGGCGTCCTCGATCATCAGGTGGATGTCGAGTTCCTTGTCGGTGACCGCGCGGATCGACTCGACCACCGGCAGCCCGAGGGTCAGGTTGGGGACGAAGTGGTTGTCCATGACGTCGACGTGCACGCCGTCGGCGCTCGGGATCCGTTCGATCTCGCCACGCAGGTTGGCGAAGTCGGCGTTCAAGATGCTCGGTGTGATCCTCATGCCCATGCAGGCAGCCTAGCGGTGGGGCCCCTCCCGGTCAGGTACTGGGTCCTCGTCGCAGCAGGGCGCCGAACATGGCGTCGGTGCCGTGGCGGTGGGGCCACAGCTGCACCATCAGCGGTTCGTCCGGGTGGGCCGCCTCGGGCACGTCGGGCAGCAGGGCCGGGGCGTCCAACAATTCGGCCTCGGGATGGGTGTCCAGGAAGGCCTGCACCTGTTCGACGGTCTCCAGCGGGTGCGGCGAGCAGGTGACATAGGCCAGCACTCCCCCCTCGGCGGTCGCCGCCCAGGCCTGGGCGAGCAACCCGGCCTGCAGCGCGACCAGTTCCTCGAGTTGCTCCTCGGTGCGCCGCCAGCGCGACTCCGAGCGGCGGCGCAGTGACCCGATGCCGGTGCAGGGCACGTCGGCCATCACCCGCGCGAACGACCGGGGCTGCCAGGCCGGGGCCAGGCCGTCGGCGGTGATGACCTGCCAGCGGTCGGGGTAGCGGGCCATCGCCTTGCGCACCAGTTCGGCGCGATGGGGTGCCTTCTCGCTCGCCAGCAGCCAACCGCCCCGCTGCCTGGCCAGTCCGGCCAGCAGCGCGGCCTTCCCGCCGGGCCCGGCGCACAGGTCGAGCCAGCCCAGATCGGCGATCTCTTCGGTAGTGGGGGCCAGGGCCAGAAGCCAGGCCATCAGCTGGCTGCCCTCGTCCTGCACCCCCGCGCGGCCCTGGCGCACCTCTTTCAGCCCGCCCGGGTTGCCGGGCCGCCGGAAACCGAAGGGGCTGTAGGGGGTGGGTTCCAGGCCGGGCTCGCTGAGCTCGTCGCGCTCGACCAGCCCGGGGCGCACGACCAGGGTCGGGACCGCCGGGGTGTTGTTGGCCAGCAACCCGGCCTCGGCGTCGTCACCGAGCAGGTAGTCGTAGACGTCGGCGATCCAGCGCGGGTGGTGGGTCCTGGTGCCCAGGGCCGACAGTTCGTCCTCGTCGGCGCTGAGGGCCTGCACCCAGCCCGAAAGGTCGTTGATGCCCACCTTGCGGGCGATCGCGTTGATCACCCCGGTGACCCGGTGGCCGACGGCGATGCGGCCGAGGTTGACCGCTTCGTCCACGGCGGCGTGCACCGGGGTGCGCATCGAGAGCTGCTCGTGGGTCGACAGCCGCAGCACCGTCACCACGGCGGGCTCCAGGGTGGACAGTTCCCGGCGGGCTGCGCGGGCGATGATGCGGTCATAGGTGCCCATCAGCCGCGCGGTCCCGTTGACCAGTTCGGTGGCGGTGGCCGCCTGCTGCGCATCGAGCCCGTGCTCGGCAACCGCCGCGGCCAGGGCGAGGTTCGCGAACGCCTCCTGGGTCTCGACCTGCAGCAGGGCATCATAGGCGGCCCGGCGGGCTGGGCTGACGGTCACCCTGCGTTCAGGTCCGTGGTCTCGACGCGGCGACGAAGGGGGCTTGTTCAACGAGGAAGACTCCCGTCAGAAATGCTTGTCTATACAGGTTGCGACTGTCTAGGGTGAAGCTATGCGGACGAGCCCGAGGGTGGCTCGGCCGGGGCAATGGTGCCTCAGTCTATGACGGGAGCAGACAATGAAGAAACTCATCAACGATCCGGAGAATGTGCTCAACGAGTTCATGCGCGGCTTCAGCATCGCGCACGCGGATCTGGTCGAGTACAAGACGGACCCGGTCCACTTCCACCGCGCCGGTGGCGCTGTGCAGGGCAAGGTTGGCGTGGTCTCCGGTGGCGGTTCGGGCCACGAGCCGCTGGGCGGCGGCTATGTCGGCAAGGGCATGCTGGATGCGGCCGCTCCCGGCGCCTTCTTCAGCTCCCCCACCCCTGACCAGATCGCTGCCGCCACCCAGTCGGCCGACGGTGGTGCCGGCGTGCTGCACGTCGTGCTGAACTACTCCGGCGACATCATGAACTTCGAGATGGGCGCCGAGATCGCCGCGGCCGAGGGCATTGAAGTGCAGTCGGTGGTCATCGATGACGACGTCGCCGTCGAGGACTCGACCTGGACCGCCGGTCGTCGTGGTGTGGCCGGCTCCATCACCGCCATGAAGATGATCGGTGGCGCCACCGATCTCGGCTACGACCTGAACGAGACCGCCCGGGTCGCCAAGAAGATCAACGACTCGATGGGCACCATGGGCCTGGCCCTGACCGCCTGCACCGTGCCGACCGCCGGCAAGCCGTCGTTCGACCTGGGTGAGGACGAGATCGAGCTCGGCATCGGCGTGCACGGCGAGCCCGGCGTCAAGCGGGTGCCGATCATGCCCGCCGACGAGATCACCGACATCCTCGTCGACACCGTCGTGAAGGACATGGAGCTGAGCTCGGGCGAGAACGTGCTGCTGTTCGTCAACGGCCTGGGTGGCACCCCGCTGCACGAGCAGTACATCCTGTACAACCACGCTTGGGACAAGCTCGACGCCCTCGGTGTCAACGTCACCCGCAGCCAGGTGGGCAACTTCTTCACCTCGATCGAGATGGCCGGTGCGTCGATCACGATCATGCGTCTTGACGACGAGCTGACCAAGCTGTTTGATGCACCGGTGCACACCGCCGGCTGGCGCGCCGGAGCCTGAGGCGCGGCCAACCACGAGAGGAGAACGATGGCTGACACACTGGGGGCCGCCTGGGCCCTGGACTGGATCTCGCGAGCTGCTGAAGTCGTGGCCGCCAAGCGCGAGGAACTCACCGACCTGGACCGCGCCATCGGCGACGGTGACCACGGCTCGAACCTGGACCGCGGGTTCAAGGCAGTGCTCACCAAGCTCGAGGGCCTGGAGCCCAGCACCGCCGAGGACGTCCTGAAGCCGGTCGCGATGACGCTCATCTCGACCGTGGGGGGCGCCTCGGGTGCGCTCTACGGCACCGCGTTCCTGCGGGCCTCGAAGGTGGCCGCCGAGGACCTCGACGGCGCCGGAGTGGTGGCGCTGGCGCAGGCCGCCCTGGACGGCATCCTGCAGCGCGGCAAGGCCGAGGTCGGCGAGAAGACCATGGTTGACGCCTGGACCCCGGCGATCGCTGCCGGCCAGGAAGCCGTCGAGGCCGGCAAGTCGCCGGCCGAGGTGCTCAACGCCATGGCGACCGCCGCCCAGGCCGGTGCCGAGTCCACCGATCCGCTGGTGGCCCGCAAGGGACGCGCCAGCTACCTCGGTGAGCGTTCGGCGAACCACCGCGACCCGGGTGCCCAGTCGACCACCTACCTGCTGCGCGCCGCCGCCGACGCGGCCGCCGCCCAGTGAGGTAGTCCGGCTGCTCACCAGCATGAGTTTCCCCAGGTCAGTCGACCTGGGGATTCTCATTTCCGGCCCGAGTCAGGTCAGCAGGGACCCGGCATCGAGCTGGACGCCGCGGGCCCAGTCGGCGCCGGCCATGGACCGTTTGCCGGCGGCCTTCACCCGGACGAGTTCCAGGGGGTGGGTGCCGGTGCCGCACCACAGGTGCCGCTTGTCGGCGTGCAGTTGCCCCGGCCCCAGCTCGGGCACCTGCCAGGGGTCGTGCGGTTCGGCGATCTGCTCAACCTTGAACACCTCACCGTGCAGCAGTCCCCATGCCCCGGGCACCGGGGTGACGGCCCGCACCTGTCGGGAGACCTGCCCGGCGTCCTCGGTCCAGTCGATGTGGGCGTCCTCGGTGAGGATCTTCGCGGCGGTGGTGATGCCCTCCTCCGGCTGGGGGCGAGGCTCCACCCCGGCGGCGATGTCGTCGAAGGTGGACACCAGCAGCGGCCCCCCGGCCAGGGCGAGTTCATCGAGCAACTGCCCGGCGGTGGCGGTGGAACTGATCAGCATCGTCACGCTGCGGTAGACGGGCCCGGCGTCCAGGGGCTTCACGATGCGGAAGGTGGTGGCGCCGGTCTTGGGGTCCCCGGCCAGGATGGCGCGCTGGACCGGTGCCGCCCCACGCCAGCGCGGCAGCAGCGAGAAGTGCAGGTTCACCCAGCCGTGCGGCACCAGCTCGAGGGCTGAGGTCGGCAGCAGTGCTCCGTAGGCGACCACCGCCACCGCCTCGACGTCCCACTGCCGCAGCGCGTCCTGGAAGTCCTGGTCGCGGGGGTGGTCAGGCTTCAGCACGGGCAGTCCCAGCTCGTCGGCCCGGACTGCGACGTCGGAGGGCCGCAGCTTCTTGCCGCGGCCCGCGGCAGCGTCGGGGCGGGTGATCACCCCGACCACGTCATGGTGGGAGTCCACCAGCGTGTCGAGGGCAGGTACGGCCACCTGGGGGGTTCCGGCAAATGCGATCCTCATGGTGTGTCCACCCTAGTCGCCGCTCAGGACAAGTGGTTCGGGTCCACCCTGATCCGTACCGGTGGTGTCTTGCGGGCCGACCCGGCGCCGAGCCCGGCCCGCACCCGGGCCACCAGTTCGTTGCCCTGCTCGAGCGGGGCCCGCAGCGTCAGTCGCTGCAGCTGCTCGTCGACGCCACCGATCGTGGTGGTGCCCCCGGGGATCGGCACCGGGCCGAGGACGTCGAGCCCGTCGATCGGGTCGGTGACCTGCGCCCCCGGCAGCACCCCCTCTTCGGGCAGCAGCCGTGAGGACTGGACCAGGGCATCGATGCCCTCACCGGTGCCCTCGACCTGGACAAAGCGCACCGCGGGTGGGAACCCCGCCTCGCGACGTTCCTGCAGCTCACGTTCGGCCAGGGTGGCCGGGTCGAGCCGCACCAGGGCCTGCAGGGCGCTGGCCTGGGCCGGGCCCACCGCGCACACGGTGCCGCCGGCAGCCCCCGGACGAACCAGTCCGACGACGTTCAGCCAGCGCCGCAGCGCCTCCTCCGAGGCGCGCAGGTCGGCGCGGGACAGCAGCAGGGTGGTGTCCAGCAGCACTGCTGCGGCGTAGCCGCCCGCCGCGACGGGTTCGGCGCCGGGGGTGGCGACCACCAGCGCCGGGGTGTCGTCGACCGCCTCGACCACCTGCCCGCGGGAACTGTCGACCACCCTGGTGCCGGCGAAGGCCCGGCCGAACTCCTCAGCTGTGCGCTGGGCGCCGACCAGGGGGGCTCGCAGCTGGTCGCCCCGGCAGGTGGTGCAGCGGAACCCCGCGGCCACCCGGCCGCACCAGCTGCACTCGAGCTGGGTTCGGCGCCCCGGGCCGTCGGTGCGAGTGACCCGCAGGGGGCCGTGGCAGGCGGTGCAGCGGGCTGGTGCATGGCAGCGCTGGCAGGCCAGGGACACCGCGTACCCGGCCCGGGCGACCTGGACCAGGACCGGGCCCTGGCTCAACCCGTTGCGGATGGTGGTGAAGGCTGCGGCGGGGATGCGGACCTGCCGCGCCAGCGGGTCACGGTCGAGGGCCCAGTCGGAGTCACCCGCCACGCGGACGGCCGGGGTGGCCCGCCGCAGCGCGGAGCGCTCCATCGCCATGGCCACCAGCCAGCCCGAGTCCACCCACCGTTGAACTTCCGTGCTGCGGGCGCGTCCGGCCACCAGGAAGCCTGCCTGCTGTTGGGTGGCCCGGATAGCCAGCACGTCGCGGGCATGGTGGTAGGGCGCCCGCGGTTCGGCGTGCAGGTCGTCCCCGTCGTCCCAGATGGCGACCAGACCGCAGTCGTCGACCGGCGCCATCGCCGCCGAGCGGGTGCCGATGGTGATCCGGGCATGGCCGCGGGCGACTGCCAGGTAGTTGCGGTAGCGCGCCGAGGGCCCCTGGTCGGCGTGCAGCACCGCGACGGTGCCGGCACCGAAACGCTCGACCAGCGTCTGCTGCAGCCGGGTGAGGTCACGCAGGTCGGGCACCACCAGCAGCGCCCGGCGCCCACTGAGCAGGCAGGCGGCCACGGCCTGGGCCAGGCCGGCGGTCCAGTCCCCCACCGGGTCGGCCACCGGCGGCACCTGCCAGTAGGCGCGCGGGCCGGCACCGTTCGCCAGTGCCTCCAGGAACCCGGACGAGTGCTGCACGGCGTCCAATGGGCCGACCAGCGGCACCTGTGGGGGTTCGGGCAGCGGCCACGGCGAGGGGGTGGCCTTCTCGGTGGTGGCGTGGCGCGGTGGCACGGCCAGCCGCACCACGTCGGAGAAGGTGCCGCACCAGTGATCGGCGACCGCCCGCACCAACCTGACCTGACCGGGCGTCAGGACCGGTTCGTCCGAGACCACCGTCTCGAGTTCGGCCAGCTCACCGGACGAGCCGTCGGGGGCGTCGACGACTTCGCTGATGAACCCGGACGCGGCGCGGCCGGCGAAGCGGACCCGCACCCGGACCCCGGGCTTGGCCTGCCCGGCCATGGAATCGGGGATGCGGTAGTCAAACCAGCGGTCCAGGTGGGCCAGCGGCATGTCGACCGCGACCTTCGCCACCCGCGGCACTGGCTCCACCGGCTCAGCGCACGGCGCGAGCCAACTGCTCGGCGCGGTCGGTCCGTTCCCAGGTCATTTCTTCGAGGTCACGCCCAAAGTGGCCGTAGGCGGAGAACTTCGAGTAGATCGGGCGCAGCAGTTCGAGGTCACGGATGATCGCGGCCGGGCGCAGGTCGAAGGTTTCGAGGATGGCGTCGCGGATGCGGTCCTCGGGGACCTTGTTGGTGCCGGCGCAGTCGACGTAGAAGCCGACCGGCTGGGCCTTGCCGATGGCGTAGGCCACCTGCACCTCGCAGCGGTCGGCCAGGCTGGAGGCGACCACGTTCTTCGCCACCCAGCGCATGGCATAGGCGGCCGAGCGGTCGACCTTGGACGGATCCTTGCCGGAGAAGGCGCCGCCCCCGTGGCGGGCGTAGCCGCCGTAGGTGTCGACGATGATCTTGCGTCCGGTGAGCCCCGCGTCGCCCATCGGGCCGCCGATGACGAACCGGCCGGTGGGGTTGATGAACTCCTTGTGCCCGCTGCTGGGAAGGTTGAACCGCTCCAGCACCGGCGCCAGGACGTGCTGGCGCAGGTCGGGCACCAGGGTCTTGTCGAGGTCCACCTCGGGGGCGTGCTGGGTGCTGACCACCACGGTGTCGAGCCCACGGGGGCGCCCCTGGTCGTCGTAGTCGATGGTGACCTGGGTCTTGCCGTCGGGGCGCAGGTAGTCGAGGGTGCTGTCCTTGCGGACCTCGGTGAGCCGTTCGGCCAAGCGGTGCGCCAGGTCGATCGGCAGCGGCATCAGCGAGGGGGTCTCATTGCAGGCGTAGCCGAACATCAGGCCCTGGTCGCCGGCGCCCTGCTCGTCGAGCAGGTCGACCGAGTTGCCCAGCCGCTGCTCGATGCCGAGGTCGACACCCTGGGCGATGTCGGGTGACTGGGAACCGATCGCCACGCTGACGCCGCAGGAGTTCCCGTCGAAACTCTTCTCCGAGGAGTCGTAGCCGATGTCGATGATGGTCTTGCGGGCGATGCCGTACACGTCGGCATAGGCCTCGGTGCGCACCTCCCCGGCCACGACCACCAGACCGGTGGTGACCAGGGTTTCGACCGCGGCGCGACTGTTCGGGTCCTGGGCCAGCAGGGCGTCGAGCACCCCGTCGGAAATGGCGTCGGCAACCTTGTCAGGGTGTCCCTCGGTGACCGATTCAGAGGTGAAGAGCCTGCTCATGGAGATGTTTCCTTGCTGCTCGGCGAAGAGCCGGGCAAAGATGGGGTGGGGATCAGGCCGGGTCGGCGGGCCCCAGGTCCCCGAACGGGTCGTCCAGACCGAAGTCGGGGGTGGCAATGGCGGCCTCGGCGCGGGCAGCAGCCTCGGCTTCGGGGTCGATCTCGGTGTACTCCAGCACGCCGGCCTGGATCTCGCGCAGCGCGATCGACAGCGGCTTCTCCTGCACACCGGTCTCCACCAGCGGGCCGACGTTCTCGAGCAGGCCCTCACCGAGCTGCGAGTAGTACGCATTGATCTGGCGGGCGCGCTTGGCGGCGAACAGCACCAGTCGGTACTTCGAGTCGACCCCGTCGAGCAGTTCATCGACGGGCGGGTTGGTGATGCCTTCAGCAGCGTTGGTGGTCACTGTGTCCCTTTCGCAAAAGACGTGGGGGTGGAGCCATCGGCTCACAGACCTGTCAACTCTACCAAACGGTCGACGGTTTCCTCGATTTCACCATTCACCACGACCTCGTCGAACTGGGCCTTGGCGGCCAGTTCGAGTTTCGCGGTGGCCAGGCGTTCCCGCTGCTGCTCCGGGGTCTCGGTGCCGCGACCCACCAGGCGACGGACGAGTTCGTCCCAGTTGGGTGGTTCCAGGAAGATGTGGGTGGCCTCGGGATAGCTGACCCGCACCTGCTTGGCGCCCTGCAGGTCGATCTCGAGGACGACCACCTCACCGCGGGCGACGGCCTGTTCGACGGGTTCGCGGGGGGTGCCGTAGCGGGCCCGCTTGTGCACGACGGCCCACTCCAGCAGCCCACCCTCGGCGACCAGGCGGTCGAAGGTCTCGTCGTCGACGAAGTGGTAGTGCACCCCGTCGACCTCGTTGGGTCGCGGCGCGCGGGTGGTCACCGAGACAGACACGAAGATCTCCGGGTGGCGCTCGCGCAGTCTGGCGCAGACGGTGCCCTTGCCGACCGCGGTCGGGCCCGACACCACGAACACTCCCCCGGGGTGTCGCTGCCCCTGCGTGGGGTCGGGGCGGTCGCTGGTGCGCAGGTCAGGAGTGCTCATCGGGGATCATTCTGCCACTCAGCTGAACTGCTCCTTGAGTCCGGCGATCTGGTGACGGCCGAGGCCACGGATGCGACGGTTCTGGGAGATCTCCAGTCGTTCCATGACGTCGGCGGCGCGCTTCTCTCCCACCCGGGGCAGCGACTTCAGCAGGTCGGCGACCTTCATGTGGGCCAGGACCTCTTCCTGCAGGGCCAGGTCAATGGCCCCTGACAGGGTCACCTCACCGCTGCGAACCTTCTGCTTGAGCTCGGCACGGGCCCGCCGGGCTGCGGTCGCAGCTGCCCGGGCAGCTTCCAGCTGCTCGGGGGTCAATGAGGGGATCACCATGGTTGGCTCCTCGTGTGTCGTCACCGGCGCTGGGGCGCCGGTGGCCAGTGTGACAAGGACAAACTACAACGCCGGAGGCCACCTGAGGGGGTTTGATGTGGTGATTCATCGGCCACCGGTTGGCCGGTGCCGGTCAGCTCTGCGAGACAGCCCTGGCGGCGGCTCGCAGCGCCTGCGGATCGGGCCCGGCACCGAGCACATCGCGGCTGGCAGTGGGCAGCAGCCGCAGGCCGGAAGCGGTGAACCGCTGGGCCAGGCCACTGATGGTGCCACCCTGCGCGCCGATGCCGGGCACCAGGATCGAGGCGGTGAACCCGGTGAGGTCGACCTTGAGGTCGGCGTGGGTGCCGCCGACGACCAGGCCGACGTGGTGACTGCCCTGCTGGTTCTCGGCGTTCGCCTGGTTCTCGGCCTGTGCCTGGTCGATGATCGACTGCGAGACCGTCACGGCACCCTGCTGCGGCCGCGACAACTGCACCTCGTGGCCCTCGGGGTTGGAGGTGCGGGCCAGCACGTAGACCCCGCGGCCGTTGCTGCGGGCCAGGTCGAGGGCCGGTCGCAGGGACTCGAAGCCCAGGAACGGGGACAGGGTAATCGCGTCGACGGCCAGCGGCCCGTCGGACAGGTAGGCCTCGGCGTAGCCGGCCATGGTCGAGCCGATGTCGCCGCGCTTGGCGTCGAGCAGGGACAGTGCACCGCGGTCGCGGATGTCGGCCAGCACCTGTTCCAGCACGGCGATGCCGCGTGAGCCGAACACCTCGAAGAAGGCCGACTGCGGCTTGAAGACGGCCACCTGCTCACCGAGGGCCTCGACGGTGCCGCGGGCGAATCGTTCCAGCCCGTTGACGTCACCGGGCAGGCCCCACTGTGCGATCAGCCCGGGATGGGGGTCGATGCCCACGCAGAGGGGGCCGCGCGAAGCCACGGCGGCGTCGAGTCGGTCACGGTAACTGTGCATCAGTGCTCCTGCGATCTGGTGGGCAGCGGTGCCCCGGCCAGGGCGGCGGCCACACCTCGGACGAGGGCGGGGCCGGAGTAGATGAAGCCGGTGTAGAGCTGGACGAGGCTCGCGCCCGCCTCACGCAGCGCCAGCGCGTCGGCCGGGCTCATCACGCCACCGGAGCCGATGATCGGCAGGCGGGTGTTGCGGGCCAGGTAGTCGACGACCTGGCGGGCCTTCAGCGTCACCGGGGCGCCGCTCAACCCGCCCGTCTCGGCGGCCTTCGCCGAGCGCAGGGGGCCGCCGTCGGCCCGGGTACGGGCCAGAGTGGTGTTGGTGGCGATGATGGCGTCGATGCCGCAGGCCTCGGCCGCGGCCACCACGTCGTCCAGTTCGGCCCAGCTGAGTTCGGGGGCGACCTTGACCCAGATCGGCACCGGGTCCTGGTGGTGGATGTCGCGGCGCACCTCGTCCAGTTCGCTGAACAGTTCCTCCAGTGCCCGGCGTGACTGCAGGTCACGCAGGCCAGGGGTGTTGGGGCTGGACACGTTGATGGCCACATAGTCGGCGACGGGGGCGACATTGCGCAGGGCCCGGGAGTAGTCGTCGATGGCGTTCTCGTTGGCGGTGAGCTTGTTGCGCCCGATGCTGACCCCCACCGGGATGCCCAGTACCCCGTTGCCGCGCTCGACTCCCAGCATGGTCAACCGGTTGGCCAGTGCGGCCGAGCCCTCATTGTTGAAACCCATCCGATTGATCAGCGCCCGGTCGTCGACCAGGCGGAACAGCCGCGGTGAGGGGTTGCCCTTCTGGGGGCGGGGGGTCACGGTGCCGAACTCTGCGAACCCGAAACCGAGCGCCGACCAGGCCAGCGGGGCGCGGGCATCCTTGTCCAGCCCGGCGGCCAGGCCGACCGGGTTGGGGAAGGTGAGCCCACTGATCCTGACGGGGTCCCACGGGGGTGCCAGCACCGTGCGAAGGGCACGCGCCGCGGGCGCGGGCAGGCTGCCGAGGGCGGGGACCAACTGGTCGTGGATCGCCTCCGGGTCACCGCCGCCGTAGCGGAACATGACCGGCCGGGCCAGGCCGGTGTAGCCGGCATGCAGCGCGCTGGTCCACCAGCGGGTGAGCGGGGCCGGACGACTCATGACTGCTGCCCTGCCGTCTCCCAGTCCTGCAGGGAGCGAACCTCACCATGCCCGGCCAGGATCGCCTCGATGCCCTGCACCCCGGCCGAGAGTGCCTGCACGGTGGTCATGCACGGAATCTCGGCGCGGATGGCGGCGGTGCGGATCTCATAGCCGTCGGCGCGCGGCGAGCCACCCTCGGTCTGGCCCTGGGGGGTGTTGAAGACCAGGTCGATCTTGTTGTCCAGGATCATCTGCACGATGGTGGGTTCCCCATTCGGGCCGGGGCCCTGGCTGTGCTTGCGCACGTCATTGACCTCGACGCCGTGGCGGCGCAGCACCTGGGCGGTGCCGGCGGTGGCGTACAGGGTGAACCCCAGGTCGGCCAGCCGCTTGACCGGGAAGATGGCGTGGCGCTTGTCGCGGTTGGCCACCGAGACGAACACCGACCCCGAGGTGGGCAGACCGGCGTAGACCGCGGCCTGGGACTTGGCGAAGGCGGTGCCGAAGGTCGAGTCGAGGCCCATGACCTCACCGGTCGAGCGCATCTCGGGCCCGAGCACGGTGTCGACGCCCATCCCCTCGGCGGTGCGGAACCGGTTGAACGGCATGACCGCTTCCTTGACCGCCAGCGGGCCGCCCTCGGGCACGTCGGCACCGCTGCCCTGTTCGGGCAGCAGGCCGGTCTCGCGCAGTTCCTGGATGGTGCGCCCGACCATGATCATGGTCGCCGCCTTGGCCAGCTGGGTGCCGGTGGCCTTCGAGACGAACGGCACGGTGCGCGAGGCCCGCGGGTTGGCCTCGAGCACGTACAGGGTGTCGGAGGCGAGCGCGAACTGGATGTTGATCAGGCCACGCACGCCGACCCCGTCGGCGATCGCGCGGGTCGACTCGGCGATGCGGCTGATCACCTCACCGCCCAGGGTGATCGGGGGCAGGGCGCAGGCCGAGTCGCCGGAGTGGATGCCGGCCTCCTCGATGTGCTCCATCACCCCACCCAGGTACAGCTCTTCACCGTCGTAGAGTGCGTCGACGTCGATCTCGACGGCATCGTCCAGGAACCGGTCGACCAGCACCGGCGAGGTGGCCGAGATCAGCGTCGACTGGCTGATGTAGCGCTCCAGGCTGGCCTCGTCGTAGACGATCTCCATGCCGCGCCCACCGAGCACGTAGCTGGGCCGCACGAGCACCGGGTAGCCGATCTCGGCCGCGACCCGGCTGGCCTGCTCGAAGGAGTTGGCCATGCCGTGCTTGGGTGCCGGCAGGTCGGCGCGTTCCAGCACCGCCTCGAAGGCACCGCGTTCCTCGGCCAGGTGGATCGCCTCGGGGCTGGTGCCGATGATCGGCACCCCGGCGTCCTTCAGTGCCTGCGCCAGCCGCAGCGGGGTCTGGCCGCCGAGCTGGACGATGACCCCGGCCACCGGGCCGGCAGCGAGTTCGGCGTGGTAGACCTCGAGCACGTCCTCGAGGGTGAGGGGTTCGAAGTACAGCCGGTCGGCGGTGTCGTAGTCGGTCGAGACGGTCTCGGGGTTGCAGTTGACCAGCACCGATTCGTAGCCGTGCTCGGACAGCACCTGGGCGGCGTGCACGCAGGAGTAGTCGAACTCGATGCCCTGGCCGATGCGGTTGGGGCCGCTGCCCAGGATCAACACGGCCGGCTTCTCGCGCGGGGCGACCTCGGTCTCTTCGTCGTAGCTGGAGTAGTGGTACGGCGTGCGGGCCTCGAACTCGGCCGCGCAGGTGTCGACGGTCTTGTAGACCGGACGAATGCCCAGCGCCCAGCGCACCCCGCGGACCACGTCGGGTGACAGGTTGCGCAGGTCGGCGACCTGCTTGTCGGACAGGCCGTGGCGCTTGGCCAGCCGCAGCACCGCCGGGGTCAGCTCGGGAGCGGTGCGGACCTGCTCGGCGACCTCGTGGATCAGCACCAGCTGGTCGATGAACCAGGGGTCGATGCTGGTGGCCTCGAAGACCTGCTCGACGCTGGCCCCGGCGCGGATGGCCTGCATCACCAGTTGCAGGCGGGCATCGTGCGGTCGGGTGGCCTCGTCGAGCAGCACCTCCACCGATTCGCTGACGGGGGCGGCGAAGTCGAACGGTGCGTTCGGGTCCTCCATCGAGCGCAGCGCCTTGCCCAGGGCCTCGCTGAAGTTGCGGCCAAGGCTCATCGCCTCGCCGACCGACTTCATGTGTGTGGTGAGGGTGTTGTCGGCCTGCGGGAACTTCTCGAAGGCGAACCGGGGCACCTTCACCACGACGTAGTCGAGGGTCGGTTCGAAGCTGGCCGGGGTCTTCTCGGTGATGTCGTTGGGGATCTCGTCGAGGGTGTAACCGACCGCGACCTTGGCGGCGATCTTGGCGATCGGGAACCCGGTGGCCTTCGAGGCCAGGGCGGACGAACGGCTCACCCGGGGGTTCATCTCGATGACCACGATGCGGCCGTCATCGGGGTTGACCGCGAACTGGATGTTGCAGCCGCCCGTCTCGACCCCGACCCGGCGGATGATCGCGATGGAGATGTCACGCAGGTCCTGGTACTCGCGGTCGGTCAGCGTCATGGCCGGGGCGACCGTGATCGAGTCACCGGTGTGGACGCCCATCGGGTCGAAGTTCTCGATGGAGCACACGATCACGACGTTGTCAGCCTTGTCGCGCATGACCTCGAGTTCGTACTCCTTCCAGCCCAGGATCGATTCCTCGATCAGCACCTCGGTGGTGGGGCTGGCGGCCAGGCCGGTGCCGGCGATGCGGCGCAGTTCGTCCTCGGTGTGGGCGAAGCCCGACCCGAGCCCACCCATGGTGAACGACGGACGCACCACCACGGGGTAGCCCAGCTCGTCGGCAGCGGCGAGCACCTCGTCCATGGTGTGGCAGATGCGCGAGCCCGCGACCTCTGCCCGTCCACCGGCGATGTCGGTGAGCGACTCGACGATCTTCTTGAACTGCTCACGGTCCTCACCGCGCTGGATGGCGTCGACCGAGGCTCCGATGAGTTCGACACCGTAGGCCTCGAGCACACCGTTCTCGTGCAGGGTGATGGCGGTGTTGAGCGCGGTCTGGCCGCCGAGGGTGGCCAGCACCGCATCGGGGCGCTCCTTGGCGATCACCTTCTCGACGAAGGCAGGTGTGATGGGCTCGACGTAGGTGGCGTCGGCGAAGCCGGGGTCGGTCATGATCGTGGCCGGGTTGGAGTTGACCAGGATGACCCGGAACCCCTCCTCCTTCAGCACACGGCAGGCCTGGGTGCCGGAGTAGTCGAACTCGGCGGCCTGGCCGATGACGATCGGTCCCGACCCGACGACCAGGATCGTGGAGATGTCGGTGCGGCGAGGCATGTCAGTTGGTTCCTTCCGGGGAGCGTTCGGCCAGCAGGTCGACGAAGCGGTCGAACAGGTAGGCCGCGTCATGCGGGCCGGCCGCCGCCTCGGGGTGGTACTGCACCGAGAAGGCGCTCAGCGCCCCGGAGTCGTCACGCAGTTCCAGGCCTTCGACGACCTCGTCGTTGAGGCCGATGTGGCTGACCCGGGCGGTGCCGTAGGGGGTGGTGATGTCCTCGCCGAGCGGCGCGGCCACCGCGAAGCCGTGGTTCTGGCTGGTGATCTCCACCTTGCCGGTGGTCAGGTCCATCACGGGCTGGTTCACACCGCGGTGGCCGAAGGGCAGCTTGTAGGTGTCCAGGCCCAGCGCTCGTCCGAAGATCTGGTTGCCGAAGCAGATGCCGAAGTAGGGCCGCTGTTCGGCGAGCACCTGCTGCAGCAAAGTGATGACCTGGTCGGCGGCGGCGGGGTCGCCGGGGCCGTTGGAGAAGAAGACCCCGTCAGGGTTCAGCTCGCGGACCTGCTCGATGGTGGTGTCGGCGGGCAGCACGTGCACCTCGATGCCGCGCTGGGCCATCCGCTGGGGGGTCATCGCCTTGATGCCGAGGTCGATGGCGGCGACGGTGAAGCGCTTGTCCCCCACCGCGGGCACCACGTAGGGCTCGGCGGTGGTGACGTCGGCGACCAGGTTGGCGCCGCTCATCGCGGGCTGTTCGAGGACCCTGGCCAGCAGTGCCTCGGGGTCGGTCTCGGTCGAGGAGATGCCGACCCGCATGGAGCCCTTGTCGCGCAGGTGGCGGGTCAGGGCGCGGGTGTCGATGCCCTTGATGCCGACCACGCCCTGGCGCCGCAGTTCGTCCTCGAGCCCGTGGCTGGCGCGCCAGCTGGAGGTGACCCGGGCCGGGTCACGCACGACGAAGCCGGAGACCCAGATGCGGTCCGACTCGTGGTCGTCGGCGTTCCAGCCGGTGTTGCCCACGTGCGGGGCGGTCATCACGACCACCTGCTTGTGGTAGCTGGGGTCGGTCAGCGTCTCCTGGTAGCCGGTCATCGCGGTGGCGAAGACGGCCTCACCGAAACTCTCCCCCTCGGCACCGTAGGACTCCCCGTGGAAGCACCGGCCATCCTCCAGAACCAGAAGGGCCGGAATGGACGGGGGTGCTGTCATGGTGGGGTCCTCCCTGCAGGTAACGGCCAGAACACTATCAGTGCCGACACCCCCGATCGGGCGGCGACCGCGGGCGCGGAAAGGGGGCAGGACCGTCGCCGGTCCTGCCCCCTCGCCAGCTCCCAGCGGGCCCACTGGGTTCAGAGGGCCTTCTGGATCACCTCGATGATCTGGGTGAACGAGACCGCACCCGGGTCGGGGGTGCCGACCGACTTCTCACCGAGCGGGCGCGAGCGGCCGAGCTTGGCCACCAGCGGCTTGGTCGACTCCGCACCCTCGGCGGCAGCCCGGGCGGCGGCGGCGAGGCGCTCGGAGACGCTGCCACCGGCAGCCTGGAAGGCCTCGACGGCCGGCGCCAGGGCGTCGACCATGGTCTTGTCGCCGACCTGGGCGCCACCGAGGCGCTGGACGGCGTCGAGGGCGGCGCTCAGCGAGGCGCCGACTGCGTCCTCAGCCGGGGCGTCCTGGTCGCCGAGCACGGCACCGACGGCGGTCAGGATCGCACCCCACAGCGCACCCGAGGTGCCACCGGCACCGTCGGACCAGGCCTCACCGGCACCGGCCAGCAGGGTCTGGGCGCCGGCGCCCTTGCCGCCGAGTTCCTGGGCGGCCTTCAGCGCGGCCCGCGAACCGTTGGACATGCCGATGCCGTGGTCACCGTCACCGGCGACCGCGTCGATGCGGCCCAGTTCGTCCTTGGAGGCCTCCATGGTGTCGTGGATGGTCTCGAGCAGGGCGATCACCTGCTGGGCCACCTTCTGTGAGGCCTCCGAGCCCTGCTCGGTGACCTCGACGGCGGCAGCCTCGGCGTTCAGGACGGAGTCGTCGCGCTTGACCTCGCCGACCGAACCCTTGCGGTAGGCCGGGGCGTCGCAGGGGGCGTCCCAGTACTCGAGCAGTTCGTCGTCGACCCAGACCAGGGTCAGCGAGATGCCGGCCATGTCGAGGGAGGTGACGAACTCGCCTGACTCGAGGTCGACAACCTCGATGCCGGCGGCCTCCAGCCGGTCGGAGACGTTGCCGGCGACGACGAACATCTCCTCGTACTTGGTGGCGCCCAGGCCGTTGATGATGGCGACGACGCGCTTGCCGGCCTCGGCCGGGACGTCGTCGAGCAGGCCGTCGACCAGCGCCTTGGCGACCTCGTCGGCGGTGCCCAGGTCAGCCTCGGAGACACCGGGCTCACCGTGGATGCCCAGGCCGATGCCCATCTTGCCCTCGGGCACGGTGAACAGCGGGCCGTCGGCACCGGGCAGGGTGCAGCCGGCGAAGGCGACACCGAAGGTGCGGGTGGCGTCGTTGGCCTTGGCGAAGATCCGCTTGACCTCGTCGAAGTCCTTGCCCGCCTCGGCGGCGGCGCCGGCGATCTTGAAGGTCGGGAAGTCCCCGGCGATGCCGCGGCGCTTCTCCAGTTCGTGCTTGCCGCCCGAGGCGATGTCATCAGTGACGACCAGGGTGTCGGCCTGGATGCCCTCGGCGCGCAGGCGCTCGATGGCCTGGCCGAAGTGCAGCACGTCACCGGCGTAGTTGCCGAAGCCCATCAGCACGCCGGCGCCGCGTTCGGCGGCCTTCATGACCGAGTAGGCCTGCGCGGCCGAGGGCGAGCTGAAGATGTTGCCGCAGACGGCTCCGTCGGCGAAGCCCTGGCCGACCCAGCCGGCGAAGGCCGGGTAGTGGCCCGAGCCACCGCCGTAGACGACGGCAACCTTGCCCTGGTCGGTGGCGGTGGAGCGGACCACACCGCCGAAGACCGGCTTGACGTAACGCTTGTTGGCCAGCACGAAGCCACGCACGGCCTCGGCGGGGAACTCGGACGGAACGTTGACGAGACGCGTCATAAGGGAACCCTTTCAAAGGTGCTGGACACCGCAGCTGTGCGGCCCCAGGGTCTTGTGGGCATCGACTCGGCTGATGCCCACGAGCGACATTACAACGACAAGGGCGGGAACTTTCACATAGATCGTGATAATTCGATCAGTGGTCCACACCCCGGCCCGGGGACATACCCCGGCCCTGAGCACTAGGCTGCCAGCCATGGACATGAATGCCGCCGTGTTGCACAAAGTCGACGACCTTCGCCTGACCCAGGTGCCGGTCCCGGTCCCCGGGGCAGGTGAGGTGCTGCTCAAGATCGAGGCCAACACGATCTGCGGCACCGACCTGCGCTACATCTCCGGGGCCAAGACCACCGGGGTGCGTCCGGGAGTGATCATGGGCCACGAGTTCGCCGGGCGCATCGAGGCCGTCGGTGAGGGTGTCGAGGGTGTCCCGCTGGGGGCACAGGCCACCTGCTCGATCGTGCTGAGCTGCCTGCGCTGTGACCGCTGCATGGGTGGCCGCGAACACCTGTGCGAGAAACTGCGGCTGTTCGGCTCGGCCGTCGACGGGGGTCTGGCCGAGTACATGCTGGTGCCGCGTGAGGCGATGGATCACGGCAACCTGGTGCTGGTACCCCAGGAACTGCCGGCTACCATGCTGGCGCTGGCAGAGCCGGTCAGCTGCGTGCTGAACGGCGCCAACCAGGTCAACACCCAGCCCGGGGACACCGTGGTCGTGCTCGGTACCGGGCCGATCGGGCTGCTGCACATCGCGGTCGCCAAGCTGGCCGGGGCCACCACCATCATCGCCGGCGGTCGCGCCGGACGACTCGAGCCCGCCCTGGCCATGGGCGCCACCCATGCCTACGACCTGACCGGTGACGCGTTGACCAAGCAGGTCCTGGCCGACACCGGTGGCCGTGGCGCCGATGTGGTCATCGTGGCGGTGGGCAGCCTGCCGCTGGCCAACCAAGCCCTGGAAATGGCCGCGATCGGTGGCCGGGTCAACTACTTCGGCGGCTTCCCGAAGGGGTCGACGGTCGAGATGGACCCGAACCTGATCCACTACAACGAACTGGTGGTCACTGGCGGTTCGAACGCCCGCCGCGCCGATGTCGTCCAGGCCGTGAACCTGCTGTCGAGCGGACGACTCGAGGTCGCCCCCGTGGTCACCCACCAGTTCCCGCTGACCGAGCTCGACGCGGCACTCGAGGCCGTGCGGGAACGCCATGGGCTGAAGGTGGCGGTGCTTCCGTGAGGACGTGGGCGGCGGCGCTGGTCGCCGTGGCACTGCTGCTCAGCGGCTGCAGCGGCACCGAGGAGGAGACTGACCAGCCCGTGGCCACCATGCCCGCCGGGCAGCAGACCGACGAGAGCCTGGCGGCGCTGCTGCCCCGGGTGACCATCAATGGCCAGCCGCTGGAGGCCTTCCCGGTCGCCACGGTGCGTGAGGCCGGGGCCGCCTCACTGCCCGAGGTGACCCCCGAGGCCTGCAGTTTCGTCGCCACCGGCCTGCTCAACCCGATCCTCGACGGGACCCCCGGCGCGATGGCGTTGACCACGGCCCGGATCAATGTGACCCTGGTGGAGATGGGCACCGTCGAGGCCGCTCAGGAGATGATCGCCGAGCGTGACTTCGTCCTCGATTCAGGGCAGTGCAGCACCGTGACAGTCACCCAGTCAGGCACGCCGAGCCAGTCGACGATCAGCGAGGAGCAGGTCGGCGAGTCGGGCATGGAGCAGGCCAGGGCCCTGGTCTCCACGGCCACCGAGGACGGCCGGACGGCCAGTTCGGTGTCCCTGCTGGGGCGCAAGGGCAGCGTGCTGATCCTGGTCAACAACGGCGTCAAGAACGACGTGGAACCTTTGCGGCAGGTCGCCGAGCACCTCGCCGGGCAATTGCCCTGACCCGGCCCTGACCCCTCGATGCAGCAGAATGGTCCACGCCCCGCCACCGAGGGGGGTGTTTCGCCGCATCGCGGTGAACTGCTCGAGAGGAACTTCCGTTGACCCGTATTCGCAACCCTTTCTCGCTGCGCAGCGCCGCGGCCGGCCTGGCTGTCGTGGCCCTGCTCTCGGTCGCCGCGTGCAGCTCTGAGGAACCCACCACCTCCACCGCCCCCAGCACCTCGGCCACCGCCGAAACCTCGGCCGCCGAGACCACCGCCACCGAGACCACCGCAGCGGAGACCACCAGCGCCGAAACCACCGCCACCGAGACCGACGGCGAGTTCACCGACGAGTCCCTGGCCGCGATCCTCTCGCAGGTGACCATCGACGGCGCCACGGTGACCCCGATGCCCATCTCGCTGGTGCGCACCGGTGGTGCCGCTGCCGAGATCACCGTGGAGCCGGCTGCCTGCTCGTTCGCCGGGGAGGGCCTGCTGCCCTACATCAATGACAACCCCGCCGCGCTGGCCGCCCCCTCGGCGACCACCGGCATGTCCCTGGTGGCGCTGAGCGCGGCCGATGCCGACAAGCTGATCGCTGACCGCAATGCGCTGCTCGACAATCCCGAGTGCGCCAACGTCACCCTGACCACCGAGGGCCAGACCATCCAGTCGACGATCAAGTCGGAGGATTCCGACGGGTTCGGCATGGACTCGCCCCGGATCATGGTGAGCAACTCGGGCACCGGTGACCTGTACGGCTTCACCGCTCGCAAGGGCAACGTGATCGTGTCGGTCAACAGCCCCGACAAGGCCCAGATCGAGGCCGTCGCGACCCAGATCGCTGCCAACCTCTGAGCAGACTGAACCGGACGAGGGAGGGCCCATTGCGGGCCCTCCCTCGCTGTATGTCCGGGCTCCGGCATGGCCACTACCGCCGAGACCACGACCGCGACCAGCCCCGCCACCACGACAGCTGAATCAAGCCCGCAGACCACTGGGACCACCAGCGCCCCACCGCCATCCGACCCCAGGACCACACCGACGAGAGCCTGGCCGCAGTCATCAACAATCTCACCGTGGACGGCTCCCCCATGTCGGCGCTGCCGATCTCGCTGGTCCGCGACTCCAGCGTGGTGCCCGAGGTCGTCCCGGCCGAATGCCAGTTCATCGAGGACGGCCCGGTCGCCGACATCAAGGCGGGGGCGCCCGCGGCGGTCGGCCTCACCAACTCCGGGGTGGTGGTCAACCTGATGGCACTGGAAAGCGCAACCCGGGCAGCAGACACGGTGTTGCGGTTGGCCGAACTGACCAGTGACCCGCAGTGCGCGAGCTACACCACGAACGGGAAACCGGTGACCGTCTCGCCCGAGAAGACCGCGGTGAGCGGGCTCGACAATGCGCTGCGACTCACCATGGTCGAGGACGGCGACACCAACATCTCGATCACCGGCAACGTGGGCACTGTCGTCGTTGTCGTCGCCACCCCCGAGGCGCAGGGCCAGCACCTGGCGGACCTGGTCAACCAGGTACTCGCGCAGCTCTGAGGACGAAGGCCTCAGTCCTCGGCGAGGTCGGCCTCGTGGGTGCGGGTCACCTCGTCGAGCTCGAGCGGCTGCTGCCGGGTGACGCCCGAGAGCACGCCGTTGAGGAAGGCCGGGGACTCGTCGGTGGACAGTTCCCCGGCCAGCACCAGCGCCTCGGCGATGGCCACATTGGTCGGGGCGCTCTGGGTGATGATCTCGAAGGTGGCGATGCGCGCCAGCACCCGGTCGACACGCGCCATCCGGTCCAGGGACCAGTCGGCGTCCAGGGCCTGCTGCAGGCGCGCGTCGATCTCGTCACCGCGCGCCAGGACGCCCTCGATGAGGGTGATGGCGTACTCACGCAGCGGCGGCTCGGCGTCCAGCCGGGCCTCGGCCAGCAGCTGGTGCGGGTCGCTGCCCATCAGGTCGGCCTGGAAGAACAGGTCCAGGGCCTGCTTGCGGGCCTTCGTCCGGGCCGACAGTTTGGCAGGGCCGGGTCGTGACATCAGTTGCTGACGCGGCCGAGGTACTCACCGGTGCGGGTGTCGACCTTGACCTTCTCACCCGTGGTGATGAACAGCGGCACCTGGATCTCCTTGTCGGTCTCCAGGGTGGCGGGCTTGGTGCCGCCGGTCGAACGGTCACCCTGCAGCCCGGGCTCGGTGTAGGTGACCTCGAGCTCGACAGAAGCCGGCAGCTCGATGAACAGCGGGTTGCCCTCGTGCAGCGCGACGGTCGCCGACTGGTTGGCCAGCATGTAGTCCTTGGCGTCGCCGACGGTCTCGTCGGGGATGATGACCTGCTCGTAGCTGGTGTCGTCCATGAACACGAAGCCGGTGCCGTCGTGGTACAGGTACTGCATGTCGCGCCGGTCGACGGTGGCGGTGTCGACCTTGGTGTCGGAGTTGAAGGTCTTGTCGACGATCTTGCCGGTCAGCACGTGCTTGAGCTTCGAGCGGACCACGGTGTTGCCCTTGCCCGGCTTGTGGTGCTGGAACCAGATGACTTGCCAGAGCTGGCCGTCCAGGTCGAGCACCATGCCGTTCTTCAGGTCGTTGGTAGAAGCCACCGCTATCCTCATCTCGTCTTTGTCGCGTCGAGCCCGCGACAACCGCACCCGATTCTAGCGATCGGCGCCCAACTGGTCGAAATCCTCACCGCTACGGTGGTCGGGTGAGCACTGACACGGCCCCGAAGCCGCCTGCCCCACCTCGTCTGTCACACTTGCGTGAGCTGGCCAGCCTCGGCAGCGACGGGGTCGGCGACGACGACGTCCTGCTCGAGTTCGACGTGGCTGACGTCTTCCTGGACGCCCATTCGGTCGAGTTCGTCGAACTTGGCGAGTGCCACCTGCGCTCGGGGTCGATGGCTGACTCGTCCTGGTACAAGTGCACCTGGCGTGACCTGCGGCTGGACGCGATCGACCTGGCGAACACGTCGTTCGAGCAGGCGGCGTGGCGCCGGATCTCCCTGGCCGGGTGCCGGTTGACCGGCCTCGACCTGGCCGCGTCAACCTGTGAGGACATCGACATCGCCCAGGGCGTGCTGGAGGACGCGAACTTCCGGATGGCGTCGCTGCGCCGGGTCAGGTTCACCGGCACCCGGATGGCGGGGGTCGACTTCTCCAACGCGCAGGGCACCGACGTGGAGTTCATCGACTGCGACCTGACCGGCGCCCACTTCGACCACTTCCGCGCCGAGCGGGTCCGGCTGGAGAACTGCCGCCTCGACCAGGTCCAGGGGGTGGCCGGGCTGCGCGGTGCCAGCATCGCCACCCTCGACCTGCTGACCCTGACCGAGCAACTGGCCCAGGCGCTCGGGATCAGGCTTGAACGGTGATCCTGGTCTGCCGGGCCACCAGCCAGGGGCCGACCGCGAGCAGGGCCACCGCCCCGGTGACCGCGAACGCCCACTCGTAGCCGGCCCGGTCGGCGACCACCCCGATGAGGATGGGCCCACCGATCGCACCGGCATCCTGGGCCATCTGGAAGGTGGCCAGCACCTTGCCGCCGGCACGCTCCTGGCCGACCACGTCGGCCACGGCCGCCTGCTGGGCCGGGTTGAGCAGGCCGGCACCGACCCCTGACAGTCCCGAGAGCACCAGCAGCGAGGCCAGTCCGGTGACCAGGCCGAGCGCACCCAGGGTCAGTGCGGTCACCACCAGCCCGACCAGCACCAGCGGACGACGGCCCACCGTGTCGGACAGGGAACCGCTGAACTGCAGGGTGATTGCGGTGCCCACCGCCGCCAGGGCCAGGGCCACGCCGGCCACCCACGTGTCGTCGTGCACCGCCACCGCCAGCTGCGGCAGGATCGCTGCGCGCACGCCGAAGTTGCACCAGCCGTTCGCGAAGGCCGAGGCGAGTGCCGCCCGGTAGGTGGACGAGGACAGTGCCTCCGACAGCAGCATCGGCGGCTGGGCAGCGGCATCGGCGGGCGGCCGCAGGTGCGCCCCTGACAGCCGGGTGCCGACCACCAGGGTGGCCACCACCAGCGCGGCGGCGTAGACGACGAAGGGCACCCGCAGCCCGAACACGGCCAATCCGCCACCGGCGAGCGGGCCGATCATGCCGCCGACCAGGAAGGCCGAGGCGTAGGCGGAACTGACTCGTCCGCGGATCGACGGCGGCGCCAGCCTGACCAGCAGTGCCATCGCCGAGACGGTGAACATGGTCGAGCCGATGCCGCCCAGCCCCCGCAGGACCAGCAGCTGCCAGTACGACTGGGCGAAGGCGGTGGCCAGCGACGAGGCGGCCACGATCAGCAGGCCGGTCATGTACACCGGCCGCTCCCCCAGCCTGGTGACCAGGGCCCCACCGGCGGGGGCGAACAACAACCGGAAGAAGGCGAACGCCGAGACCACCACCGACGCGGCCGCCACGCCGACGTCGAAGCTGCGGGCGAAGGCCGGCAGCACCGGTGAGATCAGGCCGTAGCCGATGGCGATCACGAAGCCGGCGGCGACCAGTACCCAGATCTCGGACGGGATCGACTGCCGGGGCTGCTGCACGGGTGGTGCGGCCACAGGCATCAAGCCGTGGGGTTCAAGGTGGCGAAACAGTCAGTGAGCAGGGTTTCTTCCGGGGCGTCGATCATCGCGACGCTGCCGACCTCGCTGATGCCCACGAACCGCAGGGTGTTGCCGCGGGCCTTCTTGTCCAGGCTCATGGCGGCCCGCAGCGGGGCCCAGTCACCGGTGTAGGTGGTGGGCAGCCCGACGCTGGCCAGGGCGGCGCGCTGCTGCTCGACGACGGCTTCCCCCAGGCCCAGAGTGCGGGCCGACAGCTCGGCGGCGAAGACCATGCCGACGCTGATCGCCTCCCCGTGGCGCCATTCGAAGCCGTGCTGCTTCTCGATGGCGTGACCGAGGGTGTGGCCGTAGTTCAGGGCCTCACGGCCGACGCGGGTGCCGACCGAGGTGGTCTCCTTGAGGTCGGCCGAGACGGTGTCGGCCTTGACCACCACGGCGCGGCGCACCAGTTCGGCGAACCGGACCGAGGCCGGGTTGAGCGAGTCGGCCGGGTCCTGGGCGACCAGTTCGAGGATCCGTGGGTCGGCGATGAACCCGCACTTGATCACCTCACCCAGGCCGGAACGGATGTCGGCCTCGGGCAGGCTGGTGAGCACGTCGAGGTCGCACAGCACCGCGCGCGGTTCGTGGAAGGCGCCGACCAGGTTCTTGCCGGCGGGAATGTTGATGCCGGTCTTGCCGCCGACGGCGGCATCGACCATGCCCAACACGGTGGTGGGCACCGAGATGAAGGCGATGCCGCGCAGCCAGGTGGCGGCCACGAACCCGGCGACGTCGGTGGTCGCCCCCCCGCCCAGCCCGACGACCAGGTCGTTGCGGGTGAACCCGGCGCGGGCCAGTTCGTCCCAGCAGTGGACCAGGGTGGCGGCGGTCTTCGCGTCCTCGGCGGCGGGCACCTCCACCAGCAGCGGTGCGGGCACCTGCTGGGCGATGTGGTGGGCCTGGTCGGCCAGCACGGCCGGGTGGATGATCGCGGTGCGGGTGGCATCACCTACCAGCTCGGGCAGCCGGTCCAGGGCGCCGGGGGCGATGTGCACCTGGTAGGGGCTGGCGGTGCGCACGTCGATGGTGGTCATTGCTGCTCCTTCGCGGACGACACCTCAGCGACCAGCTGGTCGACGATCTCGTCGGGCTTGAGGTCGGTGGTGTCGATGGTGATGTCGGCGACCTCGCGGTAGAAGGGTTCGCGTTCGGCCAGCAGCTTCTCGAGGTTCTTGCGCACGTCGCCCAGCAGCAGCGGACGCATGACGTTCATGCCGACCCGACGGGTGGCGTGGGTGACCGAGATCTGCAGCCAGCAGGTGCGGTGGTCTGCCAACGCCGCGCGGATGTCGGGGTTCAGCACTGCCCCGCCACCCAGGCTGACCACTGCCTCGCGCTGGATCAGTGCCAGAGTGGCCTCGCGTTCCAGCCGGCGGAACTCCGGTTCGCCATCGTCGACGAAGATCTCGCCAATCCGTTTGCCGGTGCGTTCCTCGATGGCGGCATCCACGTCGATGAACTCAACGCCCAGACGCTCGGCCAGCAGTTCGCCGACGGTTGATTTGCCGGAAGCAGGAGCCCCGACCAGGACCAGGATGCTCATCACTCATCCCCCGCTGCCGGGTGCCCGGCGGCCACGCCACCGTCGGCCAACTGCGCGCCGTCCTGGTCAGGGTCGACCTCGCCGCCGACCTGCAGCCGCCGCTCGGCGATGCGGGCCAGGTAGGCGTCCAGGTTGCGGCGGGTCTCAGCCACCGAATCGCCGCCGAACTTCTCCAGGGCAGCCTCAGCCAGCACCAGCGCCACCATCGCCTCAGCGACCACACCAGCGGCCGGCACCGCACAGACATCGCTGCGCTGGTGGTGGGCGCTGCCGGCCTCACCGGTGCGCACGTCAATGGTGCGCAGGGCCCGCGGAATGGTCGAGATCGGCTTCATCGCAGCACGCACCCGCAGCACCTCGCCCGTGCTCATGCCGCCTTCGGTGCCACCGGAATGGCCGGAGACTCGGCGCACCCCGCCGTCGGTGTTGACGATCTCGTCCTGTGCCTTCGAGCCGCGGGTACGGGCCAGGTCGAAACCATCACCCAGTTCGACACCCTTGATCGCCTGGATGCCCATCAACGCCCCGGCCAGTCGTCCGTCGAGACGCCGGTCGCCCTGGCTGTGCGAGCCCAGACCCGGCGGCAGGCCCCAGGCCAGCACTTCGACGACACCGCCCATGGTGTCGCCCTCCTTCTGGCAGGCCTCGACCTCGGCCAGCATCAGCGCAGAGGTGTCCGGGTCCGCGCAGCGCAGGTCGTCAGCGTCGATTCGGTCACGGTCGTCGAAGGTCAAGGCGGACGAGATCTGTCGCTGCCTATCCGCCGGCACAGCGATCGGGCCAAGTTCGACGACGTGGCTCAGGATGGTGATGCCGAAGGTCTGCTGCAGGAAGGCTTTGGCGACCGCACCCAGGGCCACCCGGGCAGCGGTCTCACGAGCAGAGGCGCGTTCCAGGATCGGTCGGGCCTCGTCGAAGTCGAATTTCTGCATGCCGACCAGGTCGGCGTGGCCGGGTCGGGGCCGGGTCAGCGGCGCGTTGCGGGCCAGCTCGGCCAGCACCTCGGGGTCGACCTCACCGGGGTTCATCACCTGTTCCCACTTGGGCCATTCGGTGTTGCCGATCATGATCGCGATCGGGGAGCCGAGGGTCTCGCCGTGGCGCAGACCGGTCAGCAGGGTGACCTCGTCGGCCTCGAACTTCATCCTGGCACCGCGCCCAACGCCGAGGCGGCGGCGGCGCAGTTCGTCAGCGATCTGCTCGGTGCCGACCCTGACATGGGCGGGAATCCCCTCGATCGTGGCGACCAGCGCCTGGCCATGGGACTCACCGGCAGTCAGGTAACGAAGCATGTGGTCCAGTCTGTCAGACCCCGCCGACAGCTCCGTGCGCTGACCGTCGCGCGAGCTCGTCCAGGCCGGCCCGCAGCAGCGTGTCCAGGTCGATGTCCAGCCCGGTCATCAGCTGAACCTGGTCGACGGCCTGCCCGGCCAACAGGTGCAGCCCGCTCAGAATCGGGGTGCCGGTCGACTCGGCGGCCTGGCCGAGCGGCGTGGGCCAGGGGTCGTAGACGGCGTCGAACAGCAGTTCGGCGGTGCCGGCCAGTCGTTCGGCGTGCTCGGCGATGCCGCTGGTGGGGATGGTCGAGAACACCAGGTCCGCCGCGGGTGGGGTGTGCCCCAGCGGCAGGATGGTGACCTCGACGCCGACTGCTCGTCCGAGGTCTGCCATGCCGGTGGCCCGCTCGGGGCGCCGGGCCAGCACCGTGGCGCGCCGCGCGCCAAGCCGGGCAGCGCCGACCAGCCCGGAGCGGGCAGTGGCGCCATTGCCAACGATGGTGATCGCCTCGATGCCGTCGCGCTGCAGGTGCACAGCGTTCACCACGCCGGCGACGTCGGTGTTGTGCACCGTCGGCGACTCACCCAGCACCAAGGTGTTGCCGGCGCCGGTGAGCGTGACGACCTCGTCCGGGCTGCCGAAGGCGATGATCGCCTCCTTGTGCGGCATCGTCACGCTGAGCCCACGCCAAGGCTTGTCAAGACCGCGGACGAAGCCGTCGAGCTGGTCGGGGGCGACGTCGTGCCACTGGTAGTCCCAGTCAAGACCGAGGGCCGCGTAGGCGGCCCGGTGCATCGCCGGGGACAGGGAGTGGTGCGCCGGGTGTCCGATGACCGCACAGACCCGGCCGCCGCCGTGGGGGCTCAGCACTTTCCCTGGTTGGCCTGGCACCAGGCCAGGAACTTCGCGCGCGACCTCTCGTGCCCCTCGAAGGTCGTATTGAACTCGGTCTCGCCAGTGCTGGGGTCGACCACCACGAAGTACAGGTAGTCGTGCTGGGTCGGGTTCAGCGCAGCGGTGAGGGCCTCCTGACCGGGGTTGCCGATCGGGCCGGGCGGGATTCCGGGGTACTTGTAGGTGTTGTAAGGGCTGTCGACGGCGCGTTCCTCATCGGTGGTGGTCAGCCGCCCCTTGATGTTGTTGGCGTAGACGACCGTGGCGTCCGACTGCAGCGGCATGTTCTTGGCGATGCGGTTGTAGAAGACCTGGGTGACCATCGCCATATCGGTGCCGATGGCTTCCTTCTCGGCGATGGAGGCGATGGTCAGCGCCTGCATCGGGGTGAGCCCCAGGCTGGTGGCACGGTCCTCGAAGTTGAGCTCGGTGGTGACCTTGGTGAACTGGGCGACCTGGGCGGTGAGCAGTTCCTGGGCGGTGGGGGTGTCATCGACCTGGTAGGTCTCGGGGTACAGGAAACCCTCGGCCTTGTTCCCAGCCCAAGCGGGCAGGCCCAGCGCCTTCGGGTCCTTGCCGAGCGCCTCCAGGTCGGCCTGCTTGATCTCCGGGATGGCCTTGGTGATCAGTGGCCATTGGTCGGTCATCCGCAGGCCCTCAGGGATGGTCACCATCACCCTGATCACCTCATTGGGATCGGACAGGATGGCGGCGGCAGCGGCGGCAGGCATCTGCTGATTCAGGTTGTACCTGCCGGCCTGGAAGGTCGGTTCAGCGCCAAGCTTGGCCACGGCGGACTTCCAGGCCTTCTCGGACTTGATGATCTCCTCCTCGACCAGCAGCGCACCGATCTGGTTCACCGAGGCGCCCTGGGGCACGGTGAAGACCACCGGTTCGCCCTGCACCGAGAGGTAGTCATCCTCCGACTTGTAGTCGAGGTAGGCGTCACGCACCGTCTTGTAGCCGAACCAGCCCATGCCGACCAGCACGGCGACGCTCAGCAGCACCGCGAAGGCGCTCTTGGCGTGGTACAGGATCTTCTTCCAGTTGGGACCCTGATTCTCGACGAACAGTCCGCTCACTCTTGCCTCCTGGGTGGGTGCCCGCCTCGGCGACGAGATTCCAGTGCATGTTCAAGGATGCCCACTGCAGCCATCTGGTCGATGATCCCGCGCCGGGCACGGGAGTCCTTTCCCGCGTCGGCAAGTTTACGTGAGGCCTCAGCAGTACTCATCCGTTCGTCGACCAGCACCACCGGAACGGGTGCGATCGCAGCCTCCAGGTCGGCGAGTTGGGCGCGCAGCCCGTCGACCGCGGGACCCTCTCGTCCGGCCAGGTTGCGGGGCCAGCCGAAGACCACCTCGACCGGTTCATACTCGGCGACCAGCGCCAGGATGCGGCGCAGCGGCTGGTCCTTGGCGTTCACCGTCTCAACCGGGTAGGCCAGCACCCCGTCGGGGTCGCAGGCCGCGACGCCTATGCGCGCCTTGCCCCAGTCGAGGGCAAGGCGCACACCGCGTTGTTCGGACAGTCCGCTCAACGGCCCGCCAGGTCCGCCTCGATGGCGGCCAGCGCAGCGGGGGCGCCGCTGGCGTCGGTACCGCCACCTTGGGCCAGGTCGTCCTTGCCACCGCCCTTGCCGCCGAGCAGCGGGGCGGCCAGACCGACCAGCGCGCCGGCCTTGATGCCTGCGTCGCGGGCGCCGGGGGTGGTGGCGACCACGATGGCCGGCTTCTCGGCGGTGCCGCCGACCAGCGCGACGACGGCGGCCTGCTCAGTGACTCGTCCGCGCAGGTCGGTGGCCAGGGTGCGCAGGTCACCGGCAGCGACGCCGTCGAGTTGCTTGCTGACCAGCAGCACCGGCCCGACGGTACGGGCCGAGGCGATGATCTCGCCGGCGCCGGCGGCCAACTGCTGGGCCTTCAGCTCGGCGATCTGCTTCTCGGCATCCTTGAGTTGGGCAACCAGCTTGCCGACGCGGTCGGTGAGCTGGTCGGGCTGCACCTTGAGGATGTCGGACAGGCCGTGGACCAGCGCCCGCTCACCGGCCAGGTGCTTGAAGGCGTCGGTGCTGACCAGCGCCTCGACCCGTCGGGTGCCCGAACCGATGGACTGCTCGCCGAGCAGGGTGAGCATGCCGATCTCGCTGGTGCGCTGCACGTGGGTGCCACCGCACAACTCGCGGCTCCAGGGGCCGGCCAGTTCGACCATGCGGACGATCGGGGGGTACTTCTCCCCGAACATCGCCATGGCGCCCAGTTCCTTGGCCTCTTCCAGCTTCAGCTGGGTGTCGGTGACCTCGAAGTTGTCGCGGATGGCGGTATTGGCGCGTTCTTCGATCTCTGCCTTCAGCTGGTCGGACAGTCCGTGCTGGGCGGAGAAGTCGAACCGCAGGTAGCCGGGCTTGTTGTAGGAACCGGCCTGGGTGGCGTTCTTGCCGACCAGTTCGCGCAGTGCGGCGTGGATGATGTGGGTGGCGGTGTGGGCCTGGCTCGCCGCGATGCGGTTCGCGCCGTCGACCTGGGCCAGTACCTCATCGCCGACGACCAGGTCACCGGTCGCCTCGACTGAATGGACGACCAGACCGGGCACCGGCCGCTGCACGTCGACGACCTCCAAGGCGAAGCCACCGGCCTGGATGGTGCCGGTGTCGGCGTCCTGACCACCGGCCTCGGCGTAGAAGGGGGTCTCCTCCAGCACGACCTCGACCACGGCGCCGGCCGGGGCGTGGTCCACCAGCACCCCGTCGTGGATGATGCCGCGCACCTTGGTGGGGACGCTGAGTTCGGTGTAGCCCAGGAAGGGGGTCTCACCCCGGTCCCGCAGCTCACGGAAGACCTCGGTGGAGACCCCACCGGTCCGCTTGGCCTTGGCGTCGGCCTTCGCCCGCGCACGCTGCTCGTCCATCAGTTCGACGAAGCGCTGGCGGTCGACCTGCAGGCCCTGCTCCTCGGCCATCTCGAGGGTGAGGTCGATCGGGAAGCCATAGGTGTCGTGCAGCTGGAAGGCCTGCTCACCGCTGACGGTGCTCGACTTCTGCTCACGCACCTGCTTCACGGCGGTGTCGAACAGCTGGCTGCCCTGGGTGAGGGTGCGGCGGAAGGTCTCCTCCTCGGCGGTGGCCACCGAGAGCACCCGATCCCACTGGGTCTCAACCTCCGGGTAGCCCTCACGCATCAGGTCGTGGCTGATGGTCAGCAGTTCCCCGACCACCGGTTCGTGGACACCCAGCAGCCGCATGGCGCGGATGCTGCGGCGCAGCAGGCGGCGCAGCACGTAGCCGCGCGCCTCATTGCCGGGGTGCACCCCGTCGGTCATCAGCATCAGCGAACTGCGGATGTGGTCGCCGACCACGCGCAGGCGGATGTCATCGGCCTCGTCGACGCCGTACTTCTTGCCGGCCAGTTCCCCCGCGCGCTGGATGACGGGGAAGACCTGGTCGGTCTCGTACATGTTGCCGACGCCCTGCAGCAGGTAGGCCACCCGCTCCAGGCCCATGCCGGTGTCGATGTTCTTGCTGGGCAGCGGGCGCAGCACGTCGAAGTCGTCCTTGGCGCGCACGTGGGACAGTTCCTCGGTCTGGAAGACCAGGTTCCAGATCTCCAGGAAGCGGTCCTCGTCGGCCTCGGGGCCACCGTCGGGCCCGAACTCGGGGCCACGGTCGACGTAGATCTCCGAGCAGGGGCCGCCGGGGCCGGGGATGCCCATGTGCCAGTAGTTGTCCTTCAGGCCGCGTTCCTGGATGTGTTCGCGGGGCACGCCGACCTTCTGCCACAGGTCGATGGTCTCCTGGTCACCGTGCAGGGCGGTCACCCAGATCTTGCCGGGGTCGAAGCCGTAGCCACCGTTGTGCTGCTCGTTGGTGACCAGTTCCCAGGCGTACTCGATCGCTTCGGCCTTGAAGTAGTCACCGAAGGCGAAGTTGCCGTTCATCTGGAAGAAGGTGCCGTGCCGGGTGGTCTTGCCGACCTCTTCGATGTCGAGGGTGCGCACGCACTTCTGCACGCTGGCAGCTCGGGTGAAGGGGGCAGCTTCCTCGCCGGTGTAGTACGCCTTGAACGGCACCATGCCTGCGTTGACGAACAGCAGGGTGGGGTCGTTGTAGAGCAGCGATGCGCTGGGCACGATCGTGTGCTCCTTGGACTCGAAGTAGTCCAGGAAGCGACGTCCGACGTCGGCGGCCTTCATGGTGGATCCTCTGGGGGTCGGTGCGAGCGGCCACCGCGGTGGCGGCAGCCTTGTCAATCCTAGACGCAGCGGCCGTCAGGGTCTCGCGCATTCCGGGGCGGTCCGGGGATCAGCCCTTCTCCATGCCGAGTTCGGTGCGCAGTTCGTCCTCACGCTCAACCATGGATTCCTGCACGGTGGTGATGAACTCCCCCACCTGGTCGACGAGCTGGCTGAACTTCTGGCTCGCTGATTCCTGCAGGTGCTGCGGGGTGGCCTTGCGGGCCAGTTCGCGGCCCTTCACGACCACGAAGACGGTGACGCCGACACCCAGGACGAAGAAGACGAACCTGCCCATGTCACTTCGCCCGCTTCACGGGCTTGCCCGACTTGCCCTTGAGGGCATTGCGGACGCCGTAGCTGAAGGCGGCCGTCTTGACCAGCGGGCCGCCGAGGGTGGCGGCGAACAGCTGGCTCATCTGCGCGGCCTGCTCAGCCACCACGGTGGCATTGGTCGAGACCTTCGACAGGTCTTCGGTGACCAGCGACAGCTTCGCGATCTCGTTGTTGGTCTCGGTGACGGTGCCGCGCAGTTCCACCAGGATCGGCACGGAGTTGTGGCCGACATCGCGCACCAGCAGGCGCGTCTCCTCCAACACCCGGCCGAGCTTCAGCAGCGGCACCGCCAGGAAGGCGACCAGGGCAACGGCGGCGATCGCGGCGATCAGCGCGGCAATGCTTCCGAGGGACATGCGAGCTCCGTTCGTGGGGGGCGTCTGACCGGCACAACTCTAGCGGGGTCACGTCGTGGCCGGACGCAGTCAGTCCCGTTCCCGGCCGAGCAGCTTGTCGAGGTCGTCCACCAGGGTCTGCAGGGTGGCCTCGTTGCCGTGGTCGGTGGGCCGGTAGTACCGCGCCCCGGTCAGCTCGTCGGGCAGGTATTGTTGGCGGGCGACCGCGTTGGGGGCGTCGTGGGCGTACTGGTAGCCCTGGCCGTGGCCGAGTTTCTCGGCGCCGGCGTAATGGGCGTCGCGCAGGTGCGGCGGCACCTGCCCGATCCGCCCGGCCCGCACATCGGCCAGGGCGGCGTCGATGGCCAGGTAGACGGCGTTGGACTTCGGTGCCAGGGCGGCCGCGACGGTGGCCTGGGCCAGGTTCAGCCGGGCTTCGGGCATGCCGATCAGCTGCACGGCCTGGGCGGCCGCGACGCAGGTCTGCAGTACCGAGGGCGCGGCCATCCCGACGTCCTCACTGGCCAGCACCACCAGCCGGCGGGCGATGAAGCGGGGGTCCTCCCCGGCCTCGATCATCCGGGCCAGGTAGTGCAGGGCTGCGTTCACGTCGGAGCCGCGCACCGACTTGATGAAGGCACTGATCACGTCGTAGTGCTGGTCGCCGTCCTTGTCGTAGCGCATGGCGGCGCGGTCGACGGCCTTCTCGACGATCGGTGCGGTGATCAGCGTCGAGCCGACGGCCTCCGCACCAGCGGCGGCCTCCTCCAGGAAGGTCAGCGAGCGACGCGCGTCACCACCGGCGAGCCGGACGATCGAGGCCCGCGCCTCGTCGTCGAGTTCGAAGGCGCCGGCCAGGCCCCGCTCATCGACCAGGGCCCGCTCGACCAGCGTGGTGATGTCGGCATCGGTCAACGGTTTGAGGGTCAGCAGCAGCGAGCGTGACAGCAGCGGTGAGATCACCGAGAACGACGGGTTCTCGGTGGTGGCGGCGATCAGGGTCACCAGCCGGTTCTCCACCGCCGGCAGCAGCACGTCCTGCTGGGACTTGCTGAACCGGTGCACCTCGTCGACGAACAGCACGGTCTGGGTGCCGCGGGCCAGTTCGCGGCGGGCGGTGTCGAGTTCGGCGCGCACTTCCTTCACCCCGGCCGTCACGGCCGAGAGTTCAACGAAGCGGCGCCGGGTCGACTGGCTGACCACCGCGGCGATGGTGGTCTTGCCGACCCCGGGTGGGCCCCACAGGAACACCGACATCGCCGCGGTGCCGCCGGCCAGCCGCCGCAGCGGTGAGCCGGGGCCCAGCAGGTGCTGCTGGCCGACGATCTCGTCCAGCGTGCGGGGGCGCATGCGCACCGCCAGCGGCAGGTGGCTGCCCGCCGCCCCGGACAGGGACCCGCCGGCCACCGCGGTCGCGGGAATCAGCGGGTCATCGGCATTGCCGAACAGGTCAGTCACACGGCAAGTGTAGGAGTCAGCCCCCGGCACCAGCTCACGGTCCGACCTTCACCGGGTCACGCGCAGACCACCGACCGATCCGCGGGACACCCCGCCCCGACCAGACTGGGGCCATGATCACCCGCCGCGACCTCGCCCTTCGTCTCGCCCCGCTGCTGCTCATGGGGGTGGTGACCACCACGGGCTGCACCATCCTGACCGGAACCGACGAACCGCCGGCACCCACTGACCCGAACACCCCCACCTCCGAGGCGATTGATGCACCGGCCCTGTTCGAGGCCAAGACCGACCACCTCGGCGACAACAGCCGGGTGATCCAGGTGGTCGACGCCACCAGGGTCTCGCTGCTGGGCACCCGGACGATCGCACTGCTGACCGACCAGGCCCCGCTCACCCTGGCGATCGCGCTCACCAACCCGGCACTGGACGATGCCGACCTGCTCGCCCAGCGTCTGCGTGAGCGTGCGGTGCTCATGCTGGCCTGCATCAGCAATGCCGATGCCGTCAGCTGGACGATCGAGGGACCCTCGCCGAACCAGGGGTCACTGACCCGAACTGAGGCCGACAAGTTGCTCGGGGTGCCGGTGCGCACCTACGCCACCAGCGCCGACCGACTCCGCAAGCTTGCCGTCCTCGTCCAGCAGTGATGCTCAGGCCTGGGCCGCAGCCTCGGTGGCCGCAGCCGCCTCGGCGTCCTTCTTCTTCTCGGGCTTGACGTCGACACCGGCCTCCCGGCGCTGCTGCACGGTGATCGGTGCCGGTGCCTGCGTCAGCGGGTCATAGCCATTGCCGGTCTTCGGGAAGGCGATCACCTCGCGGATCGAGTCCAGCCCGGCCAGCAGCATGACGATGCGATCCCAGCCGAAGGCGATGCCACCGTGCGGCGGCGCGCCGAAGGCGAAGGCGTCCAGCAGGAAGCCGAACTTCTCCTGGGCGGTCTCGGCGTCGATGCCCATCACCTTGAAGACCCGCTCCTGCACGTCGCGGCGGTGGATACGAATCGAGCCACCACCGATCTCGTTGCCATTGCAGACCATGTCGTAGGCATAGGCCAGGGCCTCGCCCGGGAAGGTGTCGAAGGTGTCCAGGTATTCCGGCTTGGGCGAGGTGAAGGCGTGGTGCACGGCGGTCCAGGCGCCCTCACCGACCGCGACGTCACCCGAGGCAACCGCCTCGCTGGCCGACTGGAACAGCGGGGCGTCGACGACCCACACGAAGCTCCACGCCGACTCGTCGATCATGCCGACCCGCTTGGCGATCTCGACCCGGGCAGCACCCAGCAGTTCCTGGCTGGCGGTGCGGGCCCCGGCGGCGAAGAAGATGCAGTCGCCGGGCTTGGCGCCGGTCGCGGCGGCCAGGCCGTCGCGCTCGGCGTCGGTGAGGTTCTTGGCGACCGGCCCACCCAGCTCACCCTCGGGCGAGATGGTGACATAGGCCAGGCCCTTGGCCCCGCGCTGCTTGGCCCATTCCTGCCAGGCATCGAAGGTGCGGCGCGGCTGGTCGGCGCCACCGGGCATCACCACGGCGCCGACATAGGCCGCCTGGAAGACCCGGAAACCGGTCTCGGCGAAGTACTCGGTCAGCTCGGTGATCTGGTTCTCGAAACGCAGGTCGGGCTTGTCGGAGCCGTACTTGTCCATCGCGTCGGCGAAGGTGATCCGCGGGAAGGGGGTGGGCAGGTCGACACCCTTGAGCGCCCAGATCTCCTTGACGACGGCCTCGCCGAGCTCGATCACGTCGTCCTGGTCGACGAAGCTCATCTCGATGTCGAGCTGGGTGAACTCGGGCTGGCGGTCGGCGCGGAAGTCCTCGTCGCGGTAGCAGCGGGCGATCTGGTAGTAGCGCTCCATGCCGGCCACCATCAGCAGCTGCTTGAACAGCTGCGGGCTCTGCGGCAGTGCGTACCAGGAGCCCGGGGCCAGGCGGGCCGGCACCAGGAAGTCGCGGGCACCCTCGGGGGTCGAGCGGGTCAGCGTCGGGGTCTCGATTTCGACGAAGTCACGCTCGCCCAGCACCTTGCGGGCCGCGGCGTTGACCTTCGAACGCAGTCGCAGCGCCTCGCCCTGCTGGGGCCGGCGCAGGTCGAGGTAGCGGTGGCGCAGGCGCGCCTCCTCACCGACGGTGACCCGCTCGTCGATCTGGAAGGGCAGCGGCGCCGAGGGGTTCAGCACCTCCATGCTGGTGATGGCCACCTCGATCTCGCCCGAGGGCAGGTCGGGGTTCGCATTGCCCTCGGGGCGCAGCTCGACCACGCCGTCGACGCGGATGCAGAACTCGTTGCGCAGGTCGTGGGCGCCGGAGGCCTCCAGCAGTTCGTCACGGATGACCACCTGGCAGACGCCGGAGGCATCACGCAGGTCGATGAAGGCGACCCCTCCGTGATCGCGTCGACGCCCGACCCACCCCGCCAGGGTGACGGTCTGGCCCTCGTGCTCGGCGCGCAGCGAGCCGGCCTGATGTGTTCTGATCACGGATATTCCCTTCTGATGCCCCCGCATAGACGGTGCGGGGCGCGAGTTGTCGTGTGGTGCCGGGCCCAGACTAGTCGACCTGGCCGGCGGGCAGCACCCGCAGCCAGCGGTCCTCGGCCGAGGGCTGCCAGGTGGTGGCGTCGGCCTCGACCTGGTCGCCGCTGCGAATGTCCTTGACCTGCCCCTGCAGCCCCCCGAACCAGACGAAGGGGATGCCGCGGCGGTCGGCCTGGCGAATCTGCTTGCCGAACTTGTCGGGCTTGGAGGCCACCTCGCAGGGAATGTCGCGGGCCCGCAGGGCGGCGGCCACGGCCAGTGCCGTGGGGCGCCCGGCCTCGTCGTCCACCGCCACGAAGACGGCACTGGGCACCTGGCGCGAGGCCTGCAAGGCCTGCCGGGCCAGCAGCGGCATCAGGATGCGGGTGACGCCGATGGTCAGCCCGACCCCGGGGAAGGTGACCTTGCCGTCGGAGGCCAACGAGTCATAGCGCCCGCCCGCCGAGACCGAGCCGATCGACTCCCAGCCGACCAGTTCGGTCTCGAAGACGCTGCCGGTGTAGTAGTCGAGCCCCCGGGCGATGCGCAGGTCGGCGACGATGCGCCCCGGGAAGCGGGCCGAGACCTGCGAGACGAGGTCGGCCAGCTCGGCGATGCCCTCCTCGAGCAGGTCATTGCTGATGCCCAGCGCCCGCACCTGCTCGGCGAAGGACGCATCGGGGGTTCGGATCGCGGCCAGCGCCAGCACCGCCTCACGCTGCTGCGCATCCAGACCCAGTTCGTCGGCCAACAGCGCATCGACGCCCGCGGCCCCGATCTTGTCGAGCTTGTCGACCCGCTGGATCACGGCCAGCGGGTCGTCGACGCCGAGCCCGGTGTAGAAGCCCTGGGCCAGCTTGCGGTTGTTGGCGTGCATCAGCACCGGCGGCAGGCCGAGGTCGACGTGCAGCTTCTCCAGCGCCTCCAGCGCGACCAGGACGACCTCGACGTCGTGATGGGTCGGCAGCGTGTCCTGGCCGACGATGTCGATGTCGGCCTGGCAGAACTCGCGGTAGCGCCCCTCCTGCGGGCGCTCGCCGCGCCACGCCTTCTGGATCTGGTGGCGGCGGAAGGGGAAGACCAGGTGGCCGGCATTCTCCAGCACGTAGCGCGCGAACGGCACGGTCAGGTCGAAGTGCAGCCCCAGCTCGGCCGCGTCGTCCGGGTCGGCGTGCAGCCGCTGGACGGTGTAGACCTCCTTGGTGATCTCACCCTTGCGCGACAGTTGGTCCAGGGGTTCCACCGCCCGGGTCTCGATGCGCCCGAAACCATGCAGGGCGAAGGTGTGGCGCAAGCTGTCCTGGACGGCGGCCTCGATGGCCGACTGGGCGGGCAGGAACTCGGGGAATCCCGACAGGGGCTTGGGGCGTGCCACGACAATCCTCACGATTCGATCACGGGTTGACGGCCACCCGAACGGGTGCGTCAGCGCCCCAGCCTATCGCCCAGCAGGCGTGATCCGGCAGCCAGAATTGCGTCCGTGACCTGCCCGGGTGTGCCGAGACCACCCTTGATCAGGCAAGATGAACCCATGAGCGAAACGACACGTCCCCATGACTTCGGTCGGGTGGACCCGGATGGAACCGTCTACGTCACCACCGCCGAAGGAGAACGCAGCGTCGGCCAGGTCCCCGATGTGGAACCTGCTGAGGCGTTGGAATTCTTCGTCAGGCGCTATCGCTCACTGGAGACCGAGGTTGACCTGTTGACGACCCGCGTGGGGTCGGGTGCGGTGAACCCGGAGGAGGCGCGCCGCTCCATCAAGACCCTGCGCGACCACATCACCGAGGCCAACGCCGTCGGCGACCTGGTCGGCCTGCTGACCCGATTGGACGCGCTGGAGCCCAGCCTCGCTGCGGCCAGCGAACAGCGCAAGGCCGAGAAGGCCGCCGCCCACGCCCGCACCAAAGAAGCCAAGGAGGCGATGGTCGCCGAAGCCGAGAAGCTGTCCCAGGGCAATGACTGGCGTGGCGGGGTGAACCGGTTCCGGGCGCTGCTCGAGGAGTGGAAGGCGCTGCCACGCATCGACCGCACCACCGATGACGAGTTGTGGCACCGGTTCAGTTCGGCGCGCACGACCTACACCCGCCGTCGCAAGGCCCAGTTCGCCGAGCAGAACGAGGTCCGCGCCGCCGCCCAGGCCAAGAAGGAAGCGATCATCGCCGAGGCCCGGACGCTGGCCGACTCCACCGACTGGGGCCCGACCTCCGGTGCCTTCCGTGACCTGATGGCCCGCTGGAAGGCCGCCGGGGCTGCCCCGCGCAATGTCGAGGACAAGCTGTGGACCGAGTTCCGGGCCATCCAGGACACGTTCTTCAACGCCCGCACCGCGGCCCAGTCCGAGCAGGACGCCGAGTTCCAGACCAACCTGGTCGCCAAGCTCGAGCTGCTCGAGCAGGCCGAGGCCGAGATCCTGCCGGTGAGCGACCTGGAGGCTGCCCGGGCAGGCTTCCGGGACTTCCTCGGCAAGTTCAACGAGCTCGGCAAGGTGCCCCGCGACTCGATCCGCAGCGTGGACGACCGCGTCCGCAAGCTGGAACGGGCCGTGAAGGAGGCCGAGGAGGCGGAGTGGAAGCGCACCGACCCCGAGGCCCGCGAACGCGCCCAGGACACCGTGAACATGTTCACCGCGCAGATCGAGAAGCTCGAGAAGCAGGCCGCCGAGGCCGAGGCGGCCGGGAACCAGAAGAAACTGCGTGAGGCCCGCAACTCGATCGCTGCCTGCCAGAGCTGGCTCGACCAGGCGAAGGCGACCCTGGCGGAATTCAGCGCCTGAGCGTCACTGCCCGACCCGGTAGACGTCGTAGATGCCGGGGATCTTCTTGATCAGGTTGACCACGTGATCGAGGTGGCGCGGGTCAGCCGCCTCGAAGGTCAGCTTGATCTTGAAGAGCTGGTCGCGGGTGGCGGCCATGGACACCGAGACGATGTTGATGTGCTGGTCGGCCAGCAGCTTGGTGACGTCGCTGAGCATGCCGGCCCGGTCGAGTCCCTCGATCTGGATGGCGACCAGGAACGACTGGCTCTTGCCGACCGCCCAGCTCACCTCGACAATGCGCTCGGGCTGCTGCAGCAGGTTCGACACGTTGGTGCAGTCCCGCCGGTGCACCGAGACCCCTTCGCCGCGGGTGACGAAGCCGACGATCGTGTCCCCCGGCAGCGGGGTGCAACACTTGGCGAGCTTCACCCACACAGACGGGTCACCGGCGACCTCGATGCCCACATCATTGGCCGGACGACGCCGCCGCGCCGAGCTGATCGACTCCTCCTCGAAGACTTCGGCGGCGGTCTCCTCGACCCCTCCCCCGAGCTCAATGAGCTGGTCGACCACGTGCTGGGCACCGACCGACCCCTCCCCGACCGCCGCGTAGAGCGAGTCGATGTCGGTAACCCGCAGGTTCTCGGCGACCGCGGTGAGGTACTCGGCGGTCAGCAGGTGCTTCAGCGGCAGGTTGGAGCGGCGCAGTCGTCGGGCGATCAGGTCCTTGCCGTGCTCGATCGACTCCTCGCGGCGCTCGCGGGTGAAGTAGTGGCGGATCTTCGACTTGGCCCGGGCCGACTGGACGAAGCTGAGCCAGTCCCGCGAGGGGCCGGCGTTCGGCGCCTTGGAGGTCAGGACCTCCACCACGTCACCGTTGTCGAGCTTCGAGTCGAGGCTGACCAGGCGCTGGTTGACGCGCGCCCCGATCGTCCGGTTGCCGACCTCGGTGTGCACGGCGTAGGCGAAGTCGACCGGGGTGGAGTTGATCGGCAGGGCCATCACGTCACCCTTGGGGGTGAAGACGTAGACCTCGGCGGAGTTGATCTCGAAGCGCAGTGAGTCGAGGAACTCGCCGGGGTCGTCGGCCTCGTGGGACCACTGGTTCAGTGAGTGCACCCAGCTGAGGTCGGTCTGTTCGACCGGACGATTGCCCTGCTTGTACTTCCAGTGCGCCGCCACGCCGAACTCGGCGCGCCGGTGCATGTCGTGGGTGCGGATCTGCAATTCGACCGGCTTGTGGCCCGGCCCCAGCACCGTCGTGTGCAGTGACTGGTACATGTTGAACTTCGGCAGCGCGATGTAGTCCTTGAACCGGCCCGGCAGCGGGCTCCAGCGTTCGTGCATGACACCCAGCACCTGGTAGCACTCGGCCGGGGTCTGCACCAGGATGCGAATGCCGACCAGGTCGTAGATGTCGCTGAACTCGCGGCCGCGCACGACCATCTTCTGGTAGATCGAGTAGTAGTGCTTGGGCCGGCCGTAGACGGTGGCCTTGATGCCGGCCTCCTTCAGGTCGGCCTGGATCTGGCCGATGACCTGGCGCAGCTGCGAGTCGCGCTTGGGGGCCTGCTCGGCGACCATGTGCACGATCTCGTCGTAGATCTTGGGCTGCATGGCCGCGAAGGCCAGGTCCTCCAGTTCCCACTTGACGGTGTTCATGCCCAGCCGGTGGGCCAGCGGCGCGAAGATCTCGAGGGTTTCGCGGGCGATGCGGCTCTGCTTGTCCGGCCGCAGGAAGCCGAGGGTGCGCATGTTGTGCAGCCGGTCGGCCAGCTTGATGACCAGGACGCGGATGTCGCGGCTCATCGCGATCACCATCTTGCGCAGGGTCTCGGCCTTCGCCGAGTCACCGTAGGTGACCTTGTCGAGCTTGGTCACCCCGTCAACCAGGGCCGCGACCTCCTCACCGAAGTCGGCGGTCAGCTGCTCCATGGTGTAGCTGGTGTCCTCGACGGTGTCGTGCAGCAGGGCGGCGCACAGCGTCGGTTCGGTCATGCCCAGTTCGGCCAGGATCAGCGTCACGGCCAGGGGGTGGGTGATGTAGGGGTCGCCGGACTTGCGCAATTGCCCGCGGTGGTAGTGCTCCGCGGTGCGGTAGGCACGTTCCACCATACTCAGGTCGGCCTTGGGGTGGTTGGTCCGGATGACGTTGAACAGCGGGTCGAGCACGGCCGACTGCGGTGACTTGACCGCACCCAGCCGGGCGAGTCGCTGGCGCATCCGCAGGCGGGGCTGTTCGGGGCTGGCGGCGAACTTCGGGGCCGGGCTGGCCGGGCTGGGTTGCGATGCGGGCGCCGACGCTTCCGGGCGCGCCTCGGAGGTCTGGTCAGTACTCATGGTGCCCTCCTCCGTTGCGCGCAGAATGCCAGTCTAACGACTCGAGTCCAGCGCGCTAGAAGTCGTCGTCGCTGCTGATCACCGGCTGCTGCCCCGCGGCGGCGGCGCGGCGCACGATCACCAGCCGGTCACCGGCCTGCAGGGAGTTGACGGTCGAGTCGAAGTAGCGGCGCAGCGTGTCGTTGCGAATGACGGCCAGCACCCGTTCCCCCTCGACCTGGCGGGGGTTCAACCCGACCTCGTCGGCGGTGACCTGACGCTCGGAGACCTCGAGCCCCTCACCGTTGGACAACAGGTCCTCCATCACGGCGCCGACGTGCGGGTTGACGCTGGACAGGCCCATCAGCCGACCGACAGCATCGGAGCTGGTGACCACCTGGTCGGCACCGGACTGGCGCAGCAGCGGCACGTTCTCCTGTTCGCGCACCGCCACCACGATGTGGGCCCGTGGGTTGAGCTGGCGCACGGTGAGCACGGTGAGGATGGCAGCGGCGTCCCGGTCGAGGGTGATGATCACCTCACGGGCTTTGGTGATCTCGGCGCGGCGCAGCAGGTCACGTTCGGTGGCATCACCGTGGAAGGCTGCCAGGCCGTCGTGGTTGGCCGAGGCCACCGCGCTGGCGTCGTCGTCGATGACCACGACCTTGTCCTTGCTGATGTTGTGGCGCAGCAGGGTGGCGACCGCACTTCGGCCCTTGGTGCCGTAGCCGATGACGACGGTGTGGTTGCGCATGGTCTTCCTCCAGGCAGAGTCACGCAGGCCCCGACGACCCTCATTGGCCAGCACTTCCAGGGTGGTGCCGACCAGCACGACCAGGAAGCTGATGCGCAGCGGGGTGACCAGCAGGGCGTTGATCAGGCGGGCGTGGGGTGCCAGCGGGGTGATGTCGCCGTACCCGGTGGTGGTGACGGTGACCGTCGAGTAGTACAGGGCATCGATGAAGCTGACCCCGTCACCGGCGACATTGTCGACGTAGGCCTCCCGGTCGAGCCACACGATCAGCGTGGAGGCCAGCAGCAGCGCCATGGCCAGCAGGAAGCGGCGCAGCAGCTCGGTGATCGGGCTGCGGGTCTGGCGCTGCGGGAGGCTGACCAGGTCCAGGTCGCGCCAGCCCTGCCGCCTACCGCGCGATGCCGATCGGGCCATCGGGAATCAGACGATCAGGACCGGCGAGCAGGTGTCGATGCCGTCGGCGAGCAGGCGTTCGCGCCCACCGAGGTAGCCCAGCTCCATGACGACACCCACGTGGACGAGCTCGGCGCCCAGCTGGCGCAGCAGGCCGGCGGTGGCGCTGATGGTGCCACCGGTGGCCAGCACGTCGTCGACCACCATCACCCGCGACCCGGGCCGGATGGCGTCGGTGTGCACGGTCAGGGTCTCATGGCCGTACTCGAGCGCGAAGGACTCCTCGTAGACCGCACGCGGCAGCTTGCCGGGCTTGCGCACCGGCACGAAGCCGGCGTGCAACCGCAGCGCCACGGGGGCGGCGAAGATGAACCCACGGGCCTCCATGCCGACCACCACGTCGATGCGCTCGGGGGCGCCGTCGACCAGGGCCGCCACGGTGGCCTCGAAGCCGTCGGGTGAGGCCAGCAGCGGGGTGATGTCCTTGAAGGTGACACCCGGCTTCGGGAAGTCGGGGACGTCGCGGATCAGCGACTTGATCAGCTCCACATCGGCCACGGTCAGTTCCTCCGTCGTCCTCGCGACTGGCGGCGGGGCTGCCGTCGGGTCGCTGCCACCTCGGCGCGGTCGTCCTCAGGGCCGTCGAGGTCGTCGACCTCGATGCCCTCGACCTCGACACCCTCGAGTTCCCAGGGGTCCTCACCAACCTCGTTGAGGATCACCTCGGGGCCACCGCGGGTGCCCTTGGCGGCGTCGTCCTCGTCCTGTTCTGCCGAGTCTGCCACTTCGGCGACGCTCTGCATGGAACCACGGGCATGACGCGCGGTGCGTCGTCCGAGCTTCTCGCGGTGCTTGACCATCTCGGGCTCACGCTCACGCAGCTGCGCGAGCAGCGGGGCGGCGATGAAGATCGAGGAGTAGGCACCGGCGATCATGCCGACGAACAGCGCCAGGCCGAGGTCCTCGAGCGGGCCGGGGCCCATGAAGAAGGTGGCTGCCACCAGGATGGCGGCCACCGGCAGCACGCCGATGACGGTGGTGTTGATCGAGCGCACCAGCACCTGGTTGACGGCCAGGTTGGCCTGCTCGCTGTAGGTGTGCTTCTGCTTGGTGATGTCCTTGACGTTCTCGCGGACCTTGTCGAAGACCACCACGGTGTCGTAGAGGGAGTAGCCGAGGATGGTCAGCACACCGATCAGGGACGCCGGGCTCACGGTCAACCCGAGCACCGAGTAGATGCCGATGGTCAACACCAGGTCGTGCACGAGTGCCACCAGGGCCGCGACCGACATCTTCCAGTCACGGAAATAGGCCCAGATCATCAACGCGACGAGCACCAGGAAGACCACCAGGGCCTGGATGCCCCGTTCAGTAATCTGCTGGCCCCACGAGGCGCCGACGGTCGAATAGGCCACGTCATCGACGCTCACGCCCACGAACTGGGCCAGCGCCGTGCGGACGGTGACGACCTCTTCGGGGGTCATGGTGCGGGTCTGGACACGCGCGGAATGGTCACCGATGGTGACCACCGAGGTGCCGTCGAGCTCGCTCAGCCCGGTGTCCTCGACGACCCTGCCCAGCTCGTTGGGGGTGCTGGAGGTGACGGTGACCGGCACGGTGAACACGGTGCCGCCCTGGAACTCGATGCCCAGGTTGAGCCCGCGGAACAGCATCGACGCCAGGCAGATCAGCAGCAGCACGCCGCTGATCGTGTACCACCGCTTGCGGTGGCCCATGAAGTCGATCGAGGTCTCACCGGTGTAGAGGCGGTGGGCCAGGCCGGGGTGTTCCTTGACCTGGTCATGGCGGGGAACCTTGGTGGAACGGGACTTCGTGGCTGTGGCCGAGCCCGACTTGGCACTGCTGGAGCGTCGACGGCTGCTGCCGGTGGCATCGCGCAGGGCGCTGGCGCCCGAGGACTTGTCGGTTTTCGAGGTCCGGCTCGTCCGGGTGGGCTTCTCGTCGGCGTCGTCGGGCTCTTCGGCGTCGACCACGTCTTCGGCGGCGTCCACGTCTTCGGTGTCCAGCTCGTCGTCGACGACCTCCTCGACGAGCTCCTCGTCGACGACCTCGGGCTCAGCCACGACCTTGATGGTGGTGCTGGGCTTGCGCGGCGGACGGTTCGACTTGCGGCGGGCCATCATGGCTCAGGCCTCCTTCGCGGTGAGCTTGCGGCGGCGACCCATCAGGGAGGCCCGGCTGACGCCCATGTGGCGCGGGGACAGGCCCGAGAACGGACCGCCCTGACCGAAGTACTTGGTGCGTCCGAGCACGGTCATCAGTGGCTTGGTGAAGAAGAACACGATGACGACGTCGATGACGGTGGTGACGCCCAAGGTGAAGGCGAAACCGCGCACCGAGCCGACGGCCAGGATGAACAGCACGACCGCCGACAGCAGCGAGACCATGTCAGAGATCAGGACCGTGTACTTGGCCTTGCGCCAGCCGGTCTCGATGGCCGTCTTCAGCGACCTGCCCTCACGGACCTCGTCCCGTATTCGTTCGAAGTAGATGATGAAGGAGTCTGCTGTCACGCCGATCGCCAGGATGGCACCGGCCAGGCCGGGCAGGTTCAACGCGAAGCCCACCGCCTCACCCAGCAGCACGATCACCGGGTACGAGATGGCCACGGCCATCGCCAGCGAGGCGATCACGATGATCGACAGCGCGCGGTAGTAGGCGATCGAGTAGATCACGACCAGCGCCAGGCCGATGATGCCGGCGATGATGGCGCCGCGCAGCTGTTCGCCACCGAGGCTGGCCGACACGTTGTCGACGCTGGAGATCTCGAAGGACAGCGGCAGGGCGCCGTACTTGAGCACGTTGGCCAGCTCATTGGCGGTCTGCTCGTTGAAGCTGCCGCTGATCTCGGCGTTGCCGCCGGGGATCACCTGCGAGACCGAGGGAGCCGAGATGACCCGACCGTCCAGCACGATCGCGAACTGGTTCATCGGGGAGGTCTGGGTCGACAGGTAGGTGGTGTTGGCGGTGAAGGCCTGGGTGCCGGCGTCGTCGAAGTCGAGGGTGACGACCCAGTTGAACTGGCCCTGCGGGATGCCGGCGCCGGCATTGTCGACATTCTCGCCGGGGATGACCTCGGGGCCGAGCAGGTACTTGTAGCCGGTGGAGTCACAGGCGAAGAAGGGCTCACTGGAGACCATGGTGAAGTCGTCGACGCACATCCAGGTCTGGAACTCGGCCAGGTCCTTCTCGCTGGGAGTCCAGTCGATGGCCTCCTGGTAGCTCAGCGGGGTCTCCGGCTCGGTGGTGGCGCGCGGGGTTTCCTCCGGCGCCGGGCTGGTGGGCAGGCCGGGCGGCCCGTCGGTGATGATCGCGGTCGGCAGCCCCGGCGGCACGTCGGTCGGCTCGCTGGAGGGGGTCGCACCCGGGGTGGAGTCGGTCTCGGTGGGCAGCGGCCCGCCGACGTCGACCTGGTAGACGTTGCGGAACGACAGCTTCGCGGTCTGGCCGACCAGGCGGATCAGCTCGTCACGCTGCATGTTGGGCACGCTGACCACGATGTTGCGGTCGCCCTGGGTGGTCACCTCGGCCTCACCGACACCGAGGCCGTCGACGCGCTGCTGGATGATGTTGCGCGCCTGCTCGAGGCTGGTGGACGAGATCGAGCCCGACCCGGACACGTTGGAGGCGGTCAGGGTGATGGTGGTACCGCCGCGCAGGTCCAGGCCCAGCCTGGGCGTCCAGACCTTCGCTGCGGCCATCAGGCCGTAGAGGGAAGCGACGAGGAGCAGGAAGACGATCAGGTTCAACCCTGGTCGGTAACGCCTGGAGGACGCGGCCACTGGTCAGTACCCCTTGTTCTGTTCGGTGCCGTTCTGTTCCGTGCCGTACTGTTCGGTGCCCTCGATGCCCTCACCCTCGAGGACGGGTTCGTCCTCGAGCACAGGGACTTCGTCCTCGTACTCGAACTCCTCGTCCTCGGCGCGCACGATGGCGCCGATGGCCTGCTTGAGCACGGTCACCTCGACCCCGGGGGCCAGTTCCACGATGACCTGCCGGTCACCGAGGTGCTTGATGGTGGCGAGCATGCCTGAACTCAGCTGCACCCGCGAACCCACCTCCAGGCTGTTGCGCAGTTCCTGCTGGGCCGCCACCTGCTTGCGCATCGGGCGAATCATGAGGAAGTAGAAGAACAGAACTGCGGCGAGGATCAGAAGGATCGTATCCAGTGGCATGCGTGTGGGCTCCTGTGGGCTTGACCAAACGGGGTAAGACTACCCGAACAAATCCGGGTTCTCCGGACGAGGCGGTCGCAGTCCCAAATGGTGCCAGCCCGCCGGGGTCGCCACCCGCCCACGGGGGGTGCGCATCAGGAAGCCCAGCCGGACCAGGAACGGCTCGGCGACCTCCTCGACGGTCTCGGTCTCCTCGGCGACGCTGATCGCCAGCGTGGACAGGCCCACCGGCCCGCCACCGAACTTGGTGCACAGCGCCTCCAGCACCGCCCGGTCGAGTCGGTCCAGCCCCAGCGCGTCCACCTCGTAGAGGTCGAGGGCGGCGTGGACGATGTCGAGGTCCACGTGGCCGCTGCCGTGCACCTGGGCGTAGTCACGCACCCGGCGCAGCAGGCGGTTGGCGATGCGGGGGGTTCCCCGGGAACGCGAGGCCACCTCTGCCCCGGCCTCGGGGTCGAGGTCGACCTCGAGCAGGGTGGCCGAGCGGGTGAGGATGCGGTGCAGGTCCTCGGGCTCGTAGTAGTCGAGGGTGGCGGTGAAACCGAACCGGTCGCGCAGCGGGCTGGGCAGCATGCCGGCGCGGGTGGTCGCCCCGACCAGGGTGAACGGGGGCAGGTCGATCGGGATGGCGGTGGCGCCCGGGCCCTTGCCGATGACCACGTCGACCCGGAAGTCCTCCATGGCCATGTAGAGCATTTCCTCGGCGGGTCGCGACATGCGGTGGATCTCGTCGAGGAAGAAGACCTCGCCCTCGACCAGGCCGGACAGGATCGCGGCCAGGTCCCCGGCGTGCTGGATGGCCGGCCCCGACGACATCCGCAGCGGGGCACCCATTTCGGCGGCGATGATCATGGCCAGGGTGGTCTTGCCCAGCCCCGGCGGCCCGCTGAGCAGTACGTGGTCGGGGGTGGCACCGCGGTGGCGGGCGGCCTCCAGCACGAGTCCCAACTGGTCGCTGACCCGCTGCTGGCCGGAGAAATCGGCCAGCCTCGAGGGCCGCAGCGCCTGTTCGGCAGCCCTCTCCTCCGGTTCGAGGGTGGGGTCGAGCGGGGAATGGGTCATGGCCTCGAAACTACCTTCCACCTCAGCGGGCCAGCGAACGCAGCGCCGCCCGCATCAGCGAAGCCACCGACACCGACGGGTCCTCCTCGACCAGCGGAGCCACCCGCTCGCACGCCGTCTCGGCGTCACGCGCCGACCAGCCCAGGCCCTGCAGGCCCTCGGAGACCTGTTCACGCCACGCTTCGGCAGCCCCGCGCGGTTCCTGCACGACGCCGGACGAGCTGCGCCCACCGAGGACGAGCACCTTGTCCTTGAGTTCGATGATCATCTTCTGGGCACCCTTGGGGCCCAGGCCGGGCACCGAGGTGAGCCGCTTGACGTCCCCGGCGGTGATGGCGGCCGCCAGGTCACCCGGGGCCAGCACCGAGACGATCGCCAACGCCAGCTTCGGCCCGACGCCGGAGGCGGTCTGGACCAGTTCGAAGGCGTCGCGTTCGTCCTCGGCGGCAAAGCCGTAGAGGGTGAGGGAGTCCTCCCGGGTGACCAGGGTGGTGAACAGGGAGCACTCCTGCCCGGGGCGGACGCCGGCGGCGGTGGCCGGGGTGCACCAGGCCCGCAGGCCGAGCCCGCCGGTCTGGACGACGACCCAGTTGGGCCCGGCGGCGGCCGTGGTGCCGGTGAGTCGGTCAATCACGGCGGGTTCCCCTCGGGTAGCGGGTGGGGCGGGCGCGGGCGGCGGCGACCAGTTCGGCGTACCGGTTGGTGGCGGTGCCCCGCCAGACATGGGTGATGGCCAGCGCCACGGCATCGGCGGCGTCGGCGGGGGTCGGTGGTGCGTCCAGTCGGCAGATGCGTGCCACCATGGCACCGACCTGGGCCTTGTCGGCCCGCCCGCTGCCGGTGATGGCGGCCTTCACCTCACTGGGGGTGTGCAGCACGACCGGGATCGCGTGGCGGGCGGCGACCAGCATGGCGATACCGGCGGCCTGGGCGGTGCCCGTGACCGAGTGCAGGTTGTGCTGGGCGAAGACCCGTTCCACCGCAATGGCGTCGGGGCGGGTCCGAGCCACCCACTCCTGGAGCCCCTCTTCGATCCGCAGCAGGCGCAGGGCGTGGTCCAGGTCGGCCGGGGTGCGCACGACGCCGCAGTCGATGAACTCCGGGGGGCGCCCCACGACGCCCTCGACCACCCCCACACCGCAGCGGGTCAGGCCGGGGTCGACCCCCAGGACACGCACCGGATCACTCCTCCTCGAGCTGGGAGGCGATGTCCTCAGGGATGTCGACGTTGGTGTAGACGTTCTGGACGTCGTCGGAGTCCTCGAGGGCATCGATGACGCGGAACAGCTTCTGGGCCTCGTCCACCGACGTCAGCGGCTGGTCGAAGTCGGCGCGGAACTCGACCTCGGCCGAGTCGTAGTCGAGGTTGGCAGCCTGGACGGCCTGGCGCACCGCGACCACCTGGGCCGGGTCGGAGACGATCTCGAGGGTGTCACCCAGGTCGATGACGTCCTCGGGTTCGGCGTCGATGGTGGCCTCGAGCACGTCGTCCTCGCTGACCTGGCGGCCGTCCTGGTCCTTGGGGACGATGACGATGCCCTTGCGGGCGAAGATGCGCTGCACCGAGCCGCCGTCGGCCATGGTGGCACCGTTGCGCGTGACCGCGACCCGCACGTCGGAGATGGCCCGGTTGCGGTTGTCGGTGAGGCACTCGATGAGGATGGCGACCCCGGCCGGGCCGTAGGCCTCGTACATCACGGTGTCGTAGTTGGCGCCCTCACCGTCGGCACCCGAACCGCGCTTGACGGCGCGGTCGATGTTGTCGTTGGGCACCGAGCTCTTCTTGGCCTTCTGGATGGCGTCGTAGAGGGTGGGGTTGCCGGCAGGGTCCCCACCGCCGATGCGCGCCGCCACCTCGACGTTCTTGACGAGCTTGGCGAACAGTTTGCCGCGCTTGGCGTCAATGACGGCCTTCTTGTGCTTGGTCGTGGCCCATTTGGAGTGACCTGCCATGGGGGCGCCCCTTTCCAGACTGCGCACACCCCGGTTGCGGGTGTGTCCGGCAGTCCACTCTAGCCGCGTCGCATGCCCATCAGCACCAGCCGCTCCGAGCTGCGGTAGCCGAGCTCGGTGAACAGGCGGAACGCGGCCTCGGCCCGGTCGGCGTCCACCCCCAGCCCCGCCCCCGCCAGCCCGGCGTCGGCGAAACCGCGCAGGGCCGCGGTCAGCACGGCCCGCGCGATGCCTCGTCCGCGCCACTCGGGCACGGTGCCGAGGAACTCGGTCCAGCCCTCGACCAGGGCGTCGTCGGTCTCGCTGTGCTGGCCGGAGCTGATGGCGTAACCGGCCACCGACCCGTCGGCCAACGCCACCCAGGAGCTGACGACGTCGGCGGCGGTGGTCTCCAGGACGTGTTCCCAGACGCTGCGCGAGATCCGCTGGGCGCCGGGCACGGTGGCGAAGGCCCGGTTGTGCGCGGCCCGGACGGCCTCACTGAGCGAGGGTTCGAAGTGCACCAGTTCGATGCCCTCGGGCACCACCAGCGGCAACTCGTGGGGGTCGTGCTCGGCGAACCAGACCCGCATGTCGCTGAACCAGCGTTCGGCCACGAAACCGGCCGATTCCATCTGGGACACCTTGCGGGTCAGCTTCTCGTCCACGTGGGCGCCCAGCCACAGCGGTTCGTCGATGCCGGCCGCCTGCTGCTCCTGCCACCAGGCGACCCCCCGGTCACGCAGCCAGGTGGTGCAGGCGACCCCGATGCTGCGGTAGGTCCACGCGGGGTGGACGGCCCAGTCGAGCCAGTAGCGCAGTTCTCCCTCGCCGACGCGGGGGTGGCCCCACGCGTAGGCGACCACGGAGCCGGTCTGGTCCCGACCGACGGCCGCGTTGCGGGTGGGGTTGGCCTCAGGAGCGTTGAACAGGCCCTGCAGCTGGGTCAGGTCGGTGCGTTCGATGGGGTCGTCCACGTAGTCGGTGGCTTCGCGCAGGGCTGCCAGTTCGGGGAGGTCCGACTCGTCCAGCCAGCTCCACCGCAGGTGGGGTTCCAGGTCAGGTTCAGTCATCAGCCATCAGTTTTCGCAAGGGGGCAAGGGCTCGAAGGATCACCGTTGACCCCTCGAGCCGTGGCACGAGCCTAGCGGACGCGCTCGGGCCGGCAGACGGCGGCCCCGCCGTCACACGGGCAACATTCGTCGTCGGCTGGCGCCGACCGGCCAGTCGACGATCGACCAGCCCTGCTGCCTGGCCGCCCGCAGCAGGCCGACGTCAGGGCTGACGGCCACAGGGTGGCCGACCGCGCGCAGCATGGGCAGGTCGACATGGCTGTCGGCGTAGGCGTAGGCGTCGCGCAGGTCGAGGTTGTTCAGCGCGGCGTAGTGCCGCAGCCAGGCCGAGCGGGACTCACCGACCATGGGCGGGCCCTGCAGGAAGCCGGTGCAGACCCCCTCGGCGTCAACCGACAGTTCACCGGCCACGATCACGTCGAACAGGTCGTCCAGCGGGCGGGTGAAGGGCCGCACCGCCCCGGTCAGCAGCACCGTGGTGTGACCGGCCTCGCGGTGCTCCTTGATGCGGGCCAGGGCGTCAGGGGCGATCCGGTCGGCAAAGAAGTCGGCGAGCCGGTCGTCGACGATCTCTTCCAGGTGGGCCAGTGGCATGCCCTCGAAGCGGCGGTAGAGCGCCCGCAGGAAGTCGCTGCGGTCGCGCCGCTCGGCGCCCAGGTAACCGGGCAGCCGGGTCAGCACGCCGGCGAACTCGCGGGCCTTGTCGATCGGGCCCAGTTCGGGCAGCCGCGCGGCCAGATAGGTCTCGACGACATTGGTGGCGATGACCGTGCCGTCCAGGTCGAAGGCGGCGATGGTCGGACGAGTGCCCGGCTTGAGCTCGCGGTAGGTGGTGGCCCGGGCCTCGCGTCGCTTGCGGGCATTCTCGAGGCGCTGGACCGGTTCCAGGATGGCCGGCGCATGGATCTGCTGCAGGTAGGTGGGCCAGTCGACGTCGGCGGAGTCAAAGCCGAAGGCCTCCACGTCGGCCGGGTCCAGATTGTGGTGCAGGGCCAGGGTGCGGTCGTCGACGAAGTGCAACTGCGACTGCAGGTATTCCCCGTAGAGCGACAGGTACTTGCGGTAGAAGGCGAGCCGGTCGGTCTGCTTGTCCAGGGCGATGGCGGCCTTGCGGGTGGTCTGCGAACGTGGCGCCAGGTTGAGCAGTCGGTTGCCCCAGCGGGTGCCGAACTCGCCGAGCCGGATCGCCCGTTCGACCGGGGCATGGCCGGGGAATTTCCAAGCGGCGCGGGGCACCTCCTTCCCGTCCAGGACGAAGGGGTGGGCGTTCATGTAGGAGCGCAGGTTCTCGAAGATGCCTTGGAAGGTCAGCGGGTTCCGCGCGCCGGAGTTCGAGTGGTAGAACTCGATGGTGCCGACCTCGGGGTCGGTGGCGCAGACCGCGACGATGGCGTTGACCACGTAGTCGCAGGGAATGATGTCGATGACCGAGTCGGGCGAGGCCGGGAACTCGGGCAGTTCGCCGCGGGCATAGGCCAGGATGATCGGGTCGGCCATCTTGAAGCCCTCGATCCAGCCCGGGTAGGGGTGCTTCAGGGATGACTCGACGATGGCCGGGCGCACGACCGAGACCTTGATGTCCTTGGCGACCTCGGCGACGACCCGCTCCCCCATCGCCTTGGCGAAGGTGTAGACGTCGGTCCAGCCCAGCGAGCGGGCACGTTCGGTGCCGGCGCGGACCAGTTCGTCGCGGATCCATTCCAGGCGGCGGCGCTCGGTGTCGGCTGCCGTGGTGAGGTAGCCGGCCTGCTGGTGCTGGGCCTCGGCCTGCTTGCGCAGCAGGGACAGTTCTTCGGGGCTGCGCGAGCGGCGGCGGATGTGCTCGCCCATCTCGAGGGCGGCCTCGGTCTCGACGCGGTAGTCGACGTCGTGCTCGTGGGCGGCCTCGGGAATCGCGCCACGCCGGCGACCGGCGGTGTAGGCGGTGGAGATGTGCACGTAGTGGGGCACGCGCTCCAGGGTGCCGTCGGGGCCGGTGGCCGATTCGATGAAGCGTTCCAGCAGTGCCTGGGTGCCCAGCACATTGGTGCGGAAGGCATCGTCGATCGGCGGGTCGAAGGAGACGTCACCGGCGCAGTGCACCAGCACATCGATGTCGCGCGGCAGTTCGGGCACGTTGGGCAGATCGCCCTCGATCACCTCGACGCGGGCCTGCTGCAGTTCCTCGGGGCCGCCGGCGGCCTCACGAAGTTCCTTGAAGATGGGCTTGCGCAGCAGCCCGACGACGCGGGTCTGGGCAGTCATCGAGCCCTTGCGGCGCACCAGCACCGAGACGGTGGCCTCGGGCACCTCGGTGAGGATCTTCCACAGCACCTGCTCGCCGATGAACCCGGTGACCCCGGTCAGGGCGATCTTCTTGCCGGCCAGCAGGTCGCGGATGCGCCCGTTCAGGGGCGGCGGCGGCTGCTGCATGACGCCGGTGGTGCCGAAGGTGGCGGCCGGGCCGATCGGTCGGCGCTCGGGCTCAGCATTCATCACAGGTCCTCGGGGTTGGCACCACGCGCCACGGCCAGCGCATCGGTCAGGGTCATGCTGCCCACGTAGAGGGCTGTGCCGACGATGGCACCCTCGACACCGTCCATGTCGCGCAGGCGGGCGATGTCGGCCAGTGTGGTCACCCCGCCGCTGGCGATGACGGCGGCGTCGGTGCGGCTGCAGACGTCGGCGAGCAGGTCGAAGTTCGGGCCGGTCAGCATGCCGTCGCTGGCCACGTCGGTGACCACGTAGCGCCGGCAGCCGGCGGCGTTGAGCCGGTCGATGGTCTCGTGCAGGTCGCCGCCCTCACGAGTCCAGCCGCGGGCGGCGAGCCGGGTGCCCTTCACGTCCAGGCCGATGGCGATCTTGTCGCCGTAGGCCGCGATGATCTGTTCGCACCATTCGGGGTTCTCGAGGGCGGCGGTGCCGATGTTGACCCGGCGGGCACCGGCGTCCAGCGCCCGCTTCAGGGACTCGTCGTCGCGGATGCCGCCGGACAGTTCGACGTGCATGCCGATGCGGCCGGTGATGTCGGTGGTGATCTGGGCGTTGCTGCCCCGGCCGAAGGCGGCGTCGAGGTCGACCAGGTGCAGCCATTCGGCGCCGTCGTTCTTCCAGCGCTGGGCTGCGGCGAGCGGGTCACCGAAAGTCTTCTCACTGCCGGCCACGCCCTGGACGAGCTGGACGGCCTGCCCGGACTGGATGTCTACAGCGGGCAACAACACCAGAGTATTCACGCCCGCGAGCCTATCGGATCGGCCCCGGGCCGGGCGGCTCGTCGGCCGGGAGCATCCACCGCTGGCGATGCCGAGGCTACCTGGCCGGTTGCTCCGATCGTGTGGTCAGACGTGGCTGACCCCGGGGTATCGTCTCGTCACAGCCATCTGTTGGACACGCGGATGACCTCGGGACACACGTGCGGCTCAAACGTGGCAGCCCGGTTCGACCCGTTACGGGAGTTTCCGCTGCCCCGACCCGCCCGATCATGCTTGTCATAGCCCAGATGAGCGGCCATCTCCTCCTCCAGCGCCGACTGGAGCACCTTTGGTCAACGCGGTCAGCACCCGTTGCTGCCCCATGATCTGATTCTCGATCCACCCAGCCCACCCGGGCATCACACCGAGAACCACTCACACAAAGTTCCTGACAGACCCACCGTGATCTTACGAGGCTGACGGTCCGCCGAGCCGCACCTCACCGACTCTGCGCAGCCAACGTCCCAGCAGCCGACCACCCGCCGCACCGGACTTCTCCGGGTGGAACTGCACACTGGTCAACGCACCATGCTCGACCGCGGCCACGAACCGGTCACCCTCGTGCTCGGCCCAGGTGACCAGACCCTCGAAGCCGTCAGGCAGGGAGCGCACCCCGTAGGAGTGCACGAAGTAGTAGCGCTCCCCCAGATCGGTGAACAGGCGCGTGCCCGCCGGAGCCTCGACTGTGTTCCAGCCCATGTGCGGCAGCCGCGGCGCCTCGATCTGCTCGACCACCCCGGGAAGCACCCCGATCCCGGCACGCTCGACCCCATGCTCACGGCCCAGCCCGAACATCACCTGGTGTCCCACGCAGATGCCCAGCACCGGGCGACCGGCTTCCAGCCGCTGCCGGACGAGGTCGTCACCGCCGGCCTGCTGCAGCCCGTCCATGCAGGCGGCGAAGGCACCGACACCGGGAATGACGACACCGTCGCAGTCGGCGATCTGCTCGGCGCTGCCGAGCACGACCTGCGCGCCGGCCGCCTCCAACGCCTTGACGGCCGAATGCAGGTTGCCCGAACCGTAGTCCAACACTCCGACGGTCGGTGCTGTAGGACCTTCCTCAGGCATTCAGCGTTCCCTTGGTGCTGGGCACGCCCACGGTGCGCGGGTCGAAGGAGACCGCGGTGCGCAGCGCACGGGCCAGGGCCTTGAACTGGGCCTCGACGATGTGGTGCGGGTCGCGGCCCGAGATGAGCCGCAGGTGGATGCACAGGCCGCTGTTCAACGCGAACGACTCGACCACGTGGCGGGTCATCGAACCGGCGTAGGGCACGCCGGAGCCGCCGATCAGGGCGTAGACCTGCCCCTCGGGCTCGCCGGTGTGCACGACGTAGGGGCGCCCGGCCACGTCGACCGTGCAGTGGGCCAGCGCCTCGTCCAACGGGATGGTGGCATCACCGTAGCGGGTGATGCCGGCCTTGTCGCCGAGGGCGATCTTGAGTGCTTGGCCCAGCGCGATGGCGGTGTCCTCGATGGTGTGGTGGCCGTCGATGTGCAGGTCACCGGTGGCCTTGACCTTCATGTCGATGCCGGAGTGCCGGCTCAACGCGGTGAGCATGTGGTCGTAGAAGCCCACACCGGTGTCGATGTCGTACTCACCGGTGCCGTCGAGGTCGATCCACACCGAGATCGTCGATTCGCTGGTGGTGCGTTCGATGCTGGCGGTGCGGTGGGGCTGGGTGGTGGCGTCGGTCATCGGGATTCCTCGCTGGGGGTGGTGGTCACGCGGGCAGGGTGCTCGGCGAGCACCTCTTCCAGCGCGCGGCGGAAGGCGGCCATCTCGTCGGGGGTGCCGGCCGAGACCCGCAGGAAACCGTCCGGCCCGGTCTCGCGGACCAGGACCCCGCGGTCGAGCAGGCCCTGCCACACGGGATGGCGGTCGGCGAAGCGGCCGAACAGGCAGAAGTTGGCCTGACTGGGCACGACCTCGAGGCCGCGGTCACGCAACCACGACTGCAACTGCTGGATCTGGATGCGCAGCTCGGAGACATTGGACAGCATCTCCGGGGCGTGGGCCAGCGCCACCCGGGCCAGCGCCTGGGTCTGGGCCGACAGGTGGTAGGGCAGCCGGACAATGCGGCAGGCATCGACGATCGCGGGAGCTGCCGCGAGGTAGCCCACTCGTCCGCCGGCGAAGGCGAAGGCCTTGCTCATGGTGCGGCTGACGACCAGTCGTCCGAACCGCGACAGCAGGGCGCAGGCCGAGTCCTCGGGGAACTCGGTGAACTCCTGGTAGGCCTCGTCGACCACCACCAGCGCCTCGGTGCCCTCGAGCACCTCTTCGAGCACGCTGGCCGGGATGGTGGTGCCGGTTGGGTTGTTCGGGGTGGTGATGATGACCACGTCGGGCTGGTGCTCGGCGATGGCGGACAGGATGTCGGTCGAGGTCAGGGTGTAGTTGTCGCGGCGGGGTGCGGTGACGTAGTTGGTCAGGGTGTTGCGGGCGTACTCGGGGTACATCGAGTAGGTCGGCGCGAACGACAGCACGGTGCGGCCCGGGCCGCCGAATGCCTGCAGCAGGTGGGTCATCACCTCATTGGATCCGTTGGCGGCCCAGATGTTCGCAGCCGCCAGGCCGAAGCCGAGGTAGCGCGCCAGGTCTCGGCGCAGGTCGGTGGCCTCCCGGTCGGGGTAGCGGTTGACCTCGGTCGCCAGCGAGCTGACGGCACGCGCCATGTCGTGGATGATGGCGCCGCTGGGCGGGTAGGGGTTCTCGTTGACGTTGAGGCGCACCGGCACGTCGAGCTGGGGGGCGCCGTAGGGCTCCTCCCCCACCAGTTCCGGGCGCAGGGGCAGGTCAGCCAGAGCGATGTCGGGGCCGGGAATCGTGGGCTCGATGTTGCTGGACTCACTCATCGGTGGGCTCCCCTCGTCGAACGGTGATGGCATTGGCGTGGGCGGGCAGGTGCTCGGCGCGGGCGAAGGCCTCGACGCCGTCAGCGATCTCGAGCAGCGCGTCGCGGCTGTAGTCGATGACGTGCATCGCCTTCATGAAGCTGCGCACGGTCAGCCCGGAACTGTGGCAGGCGCAGCCGGCGGTGGGCAGCACGTGGGTGGAGCCGGCCGAGTAGTCCCCCAGGGAGACCGGCGCCCAGGACCCGACGAAGACGGCGCCGGCGTTGGTGACCCGGGCGGCCACCGCGGCGGCGTCCCGGGTCTGGATCTCGAGGTGCTCAGCGGCGTAGGCATTGACGACGGCCAGGCCCTGCTCGAGGTCACGGACGAGCACGAGCGCCGACTGCGGGCCGCCCAGTGACGTGCTGACCCGCTCACGGTGTTCGGTGGCGGCGACCTGGGTGGCGAGTTCAGCTTCGACGGCGTCGACCAGCCCGGCCGAGTCGGTAACCAGCACGGCGGCGGCCATCGGGTCGTGCTCGGCCTGGGAGATCAGGTCGGCCGCGACGTGAACGGGGCTGGCCGAGTCGTCAGCGAGGACGGCGATCTCGGTGGGGCCCGCCTCGGCGTCGATGCCGACCTTGCCACGCAGCAGGCGCTTGGCGGCGACCACCCAGATGTTGCCGGGGCCGGTGATCATGCTGACCGGCGTGCACAACTCGGGCACCCCATGGGCGAACATCGCGATGGCCTGGGCTCCGCCGACGGCGTAGACCTCGTCGACGCCCAGCAGTGCGCACAGGGCCAGGATGTTGGGGTGCGGCAGCCCCCCGAACTCGGCCTGCGGTGGGGAGGCGACGGCGATGGACCCGACCCCGGCCTCCTGGGCCGGGACGACGTTCATGATCACGCTGGACGCCAGCGGCGCCAGGCCGCCGGGCACATAGAGGCCGACCCGGTCGACGGGGACGATGCGGGTGGTGATGGTGGCACCCTCGGCGACCGCAACCCGCTTGGCCGACTCCTCGACCTCCCCCAGCTTGCAGACCGCACGGCGGCGCTCGATGGAGACCTCGAAGGCCTCACGCAGAGTCGGGTCCAGCTCGTCGCGGCACCGGGCCAGGGTCTCGGGGGCGACGCGGAAGGAGTCGGGCACCACGCCGTCGAACTGTTCGGAGAAGCGGCGCAGCGCGGCCTCGCCCTCGGTGGCGACCGCATCACTGATCGGGCGCACCTTCTCGACGGCATGCTCGACGTCGAAGTCCGCCCGCGGTACGAGGGTGCGGTAGTCCGCGTCGGTCACTGCGGTGAGGTCAATGCGTCGAATCACACGGGTCAGTCTACTGACCTCTCACCCGTGGTCAGCACGTCTTCCCCCGGGTGGGCGTCCCCTACAGTGACAACCGTGGGGTTCATTGGTCTGGGCACTGCCGTCAACGTCGTCACCATCGTGGTCGGCTCGCTGGTCGGGCTGGCGCTGGGCAGCAAGCTCGATGAACGCACCCGCACCACCATCACCCAGGTCCTGGGCCTGTGCACCCTGGTGATGGGAGCCACCACCATGCTGCCCATGCTGGGGGCCAGGCTGACCGAGGCCGTGCCCGGTGGGGCTGTCTTCCTGGTCGCCATCCTGGTGCTCGTCGTGGGCACCGTGGTCGGGTCGCTGCTGCGCCTGGAGGACCGCACCGAGACCCTGGCCGCCTGGCTGCGCCGCCTGCTGGTCCGCGACGAGGGCGCCGGCAACGAACGCCAGACCCGCTTCGTGAACGGCTTCGTCACCAGCACCCTGCTGTTCTGCATCGGGCCGATGGCCATCCTGGGCTCGCTGCAGGAAGGCCTCGGGCAGGGAGCCTCCACCCTGATGATCAAGGCCATCCTCGACGGGGTCGCCTCCATCGCCTTCGCCTCGGCGCTGGGCATCGGGGTGATGGCCTCGGCGTTGGCCGTCGGCGCCTACCAGGGCACCTTGACGCTGCTGGCCTGGCTCCTCGGCGACGTGTTGAACGGCCCCCAGGTCGACATGATCTCGGTGGTCGGCGGGGTGATGCTGCTCGGGCTCGGGATCCGGCTGATCGGCCTGAAGGACATCAGGGTCGGCGACATGGTGCCCGCCCTACTGCTCGCCCCCATCACGGTCTGGGGCCTGGCGCTGGTCTGAGGACGGCGTCGACTGGCCGGTCACCCGCGGCCCACCCGGCATCGCAGGCTCGGACACCTCGCTGCGCCACCCCTCGGACCGGCCGGGCGGTTCACCGAAGAAGGCCGAGGCGATCATCACCGGCAGGATCGCCCCGAAGGGCCAGGCGGCCAGCGCAGCCCTGGCCCGCAGTTCCAGGTCGATGCTGACTACTTCGCCGGGGACCGCCTGGCCCAGTCGCTCATCGAAGTCACTCGGTCCGACCACGGTCCCGAGCCACCAGCACAGCAGTGCAGCGATGGCCGCGGCCGCAAGTACCAGCGGCACCACGACCCAGCCGCGTCGTCCGAACCACCGCCAACCCCAGGCACCGATGGCTGCCCCGAGCACGACGCCGATGACCACGAACCAGAAGTCCGCCGAAAAGAAGCCGGCCAGCCCGCGTTCGGTCATCGTCGCTGACCCGTTCTCGGCGACCGTGTAGCCGGGCAGCCCCGCGACGGCCTGCCAGAGCAGCCCGGCAAGCAGGCCGATGGGGACCCCTGCCGTGACGAAGGCCAGCATGCGGCGATTGCCGGGCGACAACCGGCTGACCGGGCGTTCCAGCAGCCCGGGCGAGTCCGGGGACCAGGGCTCGGAGTCGGAGCTGTGCGCGACGTGGGTCATGGACGCGATCCTCTCAGGCCAGGCAGGAAGGCCCCAACAGAGCCTTCAGGTCGGCCATCAGCGGCTGCGACGGGCTCACCCGCAGTTCCTCATGCAGGCGGAAGGTGGTCTCGCGGTCGTTCGACAGCAGGGTCACCCGGACCTCCTGCACACCGGGGTGCTGGCGCAGCACGCCCTTGAGCTGTTCGACGACTGGCGGGGTGCACCGGCTCACCGGCAGTTGGATGGTGACCGGCCCACCCCCACCCTCGGTGGTGATCTCCGGCAGCGAGACGTCGGAGGCCTGGATGGTGACCGAGTCGTCGTCACGCCTGACCCGCCCGGACACCTTGACCACGACGTCGGTGGCCAGTTGCATGGCGACCTGTTCGTAGGTCCGCGAGAAGACCATCACCTCGACGCTGCCGTCGAGGTCCTCGACGTTCAGGATCGCCCAGATCTGACCGGTCTTGGTCTGCTTGCGGGTCAACTGGGTGACCATGCCGCAGATGGTGACGACCGCCCCTTCGGGGGGACCGTCCGGGGACGCCACCGCACCCAGGGAATGGTCCCGGTGGCGCTGGAGCACGTGTTCGAGCCCCTGCAGCGGGTGGTCGGAGACGTAGAGGCCCAGCATCTCGCGCTCGAAGGCCAGCCTGGTCGCCTTCTCCCACTCGGGCAGTTCGGGCACCTCGGCATGCTGGTTGACCGACTCCTGCTCGTCGGCGCCGCCGAAGGCACCGAACAGGTCGTCCTGGCCGTTGGCCTCGTTGCGCTTGAGGGTGATCACCGCGTCGATGGCCTGCTCGTAGACCTCCATCAGTGCCCGGCGCGGGTGGTTCATCGAGTCGAAGGCACCGGCCTTGATCAGGGACTCGACCATGCGCTTGTTGCACACCACCAGCGGCACGTGGTCGAGGAACTCGCCGAAGTTCGCGGCCGGCCCATGTTCCTGCCGGGCGGCCACGATGCCGTCGACGACGTGGTGGCCGACGTTGCGGATGCCCGAGAGGCCGAAGCGGATGGCATCACCGACGGCGGTGAACATCGCCTCGGACTCGTTCACGTCGGGCGGCAGCACCTGGATTCCCATGTGGCGGCACTCGGCCAGGTAGATGGCCAGCTTGTCCTTGTCGTCCTTGACCGACTGCAGCAGCGCCGCCATGTATTCGGTCGGGTAGTTCGCCTTCAGGTACGCCGTCCAGTATGAGACCAGCCCGTAGGCCGCCGAGTGGGACTTGTTGAACGCATAGTCCGAGAACGGCAGCAGGACGTCCCAGACGGTCTGCATCGCCTCGTGTGAGTAGCCGCGTTCGGCCATGCCGGCGCGGAACACCTCGTACTGGGCGTCCAGTTCCTTCTTCTTCTTCTTGCCCATGGCCCGGCGCAGCATGTCGGCGCTGCCGAGGGTGTAGCCGGCCAGCTTCTGGGCGATCGCCATCACCTGTTCCTGGTAGACGATCAGGCCGTAGGTCTCACCCAGGATGTCGGCCAGTGGTTCCTCGAGCTCGGGGTGCAGCGGGGTGATCGGTTCCCGGCCGGTCTTGCGGCGGGCGTACTTGTTGTGCGAGTCGGCGCCCATCGGGCCCGGACGATACAGCGCACCGACGGCCGAGATGTCTTCGAACTTGTCGGGCCGCATCGAGCGCAGCAGCGAACGCATGGGGCCGCCGTCGAGCTGGAAAACGCCCAGGGTGTCGCCGCGCTGGAGCAGTTCGAAGGTGGCCGCGTCGTCCATCGGCAGGTCTTCCAGGACGACGTCGACGCCACGGTTGCTGGTGATGTTGCGCAGGGCGTCGTCGAGCACCGTCAGGTTGCGCAGGCCCAGGAAGTCCATCTTGATCAGGCCCAGTGACTCACAACCCGGGTAGTCGAACTGCGTGATGATGGCGCCGTCCTGCTCGCGCTTCATCAGCGGGATGATGTCGATCAGCGGCTCGGAGCTCATGATCACGCCGGCGGCGTGCACACCCCACTGCCGCTTGAGGCCCTCGATGCCCCTGGCCGTGTCGACCACCCGGGCGACATCGGCATTGGACTCGTACAGCTCGCGGAACTCGCGGCCCTCGGCGTAGCGGTCATGGTCGGGGTTGAACAACTCGGGCAGCGGGACGTCCTTGCCCATCACCGCGGCCGGCATGGCCTTGGTGATCTGGTCGCCGATCGAGTAGGGCATGTCGAGCACCCGGGCGGAGTCCTTGACGGCCTGCTTGGCCTTGATGGTGCCGTAGGTGATGATCTGGCTGACCCGGTCGGAGCCGTACTTGTTGGTGACGTAGGCGATCACCTCGCCGCGGCGACGGTCGTCGAAGTCGATGTCGAAGTCGGGCATCGAGACCCGCTCGGGGTTGAGGAAGCGTTCGAACAGCAGGCCGTGCTCGATCGGGTCGAGGTCGGTGATGCGCAGGGCGTAGGCGCACATGGACCCTGCACCGGAGCCTCGTCCGGGACCGACACGGATGCCGTTCTCCTTGGACCAGTTGATGAAGTCGGCCACCACCAGGAAGTAGCCGGCGAAGCCCATCTTCAGGATGATCTCGTACTCGAAGCGCGCCCGCTCGGTGACCTCGGCGGGCACACCGTCCGGGTAGCGGCGGGCCAGCCCGGCCCGGACCTCCTTGACGAACCAGGAGTCCTCCGTCTCACCCTCGGGCACCGGGAACTTGGGCATGTAGGTGCCCATGCCCTCGGTGAACTCGGTCTGGCAGCGTTCGGCGATCGCCAGGGTGTTGTCGCAGGCCTCGGGCAGGTTGCTGAACAGCTGGCGCATCTGCTCGGCCGACTTCAGGTAGTAGCCCGAGCCGTTGAACTTGAATCGTCCGGGGGTGTCGAAGCGGGCGCCGGCCGAGACGCACAGCAGCGTGTCGTGGGCGTGGGCGTCGTCCTTGCCGACGTAGTGCAGGTCGTTGGTGGCGACCAGCGGCAGGTTCAGCTTCTTGGCCAGCCGCAGAAGGTCGTCACGCACATTGGTCTCGATGTCGAGGCCGTGGTCCATCAGCTCGACGAAGAAGTTGCCCTTGCCGAAGATGTCCTCGAATTCGGCGGCCGATTCGACGGCGTTGTCGAACTGGCCCAGGCGCAGGTAGGTCTGCACCTCACCCGAGGGGCAGCCGGTGGTGGCCAGCAGGCCCTGGGAGTACTGGTTGAGCAGTTCCCGGTCGGCGCGCGGCTTGTAGAAGAACCCCTCGAGGCTCGAGCGGGTGCTCAGCCGGAACAGGTTGTGCATGCCCTCGGTGTTCTCGCTCCACATGGTCATGTGGGTGTAGGCGCCCTTGGACGCCACGTCGTCGCCGGTGCCGTCACCGAACTGGACGCGCTTGCGTTCGCTGCGGTGGGTCTTGGGGGTGAGGTAGGCCTCCAGCCCGATGATGGGCTTGATCTCGGCCTTCTTCGCGGCCTTGTAGAACTCGTAGGCGCCATAGAGGTTGCCGTGGTCGGTCATCGCGATGGCCGGCATCCCCAGCCCGGCCGCCTTCTGGGTGAGGTCGGCCACCCGGGCCGCTCCGTCGAGCATCGAGAAGTCCGTGTGGCAGTGCAGGTGGACGAACTGGTCCATGCAGGTTTCCCTCCCCATCCGTGACGACGGTGACCCAGCCTAACCCCGTCCACCGACAAGTCCGACACCGGAACAGTTGGTATGCGCCGAAAATAGTTGTCCACAGATCTGGCGGTGGGCTTGTGTGGCGTCCCCGTAGTTGAGCTAATAGTACAACTGTTCGATACTAGACGACGTGGCGAGGTGCTCCGGATGGGATCCGACGCCGCACCACAGGCCGTGCCAGGCCTGCCACCACCGCCGAGACCGAAGCGCAAGCCGAGGCCGGCGCTTGACCAGCGCCCGTCGCAGGAAAGGTTCGCCCGCGCGGAGTTCAGCGCCACCGGCGCCCGGCAGAAGCTGGTCGCCCTGAATGATGCCTTCCTCGCCAAGTGCCGTGCCGAGGCCGAGGAGTTCCGGCTGTATGCGGAATACGCCGACGAGTACCGGTTCATCCCCGAGGAGAGCCCCGTGCTGGCCGGCACCGAACGCCTGATGACCTGGGGAGGCGACGGGTTCGACCCCGACTGCCCGGCCCGAGGGCAGCGAGGCCACACCTGTGGAACGGTCACGGTCGACCCCGAGCAGTTGCTGCCCCGCGCCCAGCTCTTCGTGCACCTGTCCGAAGCCACCCTGCGCGCCGGCGAAGGGCTGATGCGGGTCGAGAAGGCCGGTGGGCTGCTGGCCGACTGGGTCAAGGAACTCAACGGCAACACGAGAGTCACCGTGCGCCCAGTGCTGCACCCCGACCAGCTCGCCACCTCCGACTCCTACGAGGTGCCGGCCCGGATGCGGGAATGGGTCACGCTGCGCAACACCCACGAGGCGTTCCCGTTCTCCCAGCGACCCTCCCGGGGGCTCGACCTGGACCACACCATCCCGTGGCGGCCGACCCCGGCCGGACAGGAACCCCTGACCCGGCCGGACAACCTGGCCCCGCTGTCACGGAAGGTCCACCGGGCGAAGACCCACGGCGGCTGGCACCTCAGCCAGCCGCTACCGGGCACCTTCCTGTGGCGCTCGCCACTCCGCTTCGGCTACCTGGTCACGCGCAGCCACACCTGGCTGGTCGAAGACCCCACCGGACGCATCCTGCCCCGCCCCGATGACGGAGAGGACTCCCCCGCCGCCTGAGAACTCACGCCAGCAGCTGGCGCTCCTGGGGGCCGATGGGCCGCGGCAGCACCGAGGTGCCCATCAGGAACTCGTCGACCCCGCGGGCAGCCGATCGTCCCTCGGCAATCGCCCAGACGATCAACGACTGGCCGCGGCCGGCGTCACCGCAGACGAAGACGCCGGGCACGTTGGTGGCGTACGACTCGTCGCGGGCAATGTTGCCGCGCTCGTCGAGCTCCACGCCCAGCTGGTCGACCACCGAGTCCGTCTCAGGGCCGGTGAAGCCCATGGCCAGCAGCACCAGGTCAGCGGGGATCTCGCGCTCCGACCCGGGCACCGGCACGAACTTGCCCTGGTCGAAGGTGACCTCGTGCAGCTTCAGCGACTTCACCCGGCCCTGCTCGTCACCCACGAACTCACTCGTCGAGACCGAGTAGGTCCGCTCGCCGCCCTCCTCGTGGGCCGAGCTGACCCGCATGATCATCGGGTAGGTCGGCCACGGCTGGTGCGCGGGGCGCTCATCGGGCGGGGTGGGCATGATCTCGAGCTGGGTGACCGAGGCCGCACCCTGACGGGTCGAGGTGCCCAGGCAGTCGGCACCGGTGTCGCCACCGCCGATGATCACCACGTGCTTGCCCTCGGCCGTGATCTGGTTCTCGACCTCCTGGCCCAGCGCAGCACGGTTCGCCTGCGGCAGGAACTCCATCGCCTGGTGAATGCCTGCCAGTTCACGCCCGGGCACCGGCAGGTCGCGGGCCTTGGTCGACCCGATCGCCAGCACGACGGCGTCGAAGCGCTCCAGCAGCTGTTCACCGGTGACGTCGACACCAATGTTGGTGCTGGGACGAAATACCGTGCCCTCCAGGGTCATCTGCTTCAGTCGACGGTCGACGACCGACTTCTCCATCTTGAACTCAGGGATGCCGTAGCGCAGCAGGCCGCCGATGGCGTCAGCACGTTCATAGACGACCACGGTGTGGCCCGTGCGGGTCAGCTGCTGGGCCGCGGCCAGTCCGGCGGGGCCGGACCCGATCACGGCCACCGTCTTCAGCGAGTGCCATTCGGGCATCTGCGGGGTGACGCGGCGGTCGTCCCAGGCCTTGTCAATGATGGCCACCTCGACGTTCTTGATGGTGACCGGGTCACCGACCAGGCCGACCACACAAGCGGTCTCGCAGGGCGCCGGGCACAGGCGTCCGGTGAACTCGGGAAAGTTGTTGGTGGCGTGCAGCCGGTCGGCGGCCGGCACCCACTCATCACGCCAGACCAGGTCGTTCCACTCGGGAATCAGGTTCCCCAGCGGGCAGCCGGTGTGGCAGAACGGGATGCCACAGTCCATGCAGCGCCCGGCCTGCTTGCTGATGATCGGCAGCAGGGCCCGCCCCGGACCTTCGGGGTAGACCTCCCGCCAGTCGTTGACGCGCTCCTCGACGGGCCGGCGGGTGGCCACCTCGCGGGGGGTGGTCATGAATCCACGGGGATCAGCCATGAGCGGCCTCCATCATCAGGTCGGTGGTCTGGGCTTCGGTCAGGCCGAGGCTCTTGGCCTCGGCCTCGGCGGCCTTCACCTTGGCGTAGTCGCGGGGAAGGATCTTGGTGAAACGGCGCGACAGTTCGTCGCGACCGGCATCCAGCAGGCGCTGGGCGACATCGGAGCCGGTGTGGTCGCGGTGGCGGGTGAGCAGGTCGGTGACCCGGTCCAGGTCGACCTCGGTCAGCTCGAGCGGGTCGACCATCTCGGTGTTGAGCCGCTCCTGGGCCAGGTCGAGCACCCAGGCCACGCCCCCGGACATGCCGGCGGCGAAGTTGCGCCCGGTCGGGCCGAGCACGAGGGCCTCGCCCCCGGTCATGTACTCACAACCATGGTCCCCGACGCCCTCGACCACCGCGGTGGCACCGGAGTTGCGCACGCAGAAGCGCTCACCGACCACGCCCCGCAGGTAGATCTCACCGGAGGTGGCGCCGTAGCCGATCACGTTGCCGGCCACGATCTGCTCCGACGCGGTGAACGGGGCATCGGCCGGCGGGGTGACGATGATGATGCCGCCGCACAGGCCCTTGGCGACATAGTCGTTGGAATCACCCACCAGCTTCATGGTCACACCGCGGGGCAGGAACGCACCGAAGCTCTGGCCACCGGTGCCGGTCAGGGTCAGGCTGATGGTGTCATCGTCGAAGCCCTCGCCGCCGGTGGCCTTGGTGACCTCGTGGCCCAGGAGAGTCCCGGCGGTGCGGTCGACGTTGCGAACCTCGAAGCTGGCCTCGACCCGCTCACCGCGGTCCAACGCCGGACGAGCGGCCTCGATCAGGGCCACGTCGATCTTCTCGTCCAGCCCGTGGTCCTGGCTGACGGTGTGGTGGCGCGGGGTGCCCTCGGGCACGTCGACCAGGTGCAGGATCGGTGCCAGGTCCAGACCCTTGGCCTTCCAGTGCTCGACGGCAGGCTTGGCGTCGAGCGCCTCGACCTGGCCCACGGCCTCCTCGATGGAGCGGAACCCCAGCTGGGCCAGCAGCTCACGCACCTCTTCGGCGATGAACATGAAGAAGTTGACCACGTGCTCGGCCCGCCCATGGAAGTGCTCGCGCAGCTTCGGGTTCTGGGTGGCGATGCCGACCGGGCAGGTGTCCTTGTGGCAGACCCGCATCATGATGCAGCCCGAGACGACCAGCGGCGCGGTGGCGAAACCGAACTCCTCGGCACCCAGCAGGGCAGCGATCACGACATCGCGGCCGGTCTTGAGCTGGCCGTCGGCCTGGACGACGATGCGGTCACGCAGCCCGTTGAGCAGCAGGGTCTGCTGGGTCTCGGCCAGGCCGAGTTCCCAGGGCCCACCGGCATGCTTCAGCGAGGTCAGCGGCGCAGCACCGGTACCCCCGTCATGGCCGGAGATCAGCACCACGTCGGCCTTGGCCTTCGCCACGCCGGCGGCAACCGTGCCCACACCGACCTCGGCCACCAGCTTCACGTGCACCCGGGCGGCCGGGTTGGCGCACTTCAGGTCGTGGATGAGCTGCTTGAGGTCCTCGATGGAGTAGATGTCGTGGTGCGGCGGCGGTGAGATCAGACCCACCCCCGGCGTCGAGTGGCGGGTCTGCGCCACCCACGGGTAGACCTTCGGGCCGGGCAGCTGTCCGCCCTCACCGGGCTTGGCACCCTGGGCCATCTTGATCTGGATGTCGGTGGCGTTGCTCAGGTAGTCGCTGGTCACCCCGAAGCGACCCGAGGCGACCTGCTTGATGGCCGAACGGCGCTCGGGGTCGTAGAGGCGGTCCTTGTCCTCGCCACCCTCACCGGTGTTCGACTTGGCGCCGAGCCGGTTCATAGCGATCGCCAGGGTCTCGTGGGCCTCTGCCGAGATGGAGCCGTAGCTCATCGCACCGGTCGAGAAGCGCTTGACGATCTCGCTGGCCGGTTCGACCTCGTCGATGCTGATCGGGGTGCGGGCGGTGCGCAGGTGCAGCAGCGAACGCAGGGTCATCGCCCGGCGCGAGTTCTCGTCGACCAGCGAGGAGTACTTCTTGAACACGTCGTAGCGGCCGGTGCTGGTGGCGTGCTGCAGGCGGAAGACCGTCTCAGGGCTGAACAGGTGCTCCTCACCCTCGCGGCGCCACTGGTACTCACCACCCATCACCAGGGTGCGGTGCGCCAGCGGGATCCCCGAGTCCGGGTAGGCGATCAGGTGGCGCCGGCGCACCTCCTCGGCGATCTCGTCCAGCCCGATGCCCTCGATGCGGCTGGTCGTGCCGGTGAAGTACTCATCGACGAAGTCCTGGGCCAGGCCGATGGCCTCGAAGACCTGCGCGCCGGTGTAGGACGCGATGGTCGAGATGCCCATCTTCGACATGACCTTCAGCACGCCCTTGCCGAGCGCCTTGCGGACGTTGTAGATCGCCTGCTCGGGCGTCACGTCGATGTAGAGCTCGCGGCGGGCCAGGTCTTCGGCCGACTCGAACAACAGGTAGGGGTTCACAGCGGTCGCGCCGTAGCCGACCAGCAGCGCGACATGGTGCACCTCGCGCACGTCACCGGCCTCGACGATCAACCCGACCAGGTTGCGGGTCTTCTCCCGGACCAGGTGGTGGTGCAGCGCGGAGGTCAGCAGCAGCGACGGGATCGGCGCCAGTTCGGCGGTGGAGTGCCGGTCGGACAACACGATGGTGCGCGCACCCTCGGCGATGGCCTGGGAGACCTCCTGGCGGATCTCGGCCAGGCGCCACTCGAGGGCGGCTCCCCCACCGTCGACCTCGTAGAGGCCGTTGACGACGTGGCTGGCGAACTCGGGCAGGTCACCGTCCTGGTTGATCCGGATGATCTTGGCCAGGCCGTCGGAGTCGAGGATCGGGTAGTCGATGGTCAGCTGCCGACACGACTCGGGGGTGCCCACCAGCAGGTTGGTGCGCGGCCCGATGGTGGCGGTCAGGCTGGTGACCAGTTCCTCACGGATCGCATCCAGCGGCGGGTTGGTCACCTGGGCGAACAGCTCGGTGAAGTAGTCGAAGACCAGCTTGGGCCGCTGGGAGAGCACCGCGATGGGGGTGTCAGTGCCCATCGAGCCGATCGGCTCGGCGCCGGTCTGCGCCATCGGGGCGACGATCAGGCTGAGTTCCTCATCGGTGTAGCCGAACAACTGCTGGCGGCGGGTGACCGAGGCGTGCGAGTGCACGATGTGGGTGCGCTCGGGCAGGTCGGCCAGGGTCAGCCGGCCGGCGTCGAGCCACTCCTGGTAGGGCTTGGCGGCCGCGAGTTCACCCTTGATCTCCTCGTCGGAGATGATCCGCTGCTGCTCGAGGTCGATCAGGAACATCCTGCCTGGCTGCAGGCGTCCCTTCTGGACGACGTGGGCCGGCTCCAGCGGCAGCACACCGGCTTCGGAGGCGAACACGACCAGGCCGTCGTCGGTGACCCAGTAGCGGGCCGGGCGCAGGCCGTTGCGGTCGAGCACACCACCGATGACGGTGCCATCGGTGAAGGTCATGCAGGCCGGGCCGTCCCAGGGCTCCATGATCGAGGAGTGGAACTCGTAGAAGGCGCGTCGTGCCGGGTCCATCTCGGTGTGGTTCTCCCACGCCTCGGGGATCATCATCAGTACGGCGTGCGGCAGCGAGCGCCCGCCCAGGTGCAGCAGTTCGAGCACCTCGTCGAAGGACGCCGAGTCCGACGCCTCGGGGGTGCAGATCGGGAACAGCCGATCGAGGTCGCCGGGAATGCGGTTGGACCGCAGCTGGGCTTCGCGCGAACGCATCCAGTTGCGGTTGCCGCGCACGGTGTTGATCTCACCGTTGTGGGCGATCATCCGGTACGGGTGGGACAGCTCCCAGGCCGGGAAGGTGTTGGTCGAGAAGCGGGAGTGGACCAGCGCCAGCGCCGAGGCCATCCGCGGGTCGCTGAGCTCGGGGTAGACCTCGCCGAGCTGGTCGGTGGTGAGCATGCCCTTGTAGACCATCGTGCGCGCACTCAGCGAGGCAAAGTAGATGTCGTGCTCCCGCTGGGCGCGGTTGCGCAGGGCATAGGTCTGCCGGTCCAGGTGGATGCCCTGGACGCCGGTCTCGGCGCTGACGAATAGCTGGGCCATGTGCGGCATGGCGCCCAGTGAGATCGGGCTGAGGGTGTCGGTCTCGACGGGCACGTCGCGCCACCCGTGGACGACCAGGTCCTCCTCCACGGCCAGGGACTCCAGCCGCGACTTCACCTGCGCCCGGGCGCGGGCGTCGGTGGGCAGGAAGGCGATGCCGACGGCATAGAAGCCGGCCTCGGGCAGCTCGAAGTCGACCACCTCGCGCAGGAAGGCGTCGGGCACCTGGATCAGGATGCCCGCACCGTCACCGGCGGCGGTGTCAGCGCCGGTGGCGCCACGGTGGTCGAGATTGCGCAGGGCTTCCAGGCCCTGGGCCACGATCTGGTGGCTGGCCTCACCACTGAGCTGGGCAACGAAGGCCACGCCGCAGGCGTCATGCTCGTAGGCCGGGTCGTAGAGACCCTGCTTCGTGTGATGAGCAAACACCATGGTTACCTCCGTCATGATCGCCCGGGTGCATCCGCGCACCCGAGGGCATGCAGCGGCGCACCGGGACCCCTTGTTGTTCCGTGCTGTGCCACCCAACACCGAAACCGGCTGTGCAGGCAAGGCGATCCCAGAATCTGAACGAGGGTGTTACATCCGTGTTTCACGCCCGTAAACCGCCGGAACCGCGCGCAGACCAGCGTTTTTCGGACATCAGTGAAGGCGCGGGTGCGGTGGGCCTGTCACATGATTGTTACCTGTGAAAGGCCTTACCGAGCCTCGGCGTCCTCGTCCTCGTCGGCCTCGGCGTCGGCGTCAGCGTCGGGGAAGGGCTGCTCGACGATCCCGGGACGGAACTTGCCGAGCAGCAGGAAGCCGGCCACGCCGAACAGGAACAGCAGCAGCGCGATGAACCCGTTGATGCGCAGGCCCAGCACGATGTTGGCCGGGTCGAGGCGCAGCTGCTCCATCAGGAAGCGGCCGGCACCGTACCAGGCGACATAGACCATGAAGACCCGGCCGTTGCCGAGCTTGAAGCGGCGCTCGGCCCACAGCAGCACACCCACCCCGGCGAAGTTCCACAACATCTCGTAGAGGAAGGTCGGGTGGAAGGTCTCGTACTGGCGGAACTCGCGGGGCCGGTGCGCCTCGTCGATCTGCAGCCCCCATGGCAGGTCGGTGGGTCGGCCGTAGAGTTCCTGGTTGAACCAGTTGCCGAGTCGTCCGATGCCCTGGGCCAGCAGGATGCCGGGGGCGAAGACGTCGGCCATCGTCGGGAAGCTGTAGTTGTTGCGGCGGCAGAACCACAGCACCACGGCGGCGCCGAAGGTGACCCCGCCGATGATGCCCAGGCCGCCCTCCCAGATGCGCAGCGCCGACCAGGGGTCGCGGCCGGGGCCGAAGTAGTCCTGCCAGCGGGTCAGCACGTGGTAGACGCGGGCACCCACGATGCCAGCGAGCACCGCCGCGACCACCATGGTTTCCATGTTCTCGGAACGACCACCGCGGGCCACGAAGCGGCGCCGCACCAGCCCCCAGGCCACGAAGATGCCGGCCAGGATGCACAGCGCATAGAAGTGGATGGTGAGCGGGCCGATGCTGAAGCTGTTGATCGAGGGGCTGGGGATGTCCAACAGGATCATCGCGGGTTCCTTCGTTCAGGCCGGTTGTTTGTCGACCAGGTTGGTGATGTCGTCCTTGTAGTCACCGATGGAGGTGCCCTGGGTCCACAGCACCTGCGCGGTGCGGTCGGCGCCGAACCCGTAGACCTGGGTGCCGTGCTCGATCTCGTAGCCGCCGCTGGGCAGCTGGCTGGTCTGTTCCATGGTGATGCCCAGGTCGAACCCGGCCTGCTTGATGACCTCGAGGTCACCGGTCAGCCCGATGAACGACGGATCGATGCGCTCGAGGTAGGCCTTCATCACCTCGGGGGTGTCCCGGGGCGGGTCAGTGGAGACCAGCACCACGGTCGACTCGGCCTGCACCTGCTCACCGGCACGCTGCCGGGCGCTGGCCAGGTCGGCCAGGATGCCGGGGCAGATGTCGGGGCAGTTGGTGTATCCGAAGAACAGCAGCACCACCGGGGTGGTCACATCCTTGGCCAGGGCGAAGGGGTTGCCGTCCTGGTCGGTCAGCGTGATGTCCGGCAGCGCGGGGCCACCGGTCAGCTGGGTGCCGGCCAGGTAGCCACCGGGCCGCTCCCCCACCTTCGCGACCGAACCGCCGTCGTCGCTGCTGCAGCCCACCAGCGCGACCGCCAGTGCCCCGGCACCGAGCCCGGTGAACAGGCTTCGTCGGGTGAGTTCAGCCACGGCGCACCCCGGCGGCCAGGTCCTCGGTGACCTCGCGCAGGCGGGTCAGGTCGTCGGACCCGTTGCGTTCGTTCTCGATCAGGCAGTTCACCAGGGCCGACCCGACGATGGCCCCGTCGGCGTAGCGGCACACCTCGGCGGCCTGGTCACCGTTGCTGACCCCCAGCCCGATGCCCAGCGGCAGGTCGGTGACCTTCCGGGCACGGGCGACCAGCCCCTCAGCCGAGGACGAGCCCTGGTCGCGCACCCCGGTGACCCCCATCAGGGCGGTGGTGTACACCCAGCCGCGGCAGGCATCGGTGGTCATCTTGAGCCGCTCATCGGTCGAGGAGGGGGCGATCAGGAAGATGCGGTCCAGCCCGTACTTCTCGGAGGCCTCCATCCATTCCTCGGCCTCGTCGGGGACGAGGTCAGGGGTGATCAGCCCCGAGCCGCCGGCATTGGCCAGGTCACGGGCATAGGCGTCGACACCGTAGGCATCGACCAACGCCCAGTAGGTCATCACCACGGCGGGGGTGCCGAAACCGGTCACCGCCTCGACGGCCTTCATGGTGTCGCTGGTGCGCACCCCACGCTCCAGAGCGCGGGTGCCGGCGTGCTGGATGGTGACCCCGTCCATCATCGGGTCGCTGTAGGGGGCACCGATCTCGACCAGGTCGACGCCACGGCCCTGCGAGCCCTCGCAGATGGCCCGCATGGCCTCGATCGAGCCGGGCACCGACGGGTAGCCCACCGGCAGGTAGCCCACCAGCGCCCCGCGTCCCTCGGCCTTGGCCTTCAGGTAGGCCTGCCCGCTGCTCTCACTCATGCCAGTTCACCCTTCACTTCGTCAGGGGTGCCGTCCAGGCCGAACCACTTCAGCGCGGTCGCCACGTCCTTGTCGCCGCGACCGGAGATGCAGACCAGGATGGTGGGCTGCTTGCCCTCGGCGACCAGTTCCAGCGCCCGGCGCCTGGCGCCCGCCAGGCCGTGGGCCGACTCGATGGCCGGCATGATGCCCTCGGTGCGGGTGAGCAGCGACAGGGCTTCCATGGCCTCGGTGTCGGTGACGGGCTGGTACTCGGCTCGTCCGATGCTGGCCAGGTAGGAGTGCTCGGGGCCGACCCCCGGGTAGTCGAGGCCCGCCGAGATCGAGTGCGACTCGACGGTCTGGCCGTCCTCGTCCTGCAGCACGTAGGTGCGCGCACCGTGCAGCACGCCGACGTGGCCGGCGCTGATCGGGGCGGCGTGGCGACCGGTCTCCATGCCGTCACCACCGGCCTCGAAGCCCCACAGGGCCACCTCGGGGTCGGCGATGAAGTCGGCGAAACTGCCGATCGCGTTGGACCCGCCACCCACGCAGGCGGCCACGGCATCGGGCAACTGCCCCCAGGTCTCGAGCAGCTGGGCACGGGCCTCGGTCGAGATGACCCGCTGGAACTCGCGGACGACCTCCGGGAACGGGGCCGGGCCACCGACGGTGCCGATCAAGTAGTGCGTGTTGTCGACGGTGCTGACCCAGTCGCGCATCGCCTCGTTCATCGCGTCCTTGAGGGTCTGGCTGCCCGAGGCCACCGCGACGACCTCGGCACCCAGCAGCTGCATCCGGGCGACGTTGAGGGCCTGGCGTTCGGTGTCGACGCGACCCATGTAGATCTTGCACTCCAGCCCGAGCAGGGCGGCGGCGGTGGCGGTGGCGACCCCGTGCTGGCCGGCGCCGGTCTCGGCGATGACCCGAGTCTTGCCCATCCGCCTGGTCAGCAGGGCCTGGCCCAGGACGTTGTTGATCTTGTGGCTGCCGGTGTGGTTGAGGTCCTCGCGCTTGAGCAGGATCCGCGCCCCACCGCAGTGCTCCGAGAACCGCTTCGCCTCGGTGACCGGCGAGGGACGACCGGCGTAGTTCTTGCGCAGGTCATCGAGCTCGCCCAGGAAGGCGGGGTCGGAGACGGCTGCCCGGAACTCGGTCTCGAGCTCGGCCAGCGCCGCCTGCAATGCCTCGGGCACGTACTTGCCGCCGAAGATGTCGAAGTGGCCGCGCGCATCGGGCAGGGTGGGGTCGTACTCACTCACTCGGGAATGCTCCTCAACAAGGCCTGGACGGCCGTGGTCGGATCGGGGTGGCGGACCAGGGTCTCGCCGACGAGCAGCACCTGCGCACCCTCGTCATACAGCCTGGCGGCATCGGCCGGGCCGGTGATGCCGGACTCGGCGACATTGACGCAGTCGTCGGGCAGCAACTCCACCAGCGACGAGAACTGGGCCAGGTCGACGTCCAGGGTCTGCAGGTTGCGGTTGTTGACCCCGATCAGCTCGGCGCCCAGGTCGACGGCGCGGCGGGCCTCGTCGGCGGTGTGCACCTCGACCAGCGGGCGCAGGCCCAACTCGAGGCTCAGGTCATGCAGCCGGCGCAGTTCGGCGTCGTCCAGCGCAGCAACGATCAACAGCACGAGGTCGGCGCCGTGGGCGCGCGCCTCGACGACCTGGTAGTCGGTGACGATGAACTCCTTGCGCAACACCGGGATGTCGACCCTGGCGCGCACCGCGGCCAGGTCAGCCAGGCTGCCGCCGAAGCGACGCTGCTCAGTGAGCACGCTGATCGCGGCCGCCCCACCGGCGGCGTAGGACGCGGCGAGTTCGGCGGGGTCGGGGATGTCGGCCAGCTCACCCTTGGACGGGCTCTTGCGCTTAACCTCGGAGATCACCGCGAGCCCGGGGGCCCGGAAGGCGGGCATCGGGTCGAGCGGTGGCGCGACCTCGCCCAGGCGTGCCTCGAGGTCCGCGAGGGGGGTGGCGGCCATGCGGGGGGCCAGGTCTTGGCGCACCCCGACGATGATGTCGTCCAGGACTCCCACGACTCAGCCGTGACCCAGTCCGGCGGCCTTCATGATCCAGGTCACGATGAACGCGGCGACGATCAGGCCGGCACCGATGTAGACAAGCAGCCACATGGGGCCGAGCACCGCGCCGACGCCGGCGAGCACGAAGCCGATCATGGCCATGATGACGCCGGTCCAGATGGCAGGACTCTGGCTGTGGTGGTAGTACTTCACCGTCTTGCCGTTCTTGGTCTTGACGATGGTATGGGTGTGATCCTCGATCTGCTGGGTCATCGCTCATCCTTCCTCATGGCGTCGCCTCGGTTCACCCTATCGCTCTTCGGCGGCGGTCGGGTCGTGGCCTTCATCCATGGCCTTCCAGACCTCCAACGCCGGCGCGCGGTGGTCGACCGACTCGCCGCCACGCTCGAAACGCGAGCGCCGTGCCGCCCAGCTGTAGGCCGTCAGGACGACCAGGACCGCACCCACCAGGCCGAGACCGGACCCGACGACACCCCAGGGGTTCACCGGGTCCAGGCCGAGCGCCAACCACCCGGCGAGCAGGCTGACCAGCACCAACAGCACACCGATGATGCGCTTGCCGAGGTTGCCGACCACGAACAGCAGGCAGGTGCCGGCCAGCACCGCCCAGCCGATCGGGTTGTCACCCACCAGGGCAGCGACGAGTCCCCCGATCGCGGCCAGCAGCGGGCCCAGCCACTTCGTCCGGTTCACAGGCTTTCCAGGTGGTGGGCACGCCAGACCGCGGTGAGCGCGGCCATCGCCTTGTGCTGGCACTCCTGGTCTTCGGTGAGCGGGTCGGAATCGGCGACGATGCCGGCACCGGCCTGCACGTAGGCGGTGCCGTCCTTGACCAGGGCGGTGCGGATGGCGATGGCGGCCTCGGCGTTGCCGGCGAAGTCGAAGTAGCCGACCACTCCCCCGTAGACGCCGCGGCGGGTCTTCTCGAGGCGATCGATGATCTCCATGGCGCGCACCTTGGGGGCGCCGGACAGGGTGCCGGCCGGGAAGCAGGCCAGCAGCGCCGCGAGGCTGGAGTGCCCCGGGGCGAGTTCACCGGTGACTTCGGCCTCGAGGTGCATGACGTGGGAGTAGCGGTGCACCTGCATGAACTCGGTCACCTCAACGGTCCCGGGCACGCACACCCGGCCCAGGTCGTTGCGGCCCAGGTCGACCAGCATGACGTGCTCGGCGCGTTCCTTCGGGTCGTCGGTGAGTTCGCGTTCCAGGGCGGCGTCGAGGGCGGGCGTGGCGCCGCGCGGCCGGGTGCCGGCGATCGGACGAGTGGTGGCCCGGCCGTCGCGCACCGTCACCAGCGCCTCGGGGCTGGCCGAGACGATGGCGAAGCCGGGCAGCCGCAGCAGGAACAAGTAGGGGCTGGGGTTGGTCATCCGCAGTTCGCGGTAGACGCTGAGGGCATCGGCGCTGCAGGGCAGTTCGAAGCGTTGGCTGGGGACGACCTGGAAGACCTCCCCAGCTCGGATCTCCTCGACGGCGTCGCGCACCATCTGCTGGAACTCCTCGCTGGTGCGCTGCCGGACCAGGTGTGCGGCCAACTCGTCGCGCGAGACGGGCTCGCCGCGGCGGGCGGCCATCGACTGGTGCGGTTCACGCAGGGTGGCGGCCATCGCCTCGAGGCGGGCCACGGCCTCGTCATAGGCCTGCCCGGCACGGTCGGTGGTGGCATCGAGGTTGATGGCGTTGGCGACCAGCCACAGTTCCCCGCGGTGGTGGTCGAGCACGGCCATGTCGCTGGCCAGCATCAGCAGCATCTCGGGCAGTTGCAGGTCGTCAACGGTGCTGTCGGGCAGGTTCTCGAGGCGGCGCACCACGTCGTAGCCGAGGTAGCCGACCAGGCCTGAGGTAAGAGGCGGCAGGTCGGGGTCGGCCGGGGTGTGGAAGGTCGCCAGCATCTGCTCGGCGATCTCCAACGGGTCACCCTCGGCGCTGATCCCCTCGGGGACCGCACCGAGCCAGGCGGTGCGTCCGTCCTGCTCGTAGAGCGTCGAGGCGGCGTTGACGCCGATGAACGACCAGCGCGACCAGGCACCGGCCTCGGCCGATTCGAGCAGGAAGGTCAGTTCCCGGTCACCGCACAGCCGCTGGTAGAGGCCGACGGGGGTCTGGTCGTCTGCGACGATGCGGGCGTGGACGGCGATGACGCGGTCCTCGGCGCGGGCCAGGAACTCCTCGCGGGTCGGGCTGATCTGCAGGCTGCTCACTTGGTCACCCCCGCCGGCAGGTCGAGGGGCAGCAGGCCGGCGTCGAAGCAGGTGTCATCGCCGGTGTGGCAGGCGCCGCCGGACTGGTCGACCTGCAGCAGGATCGTGTCACCGTCGCAGTCCAGCCGCACCTCGCGCACGGCCTGGGTGTGGCCGGAGGTCGCGCCCTTGACCCACAGTTCATCGCGGCTGCGTGACCAGTAGGTGGCCTGCCCGGTGGTGAGGGTGAGGTGCAGGGCCTCGTCGTTCATCCACGCCTGCATCAGGACGGCACCGGTGGTGGCGTCCTGGGCGATGGCGGCGACCAGGCCGGCCTCATTGCGCTTGAGGCGGGCGGCGATGGTGGGGTCAAGGGACATGGGGGTGATTCTAGGGCGCCGGACGAAGCGGCTCCGCCCCACGGCCGGGGGTGACCCTGAGCCTCCCCCGGATGAGGGGGCTGCAGCCGCGTGGTGGGGGTGGCCGCACGTAGGCTTGAAGGACCCCTGATCGCTTCTCCCGGAGGTCTTGCATGCGCACCCTGCTCAACCTGGTCTGGTTCATCTTCGGCGGCTTCTGGCTGGCCCTGGGCTACTTCTTCTTCGGCATCATCGCCTGCATCTTCATCATCACGATCCCCGCCGGCGTGGCCTCGTTCCGGATGGCCCGCTACGCCCTGTGGCCCTTCGGCAAGGCCGTCGTCGAGAAGACCGGCGCCGGTGCCGGTTCGGCCCTGATGAACGTCATCTGGTTCCTGGTTGCCGGCCTGTGGCTGGCCATCGGCCACATCACCACCGCCGCCGCCCAGGCCATCACCATCATCGGCATCCCCCTGGCGATCGCCAACCTCAAGATGATCCCGGTGACCTGCTTCCCCTTCGGCAAGGACATCGTCGACACCGACCACATCCCCCCACACCTGCGCCCCCTGCACAGCCTCTGACCCGGCCCGGGCGCGACCTCGCCCTCGTCCGACCTGCAAACCTTGCACCACAGCAACGAATACACGCCGCCCCACCCGGACGAGGTGCATTCCTTGCACTCACGCAAAGACTGCAGGTTCGAGCATCAGCACACCCAACCGTCGGCCCCGGTCTGCAGCGCGAACCCACGTCTGCGACGCCCCTCCCCGTCTCCAGCCCGAACATGCGTATGCCCGTCGTACAGACCCGCAGACACAGCGCCGCACTGCAGACGCCGACTGGCTCCGCAGACGTGGCGCCGCCCCGCAGTGCAAAACCAGAGGCGGGCCCTGCACGAATGCAGGACCCGCCTGTTCACATGGTTTGATTCTGCGCGGCCGCTGAGCGAGCGAGTCGAAGCCCGGAGCTCGAGCGAGCGAGGTACGAGCGAGGAGCGCGACAACGCTCGGAGAGCCGCGCACGCGGGCGAAGCCCGCCAATCACTCAGTGCTCGATGGCGGCTCCGGCGCCCGCACCGGTCATGGAGCGGACCTCCATCTCCTTGGCGAGCTCGATGTCGCTGCTCTCCTTGCTGGTCAGGGTGCCGATGATGCCGGCCAGGAAGGCCAGGGGCACCGACACCAGGGCCGGGTTGTCCAGCGGGAACCAGGCGAAGTTGACGCCTTCACCCAGCATCGCCGACGGCGAGCCCGAGATGGCCGGTGAGAACAGGATCAGCAACACCGAGCTGACCAGACCGGTGTAGATCGACCAGACCGAGCCGCGGGTGTTGAACCGGCGCCAGTACAGGGTGAACAGGATCGAGGGCAGGTTCGCCGAGGCGGCCACGGCGAAGGCCAGCGAGATCAGGAAGGCGATGTTCTGGCCGTTGGCGACGATGCCGCCCAGGATGGCCAGGATGCCGATCACGACCGAGGTGATCCGGGCGACCTTGACCTCGGTCTCGGGGTTGGCCTTGCCGCCCTTGATGATCTCGTTGTACACGTCGTGGGCGAACGAGGCCGAGGCGGTGATGGTGAGGCCGGCGACCACCGCGAGGATCGTCGCGAAGGCGACCCCCGAGATGATGCCCATGAAGACCTCGCCACCGAGCACCAGGGCGAGCAGCGGTGCAGCGGAGTTGGCGCCACCGGGGGCGGCCATGATGGTCTGCTGGCCGACGAGCTTCGCAGCGCCCATGCCGAGCACCAGGGTCAGCAGGAAGAACGCGCCGACCAGGATGATCGCCCAGACCGCCGAGCGGCGGGCCTCCTTGGCGGTGGGCACGGTGTAGAAGCGCATCAGCACGTGCGGCAGGCCCGAGGGGCCGGCGATCAGGGCCAGCGACAGCGACAGGAACGACAGCTTCGTCCAGTCGGTGGCGCCGTACTTGACCATCGGTTCAAGCAGGTCCTTGCCGGTGCCGGTGCTCGGGTCGAGGCCGGCACTCTGGGCCGACAGCAGCAGGCTGTTCAGGTTGAACCCCTCACCGGTCATCACCAGGAAGCTCATGATCGCGGCACCGCCGAGCAGCAGCACGGCCTTGATCATCTGCACCCAGGTGGTGCCCTTCATGCCGCCGATGAGCACGTAGGCGACCATCAGCACGCCGACCAGGGCGATCACCAGCGACTGCATGTTTTTGTCGGAGACACCGAGCAGCAGGGCGACCAGGCCACCGGCGCCGGCCATCTGGGCGAGCAGGTAGACGAAGGAAATCACCAGGGTCGAGGTGGCGGCCGCAGTCCGGATCGGCTTCTGCTTCATCCGGAAGCTGAGCACGTCGGCCATGGTGAACTTGCCGGTGTTGCGCATGCGCTCGGCCACCAGGTAGAGCGCCACGAGCAGGGCGACGAAGAACCCGACCGAGTAGAGCAGGCCGTCGTAGCCGGACAGGGCGATCGCGCCGGTCACGCCAAGGAAGGCAGCGGCCGACAGGTAGTCACCGGTGATGGCCAGACCGTTCTGGCGACCGGAGAAGGAGGCACCACCGGTGTAGAAGTCGGTCGCCTTCGTCCGGCGGCGGCTGACGAAGATGACGATGCCGAGGGTGGCGACGACGAACAGGGCGAAGACACCGACATTGATGGCCGGGTTGCCGTACTGGCTCTCGAGGATGGTGGTCATGCTGCGGCTCCTTCAAGCTGGGCCTTGAGGGCGTCGGCGGTGGGGTCGATCCGGCGTGCGGTGAACCGGACGTAGACCGCGGTGAAGACCCAGACGATGACGAACTGCGCCAGTCCGATGACGATGCCGAGGTTCGTGCCTCGCAGGCCCAGGAAGGGCTGGCTCATGAAGTCGATGGCGTAGATCGACAGCACGACGTAGGTGAAGTACGAGATCAGCGCCGCGATGGTCATCGAGAACGCGAACCGGACGAAGGTCGAGCGCAGGTTGCGGTACTCGAGGGAGTCCGCCACGGCGACGAACTCGGCAGTGGTTGCCTCGTGGCGCGGGCAGTCGGCGCTGAGGTCTGCTGGAGGAACTGGCTTGGCCTGTGCGTGCGTCATGGTTGCGCGCTCCTTGGGTTCGGGCCGATGACAACACCGTCACCGTCTTTGTGAAACCAGTATCAAACGATGTTTGTCTTGATGTCAAGACGCATGTCTCGATATCAAGAAAAAAGTCCGGTGGGGGTAGGCTCGACCCCATGAGCACGACGCTGGCCCAGTCCGAACGCGCGCAACTGGCCGACCTGTTCGACCACGTGGGCCCGCAGGCACCGACGCTGTGCGAGGGCTGGCTGACCGCCGACCTGGCCGCCCACCTGGTGGTGCGCGAGTCCGACCCGGTGGCCGCGCCCGGGGTGATCGTGCCCGCCTTCGAGGACCTCACCCGCCGACGGATGGACCGGCTGCTGGCCGACGGCTCCTGGACCCAACTGGTCGATCGCTTCCGCCACCCCGGTCGGCTGCTGCGCACCGTCCCGGGCTTGGACCAGGCCATGAACTCGGTGGAGTTCTTCATCCACCACGAGGACGTCCGGCGCGCCGTCGACCCGGACGCCGCCCCGCGGCTGCTGCGGGTCGACCAGGAACGCCAGCTCTGGCGCCAGCTCGGCTGGCAGGCCAGGCTCGCGCTGCGCAAGGCACCCACCGGGGTGGTCGTCGAGAACGCGCTCGACCCCGAGGAACCGCTGCGGGTGAAGTCGGGCAGCTCCACGGTGACCCTGGCCGGGAAACCCTCGGAGGTCCTGCTGTGGCTGTCCGGGCGCCGCGAGGTCGCCGACGTGGAACTGATCGGCGACCCCGCAGACCTTCAGGACAGCTTCTGGAGGATCAACTCCCGCACCCGTCCGGCGTCGGCCTGACCCTTCATCTGCTTCATCACCGCACCGATCAGGGCGCCGGCCGCGGCCACCTTGCCGCCGCGGATCTTCTCGGCCACGTCGGGGTTGGCGGCGATCGCGGCGTCCACCGCCTCGGACAGGGCACCGTCGTCGGACACCACGGCGAGCCCCCGGGCGGCGACGACCTCGTCCGGTTCACCCTCGCCGGCGATGACGCCGTCGATGACCTGGCGGGCCAGCTTGTCGTTGATCGTCCCGGCGTCGACCAGGCCCTGCAATGCGGCCACCTGCACCGGGGTGATGCCGACCTCGGCCAGTTCCACCCCCGCCTCGTTGGCACGGCGGACAAGGTCGCCCACCCACCACTTGCGGGCGGCCTGCGGACTGGCCCCGGCGCTGACCGTGGCGTCGATGACGTCAACCGCATCCGCACCGATGACGTCACGCAACTCCAGGTCGGAGAAGTTCCACTCTGCCACCAGGCGCTTCATCCGCTCGGCCGGGGGCTCGGGCAGGCTGGCGCGCAGTTCCTCGACCCATTCCGGTGAGGGCGCGATCGGGACGAGGTCGGGCTCGGGGAAGTAGCGGTAGTCCTCCGCGGTCTCCTTGGAGCGTCCCGGCGCGGTCTGGGCGCTCGCCTCCTGCCAGTGCCGGGTCTCCTGCTTGATGGTGCCGCCCGCCGCCAGGATCGCGGCCTGGCGGGTCATCTCGTGGCGCACCGCCCCCTCGACCGACTTGAGCGAGTTGACGTTCTTGGTCTCGGTGCGGGTGCCGAACTCGGTGGCCCCCTTGGCCATCAGCGACACGTTCGCGTCGCAGCGCAGGGATCCCTGTTCCATCCGGACGTCGCTGACCTCGAGCGAGCGCAGGATGTCACGCAGCGCCGCCACGTAGGCGCGGGCGATCTGCGGTGCCTTGGCGCCGGCCCCCTCGATGGGCTTGGTGACGATCTCGATCAGCGGCACACCGGCCCGGTTGAAGTCGAGCAGGGAGTAGTCGGCGCCGGTGATGCGCCCGGTGGCACCACCCAGGTGCAGCGACTTGCCGGTGTCCTCCTCCATGTGGGCCCGCTCGATCTCGATGCGGAAGGGCTCACCGTCCACCTCGATGTCGACGTGGCCGTTGAAGGCGATCGGCTCGTCGTACTGGCTGATCTGGTAGTCCTTCGGCATGTCGGGGTAGAAGTAGTTCTTCCGCGCCATCCGGCACCAGGTGGCGATCTCGCAGTTGAGCGCCAGCCCGATCCGGATGGCCGACTCGACGGCCTTGCCGTTGATCACCGGCAGTGAGCCGGGCAGGCCCAGGCAGACTGGGCAGGTGTGGCTGTTGGGGGCCCCACCGAAGCTGGTCGGGCAGCCGCAGAACATCTTGGAGTGGGTGTTCAGCTCGACGTGGACCTCCAGGCCCATGACGGGGTCGAAGCGCTCCAGCACCTCGTCGTAGTCCATCGTCTCGATCGCGGCGAAGCTCATCTCAGGCCTCCGACTTCTGCAGGAACGGGATCTGGCTGGTGAACGGCTCGCCCCAGGCCTCGCGCTGGGCGCGTTCGAGGGCCGCACCGACGGTGTAGAGCCGCTCGTCGGCCATGGCCGGGGCCATCACCTGGAAGCCGACCGGCAGCCCGTCCTCGGGGGCGACGCCGCCCGGGAAGCTGGCCGCCGGCACCCCGGCGAGGTTCGCCGGGATGGTGCACAGGTCGGCGCGGTACATGGCCAGCGGGTCGTCGATCCGCTCCCCCAGCTTGAAGGCCGTGGTCGGGGTCGAGGGCGAGACCAGCACGTCGACCTTTTCGAAGGCCGACTGGAAGTCGCGGGTGATCAGCGTGCGCACCTTCTGCGCCGAGCCGTAGTAGGCGTCGTAGTAGCCGCTGGACAGGGCGTAGGTGCCGATGATGATGCGCCGCTTGACCTCGGCACCGAAGCCCTGGCCACGCGAGAGCCGCATGACCTCTTCGGTGGACCGCGAACCGTCATCCCCGACCCGCAGCCCGTAACGCATCGCGTCATAGCGGGCCAGGTTCGAGGAGACCTCGGCGGGCATGATCAGGTAGTAGGTGGCCAGGGCGTGGACGAAGTGGGGGCAGCTGACCTCGACCACCTCGGCGCCGGCGGCCCGCAGCAGTTCCACCGATTCGGCGAAGCGCTGCTCGACCCCGGGGGCATAGCCCTCGCCGTGGAACTCCTTGACCACGCCGATGCGCATGCCCGCGACGCTGCCGCGGCGGGCGGCCTCGACGACCGGGGGCACGGGGGCGTTGATCGAGGTGGAGTCCATCGGGTCGTACCCGCCGATGACCTGGTGCAGCAGGGCGGCGTCCTCGACGGTGCGCGCGCAGGGGCCGGGCTGGTCGAGCGAGCTGGCCATGGCGATGATGCCGTAGCGCGAGGCGCCGCCGTAGGTGGGCTTCACCCCGACGGTGCCGGTCACCGAGGCGGGCTGGCGGATCGAGCCGCCGGTGTCGGTGCCGATCGCCAGCGGGGCCTCGAAGGCTGCCAGTGCAGCCGAGGAGCCGCCGCCGGAACCGCCGGGGATGCGGTCGAGGTCCCACGGGTTGTGGGTGGCGCCGAAGGCCGAGGTCTCGGTCGAGGAGCCCATCGCGAACTCGTCCAGGTTGGTCTTGCCCAGGATGACCAGGTCGGCCTCGAGCAGCTTGGTCACCACGGTCGAGGAGTACGGCGGGACCCAGCCCTCGAGCATCCGGGACGAGGCGGTGGTCGGCAGGCCCTCGTAGCACAGCAGGTCCTTGACCGCGATCGGCACACCGGCCAGTGGGGAGAGCTGTTCACCGGCGGCGACCTTGGCGTCGACCCGGGCGGCGGCGGCCAGTGCGCGTTCGGCGTCGACGGCCAGGAAGGCGTTGACCTGGCCGTCGACCTCGGCGATCCGGTCGAGGTGGGCCTGGGTGATCTCGACCGAGGTCTGCTCACCGGTGGCGATCCGGCGGGCCAGCTCCGCGGCGGTCGCGGTCAGGGTGGCGTGGTTGTCGTGGCTGCTCATCAATCCTCCTGGTCCAGGATGCGGGGCACGCGGAAGCGCTCGTCCTCACTGGCCGGGGCCGCAGCCAGGGCGGCCTCGGCGGCCAGCCCGGGGCGCACCTCGTCGGGTCGGAAGACGTTGGTCAGCGGCAGGGCGTGCGACTGCGGCGCGATGTCGTCGCCGGCCAGGGCTGCCACGCTGGCCACCGATTCGAGGATGACGTCGAGCTGTGGGGCCAGGGCCACCTGCTCCTCGTCGGTCAGCTCGATGCGGGCCAGGGCTGCCAGCCGGGCGACATCTTCTGGGCTCAGGGCCACGATGTTCTCCTGATGGTCGGGGTCGGGCCCATCCTAGGGCCAGAGCCACTGGGGGCAGTGAAACATGATCGCCACCCAGCGGTAACGGGGGCGTCTTGGGGGCCGTGGAACAATGGCCGGGTGCTGCTCCTTCGCGTCCGACTTCCCGATCGACCAGGTTCCCTGGGGGCCGTGGCCACCGCCATGGGCACCGCAGGGGCCGACATCTCGGCCATCGAGATCATTGAGAAGGGGCCGGGTTACGCGATCAACGACTTCCGCCTGACGATGGCCCCCGATGCGCTGCCGGACACCCTCATCAGCGCCTGCGCGGCGCTCGAGGACGTGCGGGTGCTGTGGCTGTCGCACTACCCCGAGAACTGGGGCCTGGCCTCCGACATCGACACCCTCAACGAGATGACCGCCCACCCCGACCGGGCGCTGGAGATCCTGGTGCAGTCGGTGCCGGTGGTCTTCCATGCCCAGTGGGCGCTGGTGCTCGATGCCGACCGCACCGTGGTACAGGGCTCGGCGCTGGCACCGGAACTCGACCGCGGTGCCTGTGAACTGTTCGCCCCCTTTGACGAACCGCACGTGCTCGACCTGCCCGAGGGCTGGCTGCCCGGGTGGGGCGAGACGTGGGTGGCGGTCACCCCGATGCCCGGGGACATGGCACTGGTGGCCGGGCGCCTGGGTGGCCCGGAGTTCCTGGAGTCAGAGGTGCGCCGACTGCACCACCTGGCCGCGCTCGCCCAGTAGCCGGGCGCCGCGGCTCAGCCGCCGGTCAGGGCCTTGTAGAAGTAGTAGCCCAGCGCGAACAGCGCCGCCACACCGATCACCAGGACCAGCGATGCCCAGATGCGCATGCGCTTCTTGGCCGCCGTGGTCGGCACCATCTGCGGACCCCACTCGCCCACCTTGGGCTGGACCCGCGTCGGGGCCGATCCATTCAGGTTCAGGTTGGTGAAGATGCGCACCCCGCCACTGTACCCAGCTACCGGCCATCGGCCACGCGCTCGGTGGTGATCTCGGCAACCCGCGCCGCCTGGCGCAGCACCTCCTGGGCCGGCAGCGGCGACCAGGTACCCAGACCACAGGCCGGGGTGACCAGTCCACCCAGCAACACTTCGCTGTCCAGGCCGAGCACCTCGAACAACCGGTACAGCCGGGCCGCGGCCTCGTCCAAGGACCCCAGCTGGTCGACCACGGCGGTGGGGACGGCCCCCCACCAGACCTGGCGTCCACCCTCGAGCCACTGCGCGAGGGTGTCCAGGTCGGACGACACCAGCGAGCCGGTGTCCACCGACACGGCCGAGAACCCCACCCGGGCCATCACCTCGACCTCAGGACGCCCGCACCAGTGCAAGCCGCTCACCTCGGCGAGCCCGCTGAACAGGTCGAGCAGTTCGGCCACCTGGGCGGCGTCCACCGCCCGGTGCTTCGAGAAACTCGAGGCGGTGGCGACCTTCCCGGCCAGCACCGGCGCCAGCATCGGTTCGTCCACCTGCACCCACCAGGTCACCTCGGGGAGCCGGCGCCGCAGCTCGGCGAGCAGGTCGTCGGCCCCGGCGGCCAGCGACTGGGCGAGTTCACGGCGCGCCCCGTGGTCGGCCAGCACCTTGTCGCCGCGGGGTCGTTCGACCAGGGAAGCCATGGTCCACGGCCCGGCCAGGGCGAACTTCACGATGCCGGCATGGCCCTGCAGGTGCTCCTCGAGCTCGTCGAAGTCGCGGCGCAGCCGGGCGCGGGCACGGCGCTGGTCGATGCCGGCGGAGTCGGTCAGCCGCCAGCCGGCGGGCTGCAGGTCCACCCCGAGCCCGGACAACATCGCGGCGGTGCGCCCGACCATGTCGGCACCGGCGCCGCGGGCCGGCAGTTCGGGGACGGCCACCACCTCCGGGGTGGCTTCCGAGAGCATCCGCAGCGCGGCGGGCAGGTCGGTGCCGGGCAGGGACCCCAGGCCGGCGGCGCGCAGGATCACCCGGCCACCGCCCCGGCCAGCGAAGCGGTCCGGCGGGCGCGGGCGATGGTGGCCGAGCCGACCACGCGGTCCTGGTCGTAGCAGACCACGGCCTGGCCGGGAGCGATACCGGTGGCCGGCTCGTCGAGCCGCACCACCAGGCGGTGCTCGTCCGCCTCGCCGACGACCTCGAAGCCGGCCGGCATCGCCTCGCCGTGGGCCCGCACCTGCGCGAACCCGCGCCAGCTGCCCTCGACGCGCGGGCCGGCCCAGATCAGCCGGATGCCCTCGAGTTCGTCGACGGCCAGGTCCTCCTTGGGCCCGACCACGACCCGGTTGTCGACCGGTTCGATCGAGAGCACGTAACGCGGACGACCATCTGCGGCGGGGGTACCGATCTGCAGTCCCTTGCGCTGGCCGATGGTGAAGCGGTGGGAGCCCTCGTGGGTGCCGAGCACGGCACCGTCGGCGTCGACGATCTCACCGGTGCGCCGACCCAGCTCCCGGTCGAGGAAGCCGGCGGTGTCACCGTCGGGGATGAAGCAGATGTCGTGGCTGTCGGGCTTCTTCGCGACCCCGAGACCGAGCGCGGCGGCCTCGGCGCGCACATCTGTCTTGACGGTGTCGCCGAGGGGGAACAGGCAGTGCGCCAACTGGCGCTCGTCCAGCACCCCGAGCACATAGGACTGGTCCTTGGCCGGGTCGACGGCGCGGTGCAGTCGCCCGTCGACCAGCCGGGCGTAGTGCCCGGTGCCGACCGCGTCGAAGCCCAGGCCGATGCCACGTTCCAGCACGGCCTCGAACTTGATCTTCTCGTTGCAGCGCAGGCACGGGTTGGGGGTGCGACCGGCGCGGTACTCGGCGACGAAGTCGTCGACCACGTCGGCGCGGAACCGGTCGGAGAAGTCCCACACGTAGAACGGGATGCCGAGCTTGTCGGCGGCCCGGCGGGCGTCATGGGAGTCCTCCAACGAGCAGCAGCCACGCGCCCCGGAACGGAAGGACTGCGGGTTCTTGGACAGCGCCAGGTGTACCCCGGTCACCTCGTGGCCCTGCTGCACGAGCCGTGCGGCGGCCACGGCGGAGTCGACGCCGCCGGACATCGCTGCGAGCACACGCATGCGGGATCCTCCTGACAGGGGTGGGGTGCGGTCCCCCAGTCTAGCTGGCCCTTCCTACCGGGCGGCCGCTGCGCGGGCCCGCCCGATGATGCCCGGCAGCACCTCGACCAGGCGGTCGACCTCCTCGGGACTGGTCTCCCAGCCGAACGAGAGCCTGATCGAGCTGGATGCATCGGCCGGACTGCCGGTCATCGCCAGCACCACGTCGCTGGGCTGGTGCATCCCGGCGCGACAGGACGCCCCGGTCGAGGCATCCACCCCGGCCGAGTCCAGCAGGAACAACACGTCGTCGGCGCGCACGCCATCGATGGTGACGTGGACGATGCCGGGCACCTGCCGGGCCGGGTCGGCCGGCCCGTTGACCCGGACCGCGGCCAGGTCGGCCACCGCGGCCACGATGCGACGGCGGACCTCCCACAGCGGCTGGGCGCCCACGTCACGGCGCAGGGCGGTGACCACCCGCAGGGCGGCCGCGAAGCCCGCCGCCAGCGCCGCTGACGGGGTGCCGGAGACGATGCCGCGTTCCTGGCCCGCACCCAGCCCGGCGGCCGGCAGGGCCAGCTCGCGACGGGCCAGCAGGGCACCGATGCCGACGGGTCCTCCGATCTTGTGGGCGGCCACCGACGCCAGGTCCAGCCCGGTGGCGGCGAGGTCCAGCCCGGGCAGCGCCAGTGCCTGCACGGCATCGGAATGGACCAGGGCACCGACCCGGTGGCCGAGCTCGACCACCTCGTCCAACGCTTGAACGGTGCCGACCTCACCGTTGACGGCCTGCACGCTGACCAGAGCGACGTCCTCGTCCACCAGGTCGGCGGCCCGGTCGAGGTCGACCAGGGCATCGGGGCCGACCGGCAGCTCACGTACCTCGTCGACCATGGTCGCCACCGTGGCCACCCCGGGGTGCTCGACGGCACTGATGGCCACCGCTGGCCGGTCGGGCCGCAACGCCCGGCCGCCCAGCACGGCGATCGAGTCGCCCTGGCTGCCGGTGGCGGTGAAGATGACCTCGGTGGGGTGCGCCCCCAGGTCGGCAGCGATCGACTCGCGGGCATCCTCGAGCAGTGCCTTGACCCGGCGTGCGGAGGTGTGCAGCCCGGTGGGGTTGCCCACCAGCTCGATGGCCTCCAGCCAGGCCTGCCGCGCCTCGGGCAGCAGGGCGGCGGTGGCGGCGTGGTCGAAATAGGCCCGCGACATCAGTGGCCGCGGAAGGAGGCCTTGCCCGGACCCTCCTCCAGGAAGCTCTTCATGCCCAGGCGGCGGTCGTCGGTGCCGAACAGCGAGGCGAAGCCGGTGGCCTCGATCATCAGGCCGGTGTCCAGGTCGGTCTCCAGGCCGGTGTCGATCGCCTCCTTGGCCCAACGCAGCGCCCAGCTGGCGGCATCGCGGAACTGGCCGGCCCAGGCCAGGGCACGCTCCATGAGTTCCTCGGGTTCGACGACCTCGTCGACCAGCCCGATGCGCAGCGCCTCGTCGGCGTCGACGCGGCGTCCGGTGAAGATCAGGTCCTTGGCCTGCGATGGGCCGATCAGTCGGGGCAGGCGCTGGGTGCCGCCGATGCCCGGCATGATGCCCAGGGTCACCTCGGGCAGGCCGAGCTTGGCCTTGGACGAGGCGATCCGTCGGTCGGCGCACAGCGCCAGTTCGCAGCCGCCACCCAGGGCGTAGCCGTTGACCGCGGCGACCACCGGCTTGGGCAGCTTCGCGACGGCCGTGAAGCAGGCCTGCATGGGGTGCACGCGGGCGGCCATCTGGGTGACCGACATGTCCTGCATCTCGGCGATGTCATTGCCGGCGGCGAAGGCGCGACCGTTGCCGGTCAGCACCACCGCCTTGATCGTCTCGGTGCGGGCGACCTGGCGGGCCAGCTCACCGATGCGGTCGTGCATCGCCATGGTCATGGCGTTGACCGGTGGGCGGTCCAGGGTGATCACCGCCGTGGTGTCGACGACTTCCATGCCGACCCACTCCACGGCCTGTTCGCGTGCCCGGTCGTCCTGCTCACTCATGACGGCAAACCTACCCGAGTCCTCACCCTTCCCACGGCAACCGCGCCACGCGCGGCCGGGTCAGCTGTCACCTGTCTGTTACACGGTGCACCTATCATGTGTACGCTGCGCCCGACTCACGGGCGCCACCCCCTGTCCCCTGAGCGAGGCAAGCAAGATGTCCCACCCCCCCGTCGATGCCCACCGCGCACCGCTGGATTCGAAGATCCTCGGCGCGCGCCTGATGGACGGCGGTTGCCGTTTCGCCCTGTGGGCACCACGCGCCACGCGCGTCGAGTTGGCCCTGGTGAATGCCGACCGCACCCAGCAGAACATCGACATGACCCGCAACCCCGATGGCGTCTGGGTCGTCTTCGTGCCGGGTGTCGAGGCCGAACAGCGCTACGGCTACCGGGTGCACGGCGAGTGGGAACCCGACCAGGGCATGCGGTTCAACCCCGCCAAGCTGCTGCTCGACCCCTACGCCCGCGCCATCACCGCCGGGGTCGACTACAGCGGGCCGATCAGTGACCACGTGGAGGGCCAGAACTTCGAGCTCGACCCGCGTGACTCCTTCGCCGCGGTGCCGCTCAGCGTGGTGGTCGCCGACACCCCGCCGCCGACCCCGCTGGCCGAGCGCCCCTCGGCCTCGCGCAAGGTGATCTACGAAACCCACGTCAAGGGCTACACCCAGCAGCACCCCGACGTGCCCGAGCACCTGCGCGGTACCTACGCCGGCATGGCCTACCCCGCGGTGATCGAACACCTCAAGCAGGTCGGGGTCACCTCCCTGCAGCTGCTGCCCGTGCACCACTTCGTCAGCGAACCGTTCGTGGTCGGCAAGGGCCTGGTCAACTACTGGGGCTACAACACCCTGGGCTTCTTCGCCCCGCACGCCGCCTACTGTTCGGTCGGGACGATGGGTGAGCAGGTCACCGAGTTCAAGAACATGGTCTCGGCCATGCACGAGGCCGGCATCGAGGTCTTCCTCGACGTGGTCTACAACCACACCGGTGAGGGCGGCCACGAGGGCCCCACCCTGGCCTACCGCGGCATCGACCACGCCGGCTACTACCGGCTCACCCAGGACCTGCGCAATGATTACGACGTCACCGGCACCGGCAACTCGGTCGACACCTCGAACCCCGGGGTGCTGCAGCTGATCATCGACTCCCTGGAGTACTGGGTCACCCAGATGGGCGTCGACGGGTTCCGTTTCGACCTGGCCACCACGCTGGTGCGTGACCGCAACCACCACGTCGACATGAACCACGAGTTCATGAAGGTCATCGAGTCCAACCCGGTCTTCGAGGGCATCACCATGATCGCCGAGCCGTGGGACGTCGGCCCCTACGGTTACCAGGTCGGCTCCTGGGGCCCGCGCTGGGGTGAGTGGAACGACCGCTACCGCGGTTTCGTCCGCGACTTCTGGCGTGGCGCCACCCACGGCGTGCAGGAACTGGCCACCCGCTTGGCCGGGTCCCCCGACATCTTCGACCACGTCGGACGCCGCACCGATGCCTCGGTGAACTTCGTCACCGCGCACGACGGTTTCACCATGCGCGACGTGGTCACCTACGACATGAAGCACAACGAGGCCAACGGAGAGCAGAACCGTGACGGCTCCGACGACAACCGCTCGTGGAACCACGGGTGGGAGGGCGAGACCACCGACCCCCGCATCAATGCCCTGCGCCACCAGCAGGTCAAGAACATGCTGGCGACGCTGCTGCTCAGCTACGGCACGCCGATGCTGACTGCCGGCGACGAGATGGGCCGCACCCAGGGCGGCAACAACAACGCCTACTGCCAGGACTCGCCGATCTCGTGGGTGCACTGGGAGACCCGCGAGGACTGGGGTGACGTGCTCGACCTCACCATGGCGTTGACCGAGCTGCGCCGTGACAACCCCGTGCTGCGCCGCTCGCACTACCGCTACCACGACGAGGTGCTCGACGCCAACGGCCGGCCCACCGGCCGCATCGACCTGACCTGGATGAGCGGCAACGGCGGCCAGATGGGTGAGCAGGACTGGACCGACCCCGGCCGGCACCACCTCGGCATGTACGTGTCGAACCAGGCGGCCGCCTTCCTGATCTGGTTCCACAACGGGCCCGACCCGGTCAGCGTCCAGCTGCCGGTCGAGGAACGCTGGGGCGAGGGCTTCGAGTTGCTGCTCGACACCGCCGAAGGTGTTCGCGAGACCCCGCAGACCCATGACCTCGGCGATGTCATCGAGCTTCCCGGACGATCGGTCACGGTGATGCGGGTCGTGCTGCTGGAGCCGGCCACCGAGGTGGGCGACGAGGAGAGCCACCGCCTCGACGGCAGCGACGAACCGGACACCGTTGAGCAGGAGCCCGCGGTGGACGAGGTCGCCGAGGATGCCGCCGTGCCAGGCCCCGGGATCACCCAGTTCCCGCCTGACTGAGTTGTTCGCGGGCCGTGGGCGGGAGCAGACTTCTGCTCCCGCGGCCACGTCCCACGGACCCAGCTTGTAGGTTGGTCCTGTGACCGAGGAAACTTCGCTGCGCGCCACCGCTGCACCCACTGTTGCCACCCCTGCCACGACGGGACTGGAGCGAAACCCCAGCCCCCACCGGATCGGGCGCATCCCCGTGACCAACGTGTCCCCCGTGGTCGAACAGGGGGCCTACCCCGTCAAGGCCGTTGAGGACGAGGAACTCCTCATCACGGCCAACATCTTCCGGGAGGGCCATGACGCGGTCGGGGCGACCATCGTGCTGACCGACCCCGAGGGCGGCGAGCACCAGTTCGGCATGAAGCAGGTCGAGCCCACCGGTCTGGACGTCTGGCAGGGCTGGGCCCGCGTCGGTGGCGCCGGTGAGTGGACCTACCGCATCGAGGGCTGGTCCGACCCGTGGCACACCTGGCTGCACCACGCCGAGGCGAAGCTGGCCGTCGGCATGGACGTCGCACTGGTCTGCCTCGAGGGCGCCGACCTGTTCCGCCGGGCCGCCGCCAACGCCGCCGAGTCCGGCGACCAGACCACCGCCACCGTGCTCGAGTCCCTCGGCCACGCCCTGCTGCCCGAACGCCCCACCGAGGAACTGCTCGAGCTGGCCACGGCCACCTCGGTGCGCCGCGCCATGGACAAGTACGGCCCCCGCGAACTGGTCAGCCCCACCGCCGAGGTGCCGGTGCGCGTCGAACGCCGCCGCGCCGCCTTCTCGAGCTGGTACGAGTTCTTCCCCCGCTCTCAGGGTGCCCACCGCCGTGAGGACGGCACCTGGGTCTCGGGCACCTTCGCCGCCAGCCACGAACGGCTCGAGGCGGCCGCCGCGATGGGCTTCGACATCGTCTACCTGCCCCCGATCCACCCGATCGGCACCGCCTTCCGCAAGGGCAAGAACAACTCCCTGACCCCCTCGGAGCAGGACCCCGGCTCACCGTGGGCGATCGGTTCGCCCGCCGGCGGCCACGACGCGATCCACCCTGATCTCGGCACCATCGACGACTTCGACGAGTTTGTGGCCAAGGCCAAGTCCCTGGGCCTGGAGATCGCCATGGACTTCGCCCTGCAGGCCTCCCCCGACCACCCCTGGGTCACCGAGCACCCGGAATGGTTCACCACCCGCCTCGACGGCACCATCGCCTACGCCGAGAACCCGCCGAAGAAGTACCAGGACATCTACCCGATCAACTTCGACAATGACCCCGTCGGCATCTACACCGAGTGCCTGCGCATCCTGGAGTACTGGATCAGTCACGGGGTGACGGTGTTCCGAGTCGACAACCCGCACACCAAGCCACTCGACTTCTGGGACTGGCTGCTCGACCGCATCCATGAAAAGCACCCCGAGGTGATCTTCCTGGCCGAGGCCTTCACCCGGCCGCAGATGATGAAGGGGCTCGGCAAGGTCGGCTACCAGCTGTCCTACACCTACTTCACCTGGCGCACCACCAAGGACGAACTCACCGACTACGTCAACGACCTGGCACAAGACTGGTCGGCGTCCTACCGGCCCAGCTTCTGGGTGAACACCCCCGACATCAACCCCTTCCACCTGCAGTCGGGCAACCGGTCGGCCTTCGCCATCCGCGCCGTGCTGGCGGCCACCCTGTCCCCCTCGTGGGGCGTCTACTCCGGCTTCGAACTGTTCGAGCACGAGGCGCTGGCACCGGGGCGCGAGGAGTACCTGGATTCGGAGAAGTACGAGTACCGGCCCCGCGACTACAACGCGCAGCCCAACCTCAACGAGCTGCTCGGCAAGCTCAACCACCTGCGTCGGCAGAACCCTGCCCTGCAGCAGTTGCGCCGGGTCGTCTTCCACCAGACCAGCCACCCCTCGCTGCTGGCCTACTCGAAGGTGGATGGCGATTCCCACGTGCTGACCGTGGTGACGCTCGACCCCGATCACGACGTGCACGGTGAGGTCACCATCGACTTCGCGGCCCTGGGCCTGCCCGGCAACACCCTGCTGCAGGTCTCCGACCAGTTCGGCGACCCGCACAGCTGGACGTGGGGCGCCACCAACTACGTCCACCTGCACCCCGGCCGCGAGGCGCACATCCTGCAGGTGACCAGCGCCTGAGCCGCTCCGGTACCCCACACTTGACCGACTTCGAGGACTGGTCCGACGCGCCCGAGGACATCACTGCCGGGCTCAGCATCGCTGAGCTCGAGCAGGCCATTGCCCGCACCGAGGTCACCGGCTCCATCGACCTGGGGCAGACCGGGTGGTTCAAGAAGGCCGTCTTCTACGAGGTGCTGGTGCGCAGTTACCGCGACTCGAACGGTGACGGCATCGGCGACTTCGCGGGCCTGACCACGCAACTGGACTACCTTCAGTGGCTGGGCGTCGACTGCCTGTGGTTGCCGCCGTTCCAGCCCTCGCCGTTGGCCGACGGCGGCTACGACGTGGCCGACTTCACCGGCATCCTGCCCGAGCTGGGCACGATGGGCGAGTTCGAGGCGTTCATCGCCCACGCCCACGACCGCGGCATCCGGCTGATCATCGACTTCGTCATGAACCACACCTCGAGCCAGCACCCCTGGTTCCAGGCCTCGCGCCGCGACCCGGACGGCCCCTACGGCGACTACTACGTCTGGCGTGACCACCCCGACGCCTACCTCGACGCCAGGGTGATCTTCCTCGACACCCACGACTCGAACTGGAGCTACGACGCGGTCCGCGGCCAGTACTATTTCCACCGCTTCTTCGACCACCAGCCCGACCTGAACTGGGAGAACCCAAGGGTCGCCGAAGAGATGTTCGCGGCCCTGCGGTTCTGGTTGGACAAGGGCATCGACGGGTTCCGCCTCGACGCGGTGCCCTACCTGGTCGAGCAGGACGGCACCAACTGCGAGAACCTGCCGGGCACCCATGACATCCTCAAACGGGCCCGGGTGATCGTCGATGCCGACTACCCCGGGCGCATCCTGCTGTGCGAGGCCAACCAGTGGCCCCACGACGTGGTCGAGTACCTGGGCATGGGCGACGAGTGCCACATGGCCTTCCACTTCCCGGTGATGCCCCGGCTGTTCATGGCGCTGAAGCAGGGTCGCCGCGACGCCATCAGCGAGATCCTGGCCCAGACCCCACCGATCCCACCGAACACCCAGTGGGGCACCTTCCTGCGCAACCACGACGAGCTGACCCTCGAGATGGTGACCCCCGAGGACCGCGAGTTCATGTGGGCCCAGTACGCCCCCGAACCACGGATGCGCGCCAACCTCGGCATCCGCCGCCGGCTCGCCCCACTGGTCGACAACGACCCGTTCCAGATCAAGCTGTTGCACGGGCTGCTGCTGAGCCTGCCCGGGTCGCCGGTGCTCTACTACGGTGACGAGATCGGCATGGGTGACAACATCTGGTTGCACGACCGCGACGGGGTCCGCACCCCGATGCAGTGGAGCGATGAACCCGGCGCCGGGTTCTCGGAGGCGCACCCCGAACAGTTCCACCTGCCGCTGGTCGACCACCCGCTGTTCGGGCCGCATGCGGTCAACGTGGCCCAGCAGATGCAGGACCCGAGCTCCCAGCTGATGTGGTTGCGCCACCTGCTCGGCATCCGGCGCCGCTTCGCGGTGTTCGGACGAGGCAGCTTCACCGACCTGGGCGGCAGCAACCCCGCCGTGCTGTCCTTCCTGCGCGAGGACCGTCGCCACACCGTGCTGTGCGTGAACAACCTGACCCACACCGACCAGGAGTTCACCGTGCACCTGCCCGACTTCGCCGGCGTCGACGCCCGCCTGATGCTGCGCGACGACGCCCCGGTGCCGATCGAGGCCGACGGCACCCTGCGCCTGTTCCTGCACCAACACGGATTCCAGTGGCTGCTGCTGCGCGGCCGAGAAATGGAGGACCAGTGACCACCATCCCCGAACTGTGGCACCACCTGACCAGCGCCCGCTGGTTCGCCGGGAAGGGCCGCTCGCCGCGGCCCGGGAGCAGCCACGTGCTCGACTGGTTCGTCCGCACCCCGGGCATGGGGGTGCGCAGCGAACTGGTCGAGGTGGTCTACCCCGACCAGACCAGCGAGACCTACCAGTTGCTGCTGAGCTACCGCGACACGGTGCTGCCCGAGGCCCACCTCGCCACCCTCAGCGACCCCGACGCCCCGGACGAGGGACTGGTCCACGTCCACGACGCGCTGGCTGACCCCGACGCGCTGCGGGCACTGGCCGACCTGCTCGCCGCCGGTGGGCACAGCGATGACTGGACCGCCACCGTCTCACGGCCCGCCGACCTGTCCGGGCCGGTGCGGGTCTTCGGTGGGGAGCAGTCGAACTCCTCGTTGCTGGTCGGCCGGACCGCGATCGTGAAGTTCTTCCGCCGCCTGGAACCGGGTGCCAACCTCGACATCGCCGTCCACGACGCCCTGGGCCGGGCCGGGGTCAGCGCCGCCGCCCGCCTGTTCGGCTGGCTGAGCACCCACGTCGACGGCGACCAGGTCGACCTGGCGATGGTCACCGAACTGCTGCCCCAGGCCCGCGACGGGTGGGAGATCGCCACCGCGGCCGCCGGCCAGTACCAGGACTTCACCACCGACGCCGCCCAACTCGGCACGGCCCTGGCCAGCGTCCACCAGGCGCTGCGCGACACCTTCCCCACCGCCCGGCTGCAGGCCGGTGAACTGAGTGCCGCCATGCGGCGACGGCTCGCCGAGGCCGCCGCCGAGGCCCCCGGCCTGGTCGAGCTGGTAGCAGCCCTCGACGAACGCTTCGCCCACCTCAGCGAAAACACCGTGGCCGGCCAGCGCATCCACGGCGACTTCCACCTGGGCCAGACCCTGCTGACCGCCAACGGGTGGCGCATCATCGACTTCGAGGGTGAACCCATCAAGTCCCTGGCCGAACGCCGGGAACCCGATTCGCCCTGGCGTGACGTCGCCGGGATGCTGCGCTCCTTCGCCTACGCCACCTCGGCCTGCCCGGACCCTACCGGCGCGTCGGCCCGCGACTGGCTGGCAGCCTGCTCGTCGGCCTTCCTGGACGCCTATGTCGCCGGTACCGGAACACCCCTGGGCAGCGCCGAGCGGGAACTGTTGGAGGCCTACCTGGCCGACAAGGCGGTCTACGAGGTGGTCTATGAGACCCGGAACCGACCCGACTGGGTTTCCATCCCTCTTGGCGCGCTGCGCGTGCTGGCAGGCTAGGTTTGCTATCAGGATTGATGACCACCAGTCATCGCAGCGCAAGGGGGCACAAAATGGCATTCGACTTTCACGGTGACCTGCGTGGGTGGGACTTCGAAGGGTTCCACCAGGGCGGGGACACGGAGTTGTGGAAGCGACTGGGTGCCCACAAGGTGACCATTCAGGATGACGAACGCGGCTCGGTCGACGGCGTCCGGTTCGCGGTCTGGGCCCCCAACGCCCGCCAGGTGCAGGTGATCGGCGACTTCAACTGGTGGACCGGTGACCAGATGACCCTGGTGCCCGGCTCGGGGGTCTGGGCCAGGTTCATCGAGGGCCTCGACGAGGGCACCCTGTACAAGTTCCGCATCGAGACCGCTGACGGGCGCTGGATCGAGAAGATCGACCCGATGGGCCAGTTCTTCGAGCAGTCACCGGCCAACGCGGGCATCGTGTATGAGTCGAAGTACCTGTGGGCCGACCAGGACTGGATGGACAAGCGCCTCCAGGCCAAGCACCATGCCGAGCCGATGAGCGTCTACGAGGTGCACCTGGGTGGCTGGCGCAAGGGGCTGAGCTACCTCGAACTGGCCGACCAGCTGGTCGAGTACGTCAAGTGGCAGGGCTACACCCACGTCGAACTGATGCCGGTCTCGGAGTACCCCTTCGACGGTTCGTGGGGCTACCAGGTCACCGGCTACTACGCCCCCACCAGCCGGTTCGGCAAGCCCGACGACTTCCGCCACCTGGTCGACAAGCTGCACCAGGCCGGCATCGGCGTGATCCTGGACTGGGTGCCCGGGCACTTCCCGAAGGACGAATGGGCCCTGGGCCGGTTCGACGGCACCGCGCTGTACGAGCATTCCGACCCCCGCCAGGGCGAGCACATGGACTGGGGCACCTACATCTTCAACTACGGCCGCAACGAGGTGAAGAGCTTCCTGGTCTCCAACGCGCTGTACTGGATCAAGGAGTTCCACATCGACGGCCTGCGCGTCGACGCGGTCGCCTCGATGCTCTACTTGGACTACTCCCGCGAAGACGGCCAGTGGGTGCCCAACCAGTACGGTGGGCGCGAGAACCTGGAGGCCATCGACTTCCTGCGCTACGTCAACAAGCACCTCTACGAGCGTGAGCCCGGGATCATGATGTTCGCCGAGGAGTCCACCAGCTTCCCCGGGGTCACCCGCCCCGTCGATGCCGGCGGCCTCGGGTTCGGGTTCAAGTGGAACATGGGCTGGATGAACGACTCCCTGCGCTACGTCGAGCAGGACCCCTTCCACCGCCAGTACCACCACCACCTGATGACCTTCGCCATGGTCTACGCCTACTCCGAGAACTTCATCCTGCCGATCAGCCACGACGAGGTCGTCCACGGCAAGGGTTCGATGCTGAACAAGGTGCCCCAGGACGACTGGCGCAAGTTCGCCACCCTGCGCGCGTTCTACTCCTTCATGTGGGCCTTCCCCGGCAAGAAGCTGCTGTTCATGGGCAACGAGTTCGCCCAGCGCGAGGAGTTCAACGAATCCGAGTCGCTGTCGTGGCACTACGCCGACACCCCGAACCACCACGGCATGAAGGAACTGTTCCACGACCTGAACCACATCTACCGCCGCGAACCCGCACTGTGGGAACTGGACAACGACCCCGACGGCTTCAGCTGGATCGACGCCAACGACGGGGCCGGGAACACGTTCAGCTGGGTGCGCCATTCCCGCAACGGCGAACTGGTCGCCTGCCTGTTCAACTTCTCACCGAACCCGAAGAACGAGCACCTGGTCGCCCTGCCCCGCCCCGGCACCTGGACCGAGATCCTCAACACCGATTCGACGGCCTACGACGGGTCGGGTGACTTCGGCAACTTCGGCCGGGTGATCGCCACCGAGACCCACGGCGGCACCGGCCAGGCCCAGGCCAAGGTGTGCCTGCCCCCGCTCGGTGCGGTCTGGTTCAAGTGGGACGCCGGCGCCACCGCCGCCGACCCCGGTGACACCGGAACCGGTGCCTGACCTGCAGGTCCACCTCGAGCTGCACGGCGACGTCGGCAGGTTGCACTGGGATGGGCACCCGGAACCTGCCGTGCTGACCCGCGCCGTCTCGTTGTGCGCCGACGACGCCATCCTCGGCCAGGGTGCGCGCCGCGTCGAGGCCGAGGTCCAGGCCGGCGACTGGCCGGGACGCCGGGCGCTGCAACGGGCCGGGTTCCGGCGCGAGGGCATCCGCCGCCAGGCCCTGCAGGTCGGCGACAGGCACGTCGACACCCTGCTGTACGCACGGCTGGCCACCGACCCCGTCCACGGCCCGATGGGTTTCAGTGGCGTGATGAACTCCGTGCTGGCGACCAAGCGGGTGATCTCCCATGTGGTGTTCACCGACGAGCAGTCCCGGGTGCTGCTGCTGGAGACGACCTACAAGAAGGACTTCGAGCTGCCCGGCGGTGTCGTCGAACCGGCCGAGTCACCGCGCCGGGGTGCGATCCGGGAGGTCGCCGAAGAGATCGGGCTGGTCCTCAACCTGGCCGGGCCCGCCCTGGTGGACTGGATGCCGCCCTCGCTGGGCTGGTCGGACGCGCTGGAGTTCCTCTTCGACGCCGGTGTGCTCGACGAGCAGGCGGTGTCGTTGATGCGGCTCGACCCCGGCGAGATCAGGGCGGCCCACTGGTTGGCCGCCGACCAGTTGGAGGGGGCGGTCAGCGAGTTGTCGTCCCGCCGCATCCGCGCGGTGCTGGCCGCCCGGGTGCCCGGCCGGCGGGCCCCGGCGGTCTTCACCGAGGACGGCCGGGCCTACTGAACCCGTGCGCCCGCGCCCCAGCGCTGCCGGAACTGGGCCTCGATCTGTTCCAGGGATCGTCCCATCGTCTCCGGGACGCAGGCGATGGTGAACGCGAGCGTGGCCACGTTGATGACGGCGAAGACACCGAAGGTCGCGGCCACCCCGAACTGGTCGACCACCAGCGGGAAGCTGAACGTGATGATGGCATTGGCCACCCACATCAGGAACACCGAGGTGCCCATGCCCACCCCGCGGATGTGCAGCGGGAAGATCTCCGAGAGCAGGATCCAGGTCACCGGGCTCACCGCCCCCTGCTGGCCCAGCAGGAACAACAGCATGAACACCAGTACGGTGTAGGACCGGGCCGAGCCCGCCTCGATCACGCTGGAGCTGACCGCGATCATGGTCAGCGCCGCGATGATGGTGACCAGACCTGCCCCCAGCAGGCGACGTCGTCCGATGAACCTGACCAGGAACAGGCCCGCGACCGCCGCCAGCACCGAGACCACGCCGTTGGCGACCGTGGCGGTGATGGCGGCATTGCGTGACAGGCCGCCCTCTTCGAGGATGGTTGGCGCGAAGTACATGATGATGTTGACGCCGGTGGTCTGCTGCAGCACCGCGATGCCGATGCCGATCAGCAGCACCCGCCGCAGCCAGCCCTCGGCCACGTCACGCAGGCCCCCGGGGGAGGCCAGCCGGTCCTCGGCGAGGCTGGTGCGGATCTCTTCCAGCTCGGTGTCGAGCACCTCGGCCGGCTCGCCGGGGTTCAACTGTTCCAGCACGACCCGCGCGTCCTGGTCGCGGTCGGCCAGCGCGAACCATCGGGGTGTCTCGGGCATGAAGTGCATGCCGATCCACAGCAGGATCGCCGGGATCGAGGCGATGCCGAGCATCCAGCGCCAGTTGTCATTGGCCTCGGGGAAGGCATTGGCGATGACGGCGTTGGTGATGTAGGCCAACAGCTGGCCCGAGACGATCATCAGCTGGTCGACCGCCACGATGGTGCCCCGATGCTTCTTCGGGGCGATCTCGGCCAGGAAGACCGGCACGGTCGCCGAGGCCCCACCGACCGCCAACCCGAGGACGACCCGGGCGACCAGCATCGTCGCCACATTGGGGGCGAGCGCGGTGCCCAGCGCCCCCAGCAGGAAGATGACCGCCAGCACGAGGAGGTTGTGGCGGCGCCCGTAGCGGTCCGAGAACCGTCCGCCGACCAGGGCGCCGAATGCGGCACCGACCAGCAGGGTGGCGGTGACCAGCGACTCGTCCAGCGTCGACAGCGCCAGCCCGCCCTCGTCGCTCGACAGCCGCATGAACGGCAGCGCGCCCGAGATCACCCCGGTGTCAAACCCGAACAGCACCCCGCCGAGGGTGGCCACGGTGATCACCAACCAGATCGGCCGCCGTCTGGTGGGCACCCCGGGGTGGCGTGGCTGGTCACGTGCGGTGCTGGTCACCCCCTCATTGTGGTGGGCGGCCCCGGTGGTGGCGATGGGCTTTCACCCTCGGCACAACGCCCCGGCAATGGGGTTGGGCAGTCCCCGGATGCTGGTTGAATGGGAGCCATGACTTCTGCTGCTCCCCACGCCGGCGATGAGCGCGGCGCCGTTGACCTGTCCGCCCTGGCCGCCACTGCCGCCGGGTCCCCCGCCCAGCCCGGCCAGTCCGGCCAGTCGTGGGTCGTGGAGGTCACCGACGAGACCTTCGACCAGGTGGCGCAGCAGTCCCTGCAGTACCCCGTCGTCCTCGAGCTGTACTCGCCCCGCGACCAGCAGGGTCCCCAGGTGAGCCGGGCACTGGCCGACCACACCAACGCCAACCAGGGCCGCTGGCTGCTGGGCCGGGTGAATGTCGACACCTCGCCGCGCATCGCCCAGGCCGTCCAGGCCACGGCCGTGCCTTATGTCCTGGTGCTGCTGGCCGGCCAGGCGGCGCCGCTGTTCCAGGGCACCCGCCCCGCCGCCGAGATCACCGCCGCCCTCGACCAGGTCGCCCAGGTGGCCCTCGCCAACGGGATGTCGGGCCGGGCACCGGCCCAGGGCGGCGCCCCCGCCACCACCCCCGACTCCCCCGCCGAGCCGGTGGTTGACCCGAAGTATGCCCCCGCCTATGACGCCATGGAGCAGGGCGACTACGCCGCTGCCCTGGCCGAGTTCGACAAGCTGCTCACCCAGACCCCCAATGACACCGAGGCCCAGTCGGGCCGGGCGCAGGCCGCGCTGCTGGCCCGCTCCCTCGACGTGGACACCGAGAAGGTCATGGCGGCCGCCGAGGCCGACCCGACCGATGTGGAAGCCCAGCTGGCCGCCGCCGACCTGGAGGCCATCTTCGGACGTTACCCCGAGGCCTTCGACCGGCTCATCGGGCTGATCGGCACCCTGCGTGGTGAGGACCGTGAACCCGTCCGGGTGCGGGTGCTGGAGCTGTTCCAGACGCTGCCCGCCGGTGACCCCGTGGTCACCCGCGCCCGTCGGGCCCTGAGCACCGCACTGTTCACCTGAGCGCGCCCACCCCCCACATCGCCGGGCACCAACTGGCAGGATGTGGTCATGGCTCACGAACGCGCGGGGCTGCCCGCCCAGGAATCTGATCTCATCGACGTGGATGCGGTCCTGACCGCCTACTACGACCTCACCCCGGACCCGTCGAACCCTGACCAGCAGGTCGTCTTCGGCACCTCGGGCCACCGTGGCTCGAGCCTGGACACCGCCTTCAACGAGGCCCACATCGCCGCCACCACCCAGGCCATCGTGGAGTACCGCGCCGGCCAGGGGGTGACCGGGCCGCTGTTCATCGCCAAGGACACCCACGCCCTGTCTCTGCCGGCCTGGAAGACCGCCATCGAGGTGCTGCACGCGCACGGGGTGGCCACCTTCGCCGAGCGTGAGGACGAGTACACCCCGACCCCGTCGTTGAGCCGGGCGATCATCCGGTACAACCGGGAGCACCCCGAGGCCCAGGCCGACGGCATCGTGGTCACCCCGTCCCACAACCCGCCCCGCGACGGCGGGTTCAAGTACAACCCGCCCAACGGTGGGCCCGCCGACACCGACGCCACCAGCTGGATCGCCGCGCGCGCCAACGTACTGCTGGTCGACCCGGCCGCCATCCGGCGCACCCCCTACGAGCGTGCCCGCGGTGAGGTGACCACCTACGACTACCGCAGCGCCTACTGCGAAGAGCTCAGCCAGGTGGTCGACCTGCAGGCCATCCGCGACGCCGGGGTCCGCATCGGTGCCGACCCCATGGGTGGCGCGTCGGTGCAGTACTGGGCCCACATCGCCGAGACCCTGCTGCCCTCGATGACCGTGGTGAACGACCAGGTCGACCCGACCTGGCGGTTCATGACCCTCGACACCGACGGCAAGATCCGGATGGACTGCTCCTCGCCGAACGCCATGGCCTCGCTGATCAACCAGCGCGACAAGTTCGACATCGCCACCGGCAACGACGCCGATGCCGACCGCCACGGCATCGTCACCCCCGACGCGGGACTGATGAACCCGAACGCCTACCTGGCGGTGGCCATCCAGTACCTGTACACGCACCGCCCGCAGTGGTCCAGCGACTGCGGGGTCGGCAAGACCCTGGTGTCCAGCTCGCTGATCGACAAGGTCGCCGCCGACATCGGACGACGCCTGGTCGAGGTGCCGGTCGGCTTCAAGTGGTTCGTCCCCGGGCTGATCTCGGGGGACCTCGGCTTCGGTGGCGAGGAGTCGGCCGGGGCGAGCTTCCTGCAGTTCGACGGTGGCACCTGGTCGACCGACAAGGACGGGCTGATCCTCGACCTGCTCGCCTCGGAGATCATCGCCAAGACTGGGAAGACCCCCAGCCAGCACTACTCCCAACTCGAGGACCGCTTCGGCAAGTCCTACTACGCCCGGGTCGACTCCGACGCCAACCGGGAGCAGAAGGCGCGCCTGAAGCAGCTCTCGCCCAGCGACGTGACCGCCACCGAGCTGGCCGGGGAGCAGATCACCGCCATCCTCACCGAGGCCCCGGGCAACAATGCCGCCATCGGTGGCATCAAGGTCACCACCGAGAATGCGTGGTTCGCCGCCCGGCCCTCGGGCACCGAGGACAAGTACAAGATCTACGCCGAGTCGCTGACCAGCCCCGAGCACCTGGCCCTGGTTCAGGAGCAGGCGCGCGAGGTGGTCAACGCGGCGCTGGGGGCCTGATCAGCCCTCGTTGTTCTCGGTGGTTCCGGCCTGCCGCTGGCCCAGCTCGGAGTCGAGCCGGAGCAGGCCGGAGCCGTCATCGCCGATCAGCTTGAGGCGGCCGATGATCTCCGAGACGGTGGCCTCCTCCTCGATCTGCTCCTCGAGGAACCAGTCGAGCAGCGGGCGGGAGTCCAGGTCACCCTCGGAGTGGGCGGAGCGGTAGAGGTTGCGGATCGCCTCGGAAACCTTCTCCTCGTGGGCGAGGGCGGCCTCGAAGACCGCCAGGACCGAGTCGAAGTTGGCCGGCGGCTGCTCGCCGGCGCCGATGCGGGGGTGCATGCCGCGGTCGACCATGTGGTCGATGAACTTGTTGGCGTGCACGATCTCTTCGTCGGCCTGGTGGCGCAACCAGGCAGCCATGCCCGGCAGGTCACGCACGTCGACCTCGATCGCCAACTGGCGGTAGGTGGTGGCGGCCCCCAGCTCGAGGGTCACCTGGTCGTTGAAGGCTGCTTCCAGCGTCGGTGTCATCTTCATGCCGAAAGCCTAGTCCTCGGTTGAGGGGTCGACCCGGTCAGTCCTCGTCCTCTTCGGTGGGCTCGGGCATGCGGATGTTGGCGCGCAGGCCGGCACGCTGGATGACCCGCTGGATGGTCAGGTCGCGGGCCTCGGGGTCACCGACGAACTGGATCTCACGCAGGCCCTGGTCCTGGGCGGCCGACTCGAAGGTGATGTGGCCGTAGCCGAGCAGGCGACCGATGAACGGCTGGTAGACCGAAATGTCGAGGATCCGGCTCATCGGCATGGTGGCGAGGTGCTGGCTGAGCACCCCGTTGACCCGGAACACCCGCATGTTGGTGATCACGAAACGGTCCATGAACTGGATGTGGATGCCGATCATGCCAGCGATGAAGAAGCAGATGCCGATGACCAGGCCGATCCAGAAGAAGGGGCCCATCAGCACCATGGACATGAAGATGGGCACCGCGAGGGCGACCATCAGCACGGGCAGCACCGAGGCCGCCCAGTGCTTGGGCACCTCGTCGATGATGTACTCCCCCTCGTCGACCAGCAGGTGCCGGTCGACGTCAGGGTCGAGGAAGCGACGCAGCAGGCGCACTGCCCACGCCGTCGTCTCAGCCCGCGAGGGCGCGGAACAGGCGGGCGATCCCGCCGAAGAAGGTCTTGACCGCCTCTGCCGACTGCTCCGGCTGCGTGAAGATGTAGTACAGCAAGAAGGCAGCCACCAGGGCCAGCAGAATCTTCTTGATCCAACTCGTCATGGGCAATCTCCCAAGGGCAGGCGGCAACTCGGTCGGGCGCCCGGGCCAGCCGGGCGGGGAAGGTAGCGCGACAGGTTGCCCCAGCCTGGACTGGGCAAGACCTATCCTGCGCCATTCTGCCTCATCGTGGCCCACCGTGGCCACCATCACCCGGTGTGTCGCTATCGTGGCGACCATGACTGACTCCGCCACCGTCCTCGCCGGCCTCGACGAGTTGCGCCCCCAGCTCGAAGAGCTCTACCAGCACCTGCACGCCCACCCGGAACTGTCCAACCAGGAGGTCGCCTCCGCCGCCCGGATGGCCGAGGGGCTGCGGGCCAGCGGGTTCGAGGTCCACGAGCAGGTCGGCGCCTCCACCGGGGTGGTCGGCATCCTGCGCAACGGTGAGGGTCCCGTGGTGCTGCTGCGCGCCGACATGGACGGCCTTCCCGTGCTCGAGGACGAGAAAGTCCCCTACCGCTCCCGGGCGCGGGGTACCTGGCAGGGCACCGATGTCCCGATCATGCATGCCTGTGGCCATGACACCCACATGACCGCGCTGCAGGGCGCCACCCGGCTGCTCGCCGACTCCACCGACGCCTGGTCGGGCACCCTGGTGGCGGTCTTCCAGCCCGCCGAGGAGGTCGTCGCCGGCGCCTACGGCATGGCCGAGCAGGTCAAGGAACTGGTGCCCCACATCGATGTCGCCCTCGGCCAGCACGTCTGGCCGGCGCCCGCCGGCACGGTGCACACCGCAGCGGGCCCGGTGATGGCCAGCACCGACGGCTGCAACATCACGATCCACAGTCGCGGCGGCCACGGCTCGCAGCCGGAGAACACCGTCGACCCGGTGGTCATCGCCGCCCACATCGTGGTGCGCCTGCAGACCATCGTCTCGCGCGAGATCGCCCCCCAGTCGATGGCTGTGGTCACCGTCGGGCGGCTCAACGCCGGCAGCAAGGGCAACATCATCCCGGCCACCGCCGAGATCGAGATCAACATCCGCTCCTACGACGAGGGGGTGCGGGCCCACCTGAAGCGCTCCATCGAGCGGATCGTCAACGCCGAGTGCGCCGCGGCCGGTGAACCGGCCCGCGCTGAGTTCGAGTGGATCACCCCGGCCCCGGTCACCGACAACGACCCGCCGTCTGCCGAGCGGCTGGGGGCGGCCTTCGACGCGGCCTTCGGTGACGACCACTGGGACCTGGTGCCGGTGGCCGGCTCGGAGGACTTCGGGGTGCTCGGCGACGTCTACCCGGCGCCCTACGTGTTCTGGTTCTTCGGCGGGTTCCCCAGAGACGTCTACGAGAAGGCCCTGGCCCAGGGCACCCTCGCCGAGGACGTGCCCTCGAACCATGCGCCCAACTTCATCCCCGAGATGCAGCCCACCCTCGACACCGGTGTGCGGGCACTGGTCGTCGCCGCCATGGAGTGGCTCGCACGCCGCTGAACGGTCCGGTGAATCCCCACCCCGCCCGCCTGACGGCGATGCCCGGGTGAAAGAATGGGCCTCATCAACAAGGACCTACACCAGGAGGATCAGCATGGCGAATGACGACCTGTTCATCTGCATCGACCACGTGGGGCTGGCCGTGCCCAACCTTGACGAGGCCATCACCTTCCACACCGAGAAGTTCGGCTGGCGGGTACTGCACCGCGAGACCAACGAAGAGCAGGGTGTCGAGGAAGCCATGATCGGCACTGGCTCGCAGCTGCCCGAGAGCGCCCAGATCCAGCTGCTGGCCCCCCTGAACGAGAACTCCACCATCGCCAAGTGGCTCAATCGCAACGGCGGGCCCGGCATGCAGCAGCTGTGCTACCGAGTGAAGGACATCGACGCGGTCTGCGCCACCCTGCGTGAGCGTGGCCTGCGCCTGCTCTACGACGAGCCCAAGGTCGGCACCGGCGGTGCGCGGATCAACTTCGTCCACCCCAAGGACGCCGGCGGCGTGCTGCTGGAGCTCACCGAGCCCGCCAGCTGACCCAGCCCCTCGCCCGACCCCGGCACGGCGTGTCTGCTTCGGCAGGCACGCCGTGTCGTGTCCCGGGTGGCTGCTAGCCTCGTCGGTAGACCAGATGCCCCCCACCGGTGGAGAGGAACCAGCATGAGCAGCGACCCCCGGACGAACATTGACGAGGTCATCGAGGAGACCGGACTCAACCTCTTCGACGACCGCGCCAGCGCCGCCGGCGGTTTCCCCAACAGCATGCTGGGCTACGACCGCCACGAGGTTGACCGCTACGTCCGCGAGATCGAGAAGGAAGTCAGCACCCTCAAGCAGCTGGCCCGCCACCTGCGCCGCGAACTGGTCAACGCCCAGGACGTCGCCGGCGCCGAGACCGACTTCACCCGGCTCGGCTCCCACGCCACCGGGATCCTGCGCTCGGCGGAGGCCCAGGCCGGTGACCTGGTCGCCAAGGCCGGGGTGGAGGCCGAACGCATCAAGGAGGAGGGCCGTCGGGTCGCGGCCGACCTGCGCGCCAACGCCCAGGCCGAGGCCGACGACATCCGCGTGGCCGGGTTGGCGAACCTGCGCAAGCTGCGCGCCGACCTCGATGCCGACTCCAAGGCCATGCTGCAGCAGTCGAAGGCCGAGTCGGCCGCCGCGCTCGAGGCCGCCCAGCGCCAGGGCGCGGCCATCGTCGCCGAGGCCGAACGCAATGCCGGGCGCATCATCGAGCAGGCCACCCTGGAGGCCACCAAGGTGCGCCACCGCGGCGAACGTGAAGGTGCCGAGGCGCTGGCGGCCGCGCAGCAGCAGGCCGAGCAGGTGCTCACCAAGGCCCAGGAAGAACATGCCGAGGCGAAGGACCGCGCCGCCCAGTTGCTCGCCGAGTCCACCCGCCAGCAGGCCGAGGCCCGTGACACGGTGTCCGCCGAGGCCGACCGCGCCCGCGACATCCGCTCGGCGGCGCTGGTCGATGCCGAACAGATCAAGGTGACCGCCTCCCGCGATGCGGAGTCCCAGATGGGGGCCGCCCACCGGCACGTGGCGATGATGAAGGACCGGCTCGAGGAGCAGTACGCCTGGCGCAAGGAGCAACTCGAACGTGAGGTCGCGGCCCTGCTGCAGCGCAAGCAGGCGATCATCGCCCAGATGAGCAACCTGCGGGAACTGGCCGGCGAATCGGCCATCGACTACCCGGACGCCGACCCGTTCAGCGACCGCGAACCGATCAAGGGCACCCCCCAGGAGGACCCCACCCAGGTCGAGACCCGGGTGATGAGCCCCATCGACGACCGTTCGCTGAGCGACCAGGAGCGCGCCGTCGAGGAGGACCAGGAGGTCACCCAGGTCGTCGGTGGCGACCTGCCGGAGGCCACGGTCGTGCTCGAGCCGGGCCAGGAGCCCGAGTCCCCTGCGAGCCCCGAGTCCCCTGCGAGCCCTGAGTCCCCCGCGAGCCCGGACACCCCCGCGCACCCGATCGACGACCAGGACGCCTGAGGGTCAGAACAAGCGGTTGGACGAGTCGTCCATGCCTCGCATGGCGTCGTAGTCCAGCAGCACGCAGCGGATGCCGCGGTCCTCGGCCAGGGTGCGGGCCTGCTTGGTGATCGACTGGGCGGCCAGCATCCCGGCCACCGGGGCCATCAGGGGGTCACGGTTCATCAGTTCCAGGTACCTGGTCAGCTGTTCGACGGCATCGATGCCGGCCTTGCGCTTGACTTCCACCGCGACATATCGACCGCCCGGCTCACCCGCCATGTCCACCTCGACCGGCGCGTCCTCGGGATTGCGCAGCAGCAGGTCGACCGGCCCGATCGGGGTCTGGTACTCGCGCTGCACCAACGCGTAACCCTCGCCGACGCTGCTCGGGTTCTCGGCGAGCAGGGCCTGCAGGTGTGCCTCGACGCCGTCCTTCTGCAGGCCGGGGTCGATGCCCAGGTCGTGGCTCGAATCGTGGAAGATCTCGCCCAGGCTGATCTGCAGGGTGTCCCCCGACGCAGCGGTCACCACCCACACCTGGGAGACCCAGGGGTCGACATCGGCGGTGGTGGCCTTCTCGTCCGGCTCGGGGTCGCGGACGACCAGGGTGCACGGCGGGCTCATCCAGTTCAGCGGCTTGTAGGCGCGGTCGTCGGCGTGGACGGAGACCGAGCCGTCGGCCTTGACCAGGATCAGCCGGGTGGCCATCGGCAGGTGGGCACTGAGGCGTCCGGCATAGTCAACCTGGCACTGGGCAATCACGACACGCACGCGGTCCACAGTAGCCCACCGGTAGGCTGGCACCCATGGCGCGACGATCCAACAAGCACCTGCGCACCGGCCGCGACTACCAGGCCCCGCGCCCCCTCAACGGCGGGCACGCGACCTCGGCACACAAGGCCGGCCAGCGCTGGATCGTACGCACCATCCCGGCGGCCGCCGCCACCAAGACCTACACCTGCCCCGAGTGCCTCCACCCCGTCCTGGTCGGGGTGGCCCACATCGTCGCCTGGCCGGACACCCCCAGCTTCGAGTACGACCGGGCCGTGGACGCACGCAGGCACTGGCACACCGCCTGCTGGAACAGGAAGCCCTGAATGACGCTGCACCACACCGAGGTCGGCAGCGGGTCGCGCCGCGTGGTCTTCCTGCACGGCCTGTTCGGCCAGGGCAAGAACTTCGGCGCCGTCGCCAAGGCGCTGGTCACCCGGCACCCCGACCTGCGCTGCGCCCTGGTCGACCTGCCCAACCACGGCAACTCACCGTGGACCGAACGCATCGACTACCAGGACATGGCCGACGAGGTGGCCGGGTTCATCCGCGACTGGGCCCGTGGCGAGCCGGTGGCGCTGGTCGGCCACTCGATGGGTGGGCGCACCGCCATGCAGGTCGCCCTTCGCCACCCCGAGCTGGTCGAGCGGCTGGTGGTGGCCGACGTCTCCCCGGTGGCCGGGCACAGCGAGAACGGGCAGTTCGCCGAGCTGATCGCCGGGTTGCGCACGCTGGACCTGGCTGCGCTGGAATCACGCGCCGAGGCCGACCGGTTGGCCTCCGGCCCCATCCCGCACCCGACGGTGCGCCGCTTCCTGCTCACCAACCTGCGCCACGGTGAGGACGGCTGGCGCTGGGCGGTCAACCTTGACCTGGTCGAGGCCCAGCTCGCCCAGGTCGGCAGCTGGCCCGACCCGGGCCCGGTGAGCTACCCGGGCAGGGTGTTGTGGGTCGCGGGCCAACTGTCCGACTACGTGCGCCCCGAGTACGAACCGGCGATGCGGGCCTACTTCCCCGCCACCCGCCTGGTCACCATCAAGAACGCCGGCCACTGGGTCCATTCCCAGCAGCCGGAGGTCTTCACCGGCCTGGTGGAGGCGTTCCTGTCCGCCTGACGACCCTCAGCCGAGCACGATCCGTACGATCGAGGCGTCGGCGATGGGGGTGGTCTGGTCGCCGGCATCCACGCCCTGGGAGGCGATCTTGCCGATGGTGACCAGCGATTCCTCGTCGATGCTGCCCAGGACCACGTAGGACGGCGGCAGCGGGGTGTCCTCCCAGCAGATGAAGAACTGCGAGCCGTTGGTGTCGGCCCCGGCATTGGCCATCGCCACGGTGCCACGGGGGTAGGTTTCCTGCCCACTCAGTTCGTCGGCGTAGTTGTAGCCGGGGCCACCGCGCCCGGTGCCGGTCGGGTCACCGCACTGCAGGATGAAGATGCCCTGGTCGACCAGCCGGTGGCAGGTGGTCTCGTCATAGAAGCCCTGCAGGACCAACGACTCGAAGCTGTTCACCGCGCAGGGGGCGTTCTCGCGGGGAAAGGTGAGCGTGACGTTGCCGGCTGCCATCTCCATGGTGGCCACCAGGGTGCCCTCGGTCGAGGCCCTGCTCGGCGGCACGTCCACCGGACGAGCAGCTCCACCGGCGGCCGGGTAGCTGCACTCGGTCACCGGCCCCGTTGGTTCGCTCACCTGGGCCCCCACGCGGCTGCAGGCCGTCAGGACGGGGGCCGCGAGGACCAGGAGGGCAACGACGATTCGGGTGAGTGCCGGCATGGGGACAAGTCTGGCATGAACCCGCGTAAGCTCGGGTCATGGTCAACCTCACCCGCATCTACACCCGTACCGGCGACCGGGGCAACACCCGCCTCAGTGACAACTCCGTGGCCCGCAAGACCGACCTGAGGGTGCAGGCCTACGGTGCGGTCGACGAGGCGAACTCGGTGATCGGGGTGGCACTGGCCAGTGGTGAGCTGCCCGAACCGGTGGCCGAGGTGCTGCGCGTGGTCCAGAACGAGCTGTTCGACGTGGGTGCCGACCTGTCCACCCCGCTGGTCAGTGACCCCGAGTGGGAGCCGCTGCGGATCCTGCAGTCCTCGATCGACCGGCTGGAGCGCTGGTGCGACGAGTTCGGCGACCCGCTGCCGAACCTGCGCTCTTTCATCCTGCCGACGGCCACGACGGTGGGCGCCGCCCAGCTGCACGTGGCCCGCACGGCCGTGCGCCGGGCCGAACGGATCGCCTGGGAGGCCGCCGAGGAGCACGGGCTCGACGAGGCCGGCACCAAGGAGGACCCCGGTGGCATCAGCTCCACGGCCATCATGTACCTGAACCGTCTCTCGGACCTGCTGTTCATCCTGACCAGGTCGGCCTCCACGGAAGCCGGCACCAAGCCGGAGGCAGAGACCTTGTGGGTGCCCGGCGGCCAGCGCTCAGAGCTGTAGGTCGGTCATCCCGAGGCCGGGGGGCGAAGCCTCCAACCAACTCATCAGCCCGGTCACCGAGGCTGGGGTCATCGCCAGTTCGTAGGTGCGGGGGTGGCCGCGGCGGTCCACCCCGGCCAGTGCGACGACCTGGTGGTTGGTGAACAGGACCATCGTCTCTTCGTCGGTCGGTGGGCGCTGGCCGGCCCAGCTGGTCTGCTGGCGGTCCAGCACCAGGCGCGGCCGGATGTCCCAGGAGAAGACGCGGTACCAGTGCAACTGCTCGCCGGCATAGCGGGCCATGCCCAGGTGCCAGTGGTGGCGCTTGCCCTCGACCCGCAGGGCGCAATCAAAAACGCCGCCCCGGCCCGAAAGCCAACGGCGACGCACGAACAGCCAGACCAGGAACAACAGACACAGGCCGATGATGATCCCCAGCACCACTTCGAGGGCCACCAGCCAATCCATGGATGAAAGCTACCCGATAGCCGGGCGGCGGTCACGCCATCATCCGGTCCGTGGGCAGACGCAACGACGCCGCCCCCGTCGGTGGACGGGGGCGGCGTCGATGTCGGGACCGGTCAGCCCTTCTCGGTCTTCGCGAGTGCCTTCAGCTGCGACTGGATCAGGTGGTAGCGCCGGGTGTCGTCCACTGTGGCATCACCGGAGTCGATGATCGGCTGCAGCTTGTCGAGCTCACGCCGGGCCTGGTCGCCGGAGATCTCGCGGGCCATGGTGGCCTCCTCGGTGAGGATGGAGACCCGGTTGCCGTTGACCGCGATGAAGCCACCGTTGATGGCCACGATCTCGCGGCGGCCATCGTCGGTGACGATCTCGGCGGCATGGGGCACCAGGCCGGCCAGGAAGTCCTCGTGGCGCGGCAGGATGCCGATGTCGCCCTCGGTGGTGCGCACGATCACATTGATCGAGTGCCCCTCCCAGACCAGGCGGTCGGCCGAGACGACCTCGACCTGCAGGGGTTCGGCCATGATCAGCGCTCCTTCTGGAGCTTGTCCCAGTTCTCGTACACCATGTCCATACCACCCACGTTGAAGAAGGCCTGCTCGGCGATGTGGTCGACCTCGCCGTCGCAGATCATCCGGAAGCCCTCGATGGCGTCGGGCAGGCTCACGAAGGAGCCCTCGACACCGGTGAACTTCTCGGCGGTGTAGGTGTTCTGCGAGAGGAACTGCTGGATGCGGCGGGCGCGGTTGACAATGATCTTGTCCTCCTCGCTCAGCTCGTCCACACCGAGGATGGCGATGATGTCCTGCAGTTCCTGGTTGCGCTGCAGGATCTGCTTGACCCGCACCGCGGTGTCGTAGTGGTCCTGGCCCACGAACTGCGGGTCGAGGATGCGGCTGGTCGAGGTCAGCGGGTCCACGGCCGGGTAGAGGCCACGCGAGGCAATCGAACGCGAGAGCTCGGTGGTGGCGTCCAGGTGGGCGAAGGTGGTCGCCGGGGCCGGGTCGGTGTAGTCGTCGGCCGGCACGTAGATCGCCTGCATCGAGGTGATCGAGTGCCCGCGGGTCGAGGTGATCCGCTCCTGCAGCTGGCCCATCTCGTCGGCCAGGTTGGGCTGGTAACCCACGGCCGAGGGCATCCGGCCCAGCAGGGTCGAGACCTCCGAGCCGGCCTGGGTGAACCGGAAGATGTTGTCGATGAACAGCAGCACGTCCTGGTTCTGGACGTCGCGGAAGTACTCGGCCATGGTAAGGGCCGACAGGGCGACGCGCAGGCGGGTGCCCGGCGGCTCGTCCATCTGGCCGAAGACCAGCGCGGTGTCCTTGAACACCCCGGCCTCGTCCATCTCGAAGATCAGGTCGTTGCCCTCACGGGTGCGCTCGCCCACACCGGCGAACACCGAGGTGCCACCGAAGTTGTTGGCGATGCGGAAGATCATCTCCTGGATGAGCACCGTCTTGCCCACACCGGCGCCACCGAACAGGCCGATCTTGCCGCCCTTGACGTAGGGGGTGAGCAGGTCGAGCACCTTGATGCCGGTCTCCAGCATCTCGGTCTTGGGCTCCAGGTCGGCGAAGGCCGGGGGCTTGCGGTGGATCGGCCAGCGCTCGGTGATCTCGAACTCGGAGGCGTCCTGGTTGAGGCAGTCACCGGTCACGTTCCACACGCGGCCCTTGGTGACGTCGCCGACGGGGACGCTGATCGGGGCGCCGGTGTCGCGCACCTCGGCGCCGCGGCGCATGCCGTCGGTCGGCTTCAGCGAGATGGCGCGGACCAGGTTCTCGCCCACGTGCAGGGCGGTCTCCAGGGTGATCTCGCGCTTCTCACCCATGATCTCGGTCTCGACCTTCAGGGCGTTGAGCAGGTCGGGCATGCGGTCAGCCGGGAACTCGACGTCGACGACCGGACCGATGACGCGGGCGACGCGGCCCACGCCCAGCTCAGCCGGCGCGGCGTTCTGATCGGCACTGAACTCAGTGGCAGTCATTTCTTCAACTCTCTCTTGTCGCTGCGCTCAGGCAGATTGGGTCAGGGCGTCGGCGCCACCGACGATCTCGGTGATTTCCTGGGTGATCATCGCCTGGCGTGCCTGGTTCTCATCACGGGTCAGGCCCTCGATCAGTTGCTGGGCGTTGTCGGTGGCCGCCTTCATGGCGCGCTGGCGGCTGGCCACCTCGGAGGCCGCGGCCTGCAGCAGGGCGAAGTGCACCCGGTTGGCCACGTACAGCGGCAGCAACTGGTCCAGCACCGTCTGCGGGTCAGGCTCCATGGTGTAGTGCGGGACGATCTCGCCCGGGCCCAGCGGCTCGACACCTTCGACGACCTCCAGCGGCAGCAGGCGGCGGACCACCGGCTGCTGCTCGATCATCGAGCGGAAGCGGGTGCCGACGACGTGCAGTTCGTCCACGCCCCCTTCCTCGGTGGGGGCCAGGAAACGCTCCAGCAGGACGTCGGCGATCTCCTTGGCGTCGGCATAGGTCGGCGACTCCGAGAACCCGAACCAGGTCTGGGAGACCTTGCGCTGGCGGAACGTGAAGTACTGGATGCCCTTGCGGCCGGCCAGGTAGAGGTCGACCTCCTGGCCCTGTTCGCGCAGGCGGGTGATCAGTTGCTCGGCGGTCTTGATGACCGACGAGGAGTAGGCCCCGGCCAGGCCGCGGTCGCTGGTGATCACCAGGACCGCGGCCCGCTGCGGGTTGTCAACGGCGGTCGTCAGCGGGTGCTCGGTATCGGAGTAGGTCGCCACCGCAGACAGCGCCCGCAGGAGTTCCCTGGAGTAGGGAACCGCCGCGTTGGCAGCGCTCTGGGCCTTGATGATCCGCGACGACGCGATCAACTCCATGGCGCGAGTGATCTTCTTCGTCGCCTGGACCGACCGCCTCCGCTGCCGGATCTCACGCAGACTGGACGCCATGGGTCAGCCTCGCTTCTGCCGAACGATGACCTCTTGGTCGATCTCGTCCTCATCGATGGCTTCGTGGGTTTCCGAGCCGACCAGCAGCTTGCCCTCCGAGGTGCGGAAGCCCTGCTTGACCGCGACCAGGGCCTGCTTGACCTGCTCGATGGCCTCGTCGGAGAACTTCTTGGTCTCGGCGATCTCGGTCAGCACACCGGTGTTGTGGCGCAGGTAGTCCAGTACCGCCTGCTCGAAGCGGCTCACGTCCTCGACCGGCACCTCGTCGAACTCGCCGGTGGTACCGGCCCAGATGCTGATGACCTGGTCCTCGACCGCGTAGGGCGAGTACTGGGGCTGCTTCAGCAGTTCGGTCAGGCGCGCACCGCGTTCGAGCTGGCGGCGGGTGGTCGCATCCAGGTCGGAGGCGAACATCGCGAAGGCCTGCATGTCGCGGTACTGGGCCAGCGAGATCTTCAGGGTGCCCGAGACCGACTTCATCGCCTTGATCTGCGCGGCGCCGCCGACTCGCGACACCGAGATGCCGACGTCGATGGCGGGACGCTGGTTGGCGTTGAACAGGTCGGACTGCAGGAAGATCTGGCCGTCGGTGATCGAGATCACGTTGGTCGGGATGTAGGCCGAGACGTCGTTCGCCTTCGTCTCGATGATCGGCAGGCCGGTCATCGAGCCGCCGCCGAGCTCGTCGGAGAGCTTGGCGCAGCGCTCCAGCAGGCGGGAGTGGAGGTAGAAGACGTCGCCGGGGTAGGCCTCACGGCCTGGGGGACGACGCAGCAGCAGCGACATGGCGCGGTAGGCCTCGGCCTGCTTGGTCAGGTCGTCGAAGATGACCAGGACGTGCTTGCCCTGGTACATCCAGTGCTGGCCGATCGCCGAACCCGCGTAGGGGGCGATGTACTTGAAGCCGGCGGGGTCGGAGGCCGGGGCGTGCACGATGGTGGTGTACTCCAACGCACCGGCCGCCTCGAGCTGGCCGCGCACCGAGGCGACGGTCGAGCCCTTCTGGCCGACGGCCACGTAGATGCAGCGCACCTGCTTGGTGGGGTCGCCGGACTCCCAGTTGGCCTTCTGGTTGATGATCGTGTCGATCGCGATCGCGGTCTTGCCGGTCTTGCGGTCGCCGATGATCAACTGGCGCTGGCCACGACCGATCGGGGTCATGGCGTCGATGGCCTTGATGCCGGTCTGCAGCGGCTCGCGGACCTCCTGGCGGTCCATCACGCCGGCAGCCTGGATCTCGAGGGCGCGGCGGCTCTCGGTGGCGATGTCGCCCAGGCCGTCGATGGGATTGCCCATGGCGTCGACGACGCGGCCGAGGTAGCCGTCACCGACCGGCACCGAGAGCACCTCACCGGTGCGCCGCACCAGCGAGCCCTCCTCGATGCCCTCGGAGTCACCGAGCACGACGACGCCGATCTCACGCACGTCGAGGTTCAGCGCGATGCCCAGGGTGCCGTTGGCGAACTCCAGCAGTTCGTTGGCCAGGGCCGAAGGCAGGCCGGCAACGCGGGCGATGCCGTCACCGGAGGTGACCACGGTGCCGACTTCGTCGCGGGTGGCCGTCTCCGGGGTGTAGTTCTGGACGAAGTTGTCCAGTGCGTCACGGATCTCCTCCGGACGAATCGTCAGTTCCGCCATAGCGTCCCTACTCTTTCCTCACTGCACCCGACTGTCGGCGGGCACCGAATTGTCTTTGTCAGGCGATCTGTCGTCGCGCCGCATCGAGGCGACCGGCAACGGTTCCCTCAATGACCTGGTCACCGATCTGCACACGCAGGCCGCCGAGCACCTGGGGGTCGACCTCGACCTGCAACTCCACCGGACGACCGGCGAGCTTCAGCAGGGCTTGGCGCAACCGCGCAGTCTGGTCGTCGTCCAGCGGCCGTGCGGCCGTGACCTTGGCGATGGTGCGGTTGGCCAACTCAGCCCCCAGGTCCCCGTAGGAACCCAGGGTGAGACCCACGTTGCGCTCACGGGCCTTGAGGGCGCGCTTGGCCAACCTGACCGTGCCCTCCCCCACCTTGCCGCCGAGCAGCTGGTCAACCAGCCGTTCCCGCAGTTCCAGAGGGGCATTGCGGTTCTCGATGGCGTCACGCAGCTTGGGGTCACCAGCCACGGTCCGGCCGAAGTGGAACAGCTCCTCGTTGACCGCCTCGAGCCCACCGGCGGCCTGGGCGAGTCGCAGCTCGGCCCGGACGCCCTGGCGCTCCAGCGCGGAAGTCAACTCGTTCGCAGAGCCCCAGTGCAGTCCTGCCGCCTTGGCCACCACTCCCACTGCCTCGGCGCTGATGCGTGACCCGAACAGTCGGTGCACGAGCGCCTGCTTGGCCTCAGCGGGGGCGGCGGGATCACTGAGTGCCCGCTGCAGTCCCGATGACGCGTCGAGGGAGTCGACCACGCTGAACAGCTCGCCCGACAGCGTGTGGCTGGCCGGGACCTGCTCGACGTAACGGTCAAGCTCGGCGGTGCGAGCCTGTGCACTGGCGCTCATGGTCAACTCCCCACGTTGGAGGACTCGGCCCTGGCGGCCTCGGCCTCGATCTCGGCGATGAAGCGGTCGACGGTGTTGCGGGTGCGCTGGTCGTCCTCGAGGGACTCACCGACGATCTTGCCGGCCAGGGTGGTGGCCAGGCCACCAACCTCGGTGCGCAGTTCCTTCAGCACCGACGCCTTCTCGGCCTCCATCTGCGCCTGGGCCTGGGTCACGATGCGCTCGGCATCCTTCGTGGCCTGCGCGCGCATGTCGGAGACGATCTGTGCGCCCTGGTTCTTGGCATCCTCGCGGATGCGGGCTGCCTCCTCGCGAGCTTCGGACAGCTGCTGCTTGTACTCGGCCAGGGCCTGCTCGGCCTCGACCTGCGCCTGCTCCGCACGCTGCATGCCACCCTGGATCGCGTCCGCACGCTCGGCGTACATGGCCTCGAATCGCGGGGCGACCGCCTTCTGGATGACGATCCAGATCAGGACGGCCAGGATGATGCCGACGATGAACTCGGAGATGTGGCTGGGCAGCAGCGGCCCGAGGGCCAGGGGCACCCAGTTCTGGGCAACCACGGCTGGGCTCACTGGATGACGAGGGCGAGGGCGATCGCGATGATCGCGAGGGCCTCGACCACGGCCATGCCGATGAAGGCGGTGCTCATCATGGCGGAGCGAGCCTCAGGCTGACGAGCGGTTCCGTTGATGACCGACGCAAAGATCCAGGACACACCCAGGGCCGGGCCCAGGGTGGCGAGGGCGTAACCGATCATGTTGATGGAGCCGCCGATTTCCATGGGGGTCATGTTTGTCTTCCTTCTCTGTGGTTTCCCTCCGGCCTTTGCCGGATGTCTGGTGGGGGAACTTGTGGGGGTTGGGTGCGGGGCCTCAGTGGGCTTCCGCGATCGACGACGAGATGTACTGCGCCGTCAGGACGGTGAAGATGTAGGCCTGCAGGGCACCGATGAACAGCTCGAGGAACAGGATCGCGAAGCTGAACAGGATCGAGATGACACCTGAGACGTTGTAGAACAGGTTGCCCGCGGTGAGCAGCAGGATCTCGCCGCCGAACACGAACACCATGACCACCAGGTGGCCGGCGAACATGTTGGCGAAAAGACGCAAGGACAGCGTGATCGGGCGCACGATGAAGTTCGACAGGAACTCCAGCGGGATGATCATGATGTACAGGTAGGGCGGCACACCCTCGGGGATCAGCTGCAGCTTCAGGTAGCGCAGCCCGTGGCGCTGGAAACCGGCCCCGACGTAGACCAACCACGCCAGCGCAGCCAGCGCGTAGGCGTACCCGATCAGCGAGAAGGTCGGCAGCATGAAGACGAACAGCTCGCCGAACCAGTTGTTCACCAAAGTCCACGAGAAGATCATCAGCAGGAACGGCAGGAACTTGCGGAAGTCGTGGCCCAGCATGTCGCGGGCGATGCCGTTGCGGACGAAGTCGTAGATGAACTCCGCGCCGAACTGCAGCTTGGTGGGGACCACCTTGAGCCGGCGGCTGACGATCACCCAGAACAGGATGATGATGACGGCCGCGATGACCGCCTGGATGAGGGGCTTGTTGATCCAGGTCGTGCCGAACAGGCCCGGGAACTGGAAACTGTGGGGCCCGGGGGGCCAGGCGTGCTCCCCCTCAAGAGGGATGAATGGGGACAGCAACATCACTGCTCCTTCTCCGAGGTCTGGTTCCGACGCCCCGAACCAGCCGTCTCAGGCTCGGACGAGTAACGCTTGATCACGAGGTACATACTGGTGACGAATCCGAGGACGAGCCCGACGGGCAGCATCCAGGCCTGGCCCAGGTAGTGGGCACCGGCCCAGCCGAGCCCGCCGTAGAACAGGATTCCCGACAGGAAGTAGCTGAGCGCGACCATCCCGTCCCCGGTGGGGGCCGGGTGGTGGGGTGCTGGCGCAGGCTGCACCGTCGGAGTCTGCTCGTCCATGTCGGGGCTGACTCTAGCAGTCATCAAAGGGTTGATCATCGCGCGTCACCACGCTGGTCAGACTCTGGGCGCCGGGCGTGCTTGCGAGCCCGGCGCATGCCTGCCGAACGGACCAGGGGGCGGGGGTCCCAGTCGGCGTCGTAGACCGGCACGCGCATCCGCGACCAGGCCAGGAACATCCCCAGCAACCAGCCGGCCAGCACGAGCAGCAGTGACAGGAAGAACGACACCGGGCGGAAGGCCGCCTGGGCTGCCTCGGAGGCGCTCAGCCCGACCCACAGCAGGCCCAGCAGGGCTGCCCTGGTGACGAACGAGGCCACGGTCAGGCCCATGCCCGAATGCGGGTCGAGTTCACCGGCGAGCATCTGGATGCCCTGACCGGCGGCGTAGAAGAAGACGACCGCACCTCCCCCGACGGCGGCATTGGCCATCCCGGCCTGCCCGTCGATCCAGAAGCAGATCCCCACGGCCACCAGCCACATCGCGTGGGCGTAGGCCAGCGAGCTCTTCAGCATCCGGGTCATCATCGCCACCGCAGGGCTCGACGACTTGCCGGTGGCGGGTTCAGCCATCGTCGGTGTCGCTGCGAGACTCATGGGTGTCCAGGTCCTCAGGGCGGGGGCGGGGAACGATTGTGAAATCTAACACAATCCACCGGTGTGGTGCGAACTCAGCCATTTCGGGCCTCGACCTCCTCCGGGGTGCGCCGCTTGCGCGCCCGGGCCCGGGCGGGCCCGAAGGTCACCGCGATGACCGCGACCAGCGCCACCGACATGCCGATCGCGGTCCAACGGTTCCAGTACAGGCCGACCAGGATCACCCCGAAACTGATCAGCGCGGTCCACAGGTACATCACCCCCACCGCCCAGGGCTGGCTGTGGCCCAGTTGCAGCAGCCGGTGGTGCAGGTGCTGCTTGTCGGGCTTGAACCACCAGCGCCCGGCCATCGTGCGACGCACGTAGGCCAGCAGCAGGTCGAGCAGCGGCAGGGCCAGGATCGCCACCGGGAGGATGATCGGCAGGTAGGCTGGCACCAGTCCCCCCTCAGTGCTGCGCAGTTGGGACGAGTCGATCTGCCCGGTCAGCGAGATCGTCGAGGACGCCAGCATCAACCCCAGCAGCAGTGCCCCGGAATCACCCATGAACATCCGTGCCGGGAAGAAGTTGTGGGGCAGGAAACCCAGGCAGGCCCCGGTCACCGCGACGGTGACCAGTGAGGCGGTGGTGGCCCGGACGAAGTCCTGCTCGTAGGCCAGCAGGTAGGTGTACAGGAAGAAGGCCCCCGCCCCGATCGCGACCACCCCGGCCGCGAGCCCGTCGAGGCCGTCGACGAAGTTGACGGCATTGGCGCACAGCACGATGAAGAAGACCGTGATCATGATGGAGGTGGCCGTGTCCAGGGCGATGATCGAGTTCGGCAGCGGGATCCAGTACATCCGCACCCCGTTGACCACCACGATCCCGGCCGCCAGCACCTGGCCGGCGAACTTCACGATGGCGGGCAGGTCGAGCAGGTCGTCGACCACTCCCACCAGGCAGATCACCGCCCCGGCCGCCAGGATCACCAGCGAGTCGTGGCGCACGATCTCGAGCCTGCCCAGGAAGGGCAACTGGGCCGCAGCCAGGAAAGCGACGGCGATGCCGAACAGCATCGCCACTCCCCCGAAGTACGGGATCGGCACAGCGTGCACGTCACGGTCGCGCACCTTGGCCACCGCCCCGGCGCGCAGGGCTATCCGCCGCCACAACCCACTGGTCAGGTAGGTCGCCATGGCGGCGATCAGCAGTACCAGGAGGTACTCACGCATCCGGCGGGGTTTCCCGCGTCTCCTCGGCCGGCTCGTCGTCGGCCTCGGAGGTGGGTTCGGGTTCCGGTTCGGGTTCGCGCTCGTCCTGGACGAACTTGGCCACCTCGTGGAGTTCGTCCAGCGAGATTGCCCCGGGCCGCAGCAGGCTGCCCAGGGTGGACACGGTGAAGTCGACGATGGTCGAGGGCATGCTGCCCGGGGTGGGCCCGGCGTCCAGGTAGACCGCGACCGCATCGCCCAGCTGCTCGCGGGCGCCGGCGATGTCGGTCGAGGCCGGCTGGCCGGAGACATTGGCCGAGCTGACCGCCAGCGGGCCGGTGCGGCGCAGCAGTGCCCGGGTGAACTCGTGGTCGGGCACCCGCACGGCAATGGTGCCGCGGGTCTCGCCGAGGTCGATGCGCAGCCCCTCCTGCATCCGCAGCACCAGGGTGAGGGCGCCGGGCCAGAAGCGGTCGGCCAGCGCGCGGGCATCCTCGTCCACGAACTGCACCAGGGAGCCGAGCGAGGCGGCATCGGCAATCAGCACCGGCGGGGGCATGTCACGACCGCGCTGCTTGGCATCCAGCAGGCCCTGCACGGCGGTGGCGCTCAGGGCGTTCGCGCCGATGCCGTAGACCGTGTCGGTAGGCAGCACGATGCTCTCACCGGCGCGGATCGCGGCCACGGCGGCGGCCAGGGCCTCGTCATACTGGGTGGTGACGTCGAAGTACTGGGCCGGCGGCCGGGGCGGTGCGGGCTCGGCCTCGGGTTCCTCGGCCTCGGCTTCCTCGGTCGTGTCCAGCGCCTCGATCTGGTCGACCTCGCCGACCTGGTCCAGCGCCTCGATCTCCTCGAGCTCGCCAACCCCCGAGTCATCGGCGCCGGCATCCCCCTCGAGGGTGATGCGGACGGGGTCAGTGGGTTCCGGGTGCTGGTCAGTCACGCGCCCAATCCTGCCATGAACAGGCTGCCGGCTCAGATCCGCGTGGCCGTGACGAACCGCCAACGTCGGGTCAGGTCCTGGTGGTCGCGCACCCCGGTGAAGCCACCGTGGTCGAGGAAGACCTGCTGGGCACTGTCGTGCTGCACCTCGGCATGCTCGGCGGCCACCACACCCCCGGGGACCAACAGGCGGGCGGCGACCCGGGCCACGACCCGCATGGCGTCCAGGCCGTCGGGGCCTGAGAACAGCGCCGCCCCGGGGTCGAAGTCGCGCACCTCGGCCTGCACCGATTCCCATGCCTCCAGGGGGATGTAGGGCGGGTTGCTGATGACCAGGTCGACGGTGCCGTCGAGGTCGCCGAATGCGTCGGCCATGTCGCCGACCCGTAGGTCGACGCCGGTCCCGAACAGGTTGCGCTCGGCATAGCGGGCCGCCGGGGGGTCCAGTTCCACGGCGTGGATGCTCGCCTGCGGGGCCTCGGCGGCCAGCGCCCGGGCGATCGCACCCGAGCCCGTGCACAGTTCCACCACCACCGGTGATGCCAGGCCGGCGATCGCCTCCAGCGCCCAGCCCACCATCACCTCGGTCTCCGGGCGCGGGATGAACACCCCCGGTCCGACGGCCACCCCCACGGTGCGGAAGTGGGCCACGCCGGTCAGGTGCTGCACCGGGGTGCCGGCGGCGCGGCGGTCGACCAGGTCGGCGAACCGCTCCCCCGCCTCGGGCGCGAGCCGGGTCATCAGCACCAGCTCACCCAGTCCCACCCCGGCAGCGTGGGCGAGCAGCGTCCGGGCCTCGGCCGAGGGTGAGGCAACCCCGGCCGCCTCCAGTTGGGCGCGGGCCCAGTTCAGGGCGATGGCCACGTGGACGGGCGGGCGGTTCATTCGGCGCGACCCAGCCGCTCAGCCAGGTCGGCGGCCTGCAGGGCGTCCAGCAGGGGTCCCAGTTCACCGGAGAGGACCTGGTCGAGGTTGTGTGCCTTGAAGCCGATGCGGTGGTCGGCGATGCGGTTCTCAGGGAAGTTGTAGGTCCTGATCCGCTCCGAGCGGTCCACGGTGCGCACCTGCGACTTGCGGGCATCCGAGGCGGCGGCCGCTGCCTGCTCCTCGGCGGCGGCCGTCAGCCGAGCGCGCAGCATGCGCATCGCCGACTCCTTGTTCTGCAGTTGGGAACGTTCATTCTGGCAGCTGACCACGATGCCGCTGGGCAGGTGGGTGATCCGGACGGCCGAGTCGGTGGTGTTGACGCCCTGCCCGCCGGGCCCGGAGCTGCGGTAGACGTCGATGCGCAGGTCGTCGTCGTTGATGGCGACGTCCTCGTCCTCGACCTCGGGCATCACCAGCACCCCGGCGGCGCTGGTGTGGATGCGTCCCTGAGATTCGGTCACCGGCACGCGCTGCACGCGGTGGACCCCGCCCTCGAACTTCAGCAGGCCGTAGGGCATCACGTCACCGGCGGCCGGCGCCTTGACCGCGAAGGTGATCGACTTGAACCCGCCCAGGTCGGTGGTCTGGTCGTCGAGCACCTCGACCTTCCAGCCGCGGCCCTCGACGTGGCGCTGGTACATCTCGAACAGGTCCCGGGCGAACAGGGCCGACTCCTCGCCACCCTCACCGGACTTGATCTCGACCAGCGCGTCGCTGGAGTCGTGGGGGTCGCGGGGGGCCAGCAGTTCGGCCAGCCGCTCACCGGCGGTGGTGAGCTGGTCGCCCAGTTCCTTCGCCTCGGCCGCGAAACCGGGGTCCTCGTCGGCGAGTTCACCGGCGGCGGCCAGGTCGTCGGCCAGCGCCTCGTACTCGCGGATGGCCTTGACCACCCGGCCCAGTTCGGCGAAGCGGCGACCCACCTTGCGGCTGCGGGCGACGTCGGTGTGCAGGTCGGGATCGGCGAGCTGGCCTTCGAGGTCCTCGTACTCCTGCAGCGTCGCCGCGGCGGTGGGAAATCGCTCGAGGTCCATCACAGCTCCTGGGTAGGTCGCGGGTGTTCGGGGGAAAACAGCAGGGACGCCCGGAGCTGGCTCCGGGCGTCCCTGGTGGCTGGACCTACTTCTTCTTGGCGTACCGGCGCTCGAAGCGGGCCACGCGGCCGCCGGTGTCCAGGATCTTCTGCTTGCCGGTGTAGAACGGGTGGCACTCGGCGCACACGTCAGCCGACAGCGAGCCGCCGACGGCGGTGCTGCGGGTGGTGAAGGTGTTGCCGCAGGTGCACGAGACGGTGGTCTCGACGTAGTCGGGGTGGATACCCTGCTTCATGATTTCTCCTCGTATAGGTCCGGGTCGCCGAGCCCTGGTTCGGGGGTGAACCAGCGAGACTCTGTCCGGGTCGGACGTGGCGTGAACCGCACCGCCGAGCAATGATACCCGCGGCGCCGCCACCGACCCAAATCGCAGCCCGTCGGGCTCAGCGGCCGTCCTCGGGGTTGGGTGTGGTTTTGGAGATGACCACCAGGAACTCGTTGTTGGTCTGGGTCTTGCGCAGTCGGCTGAGCAGCATTTCGAGGGCCTGCTGGTCCTCCAGCCCCGACAGCACCCGGCGCAGCTTCCACATGATGGCCAGCTCTTCGCGGCCCAGCAGCAGTTCCTCACGACGCGTGCCGGAGGCATCGACGTCGATGGCCGGGAAGATACGCTTGTCGGCGAGCTGGCGCTGCAGGCGCAGTTCCATGTTGCCGGTGCCCTTGAACTCCTCGAAGATGACCTCGTCCATGCGGGAACCGGTCTCGATCAGCGCGGTGGCCAGAATGGTCAACGAGCCGCCGTTCTCGATGTTGCGGGCGGCGCCGAAGAACTTCTTCGGCGGGTAGAGCGCGGCTGAATCGACACCACCGGACAGGATGCGCCCCGAGGCCGGTGCCGCCAGGTTGTAGGCGCGGCCCAGTCGGGTGATGCCGTCGAGCAGGACGACGACGTCGTGGCCGAGCTCGACCAGGCGCTTGGCGCGCTCGATCGCCAGCTCCGAGACCATGGTGTGGTCGGTCGCCGGCCGGTCGAAGGTCGAGGAGATCACTTCACCGGAGACGGTGCGCTGGAAGTCGGTGACCTCTTCGGGGCGCTCGTCCACCAGAACCACCATCAGGTGGACCTCGGGGTTGTTGGCGGTGATCGCATTGGCGATCTGCTGCATGATCATGGTTTTGCCGGCCTTCGGCGGCGAGACGATCAGGCCACGCTGGCCCTTGCCGATCGGGCTGACCAGGTCGATGATGCGCCCGGCCATGTTGCCCGGGGTGGTTTCCAGTCGCAGCCGCTCCTGGGGGTAGAGCGGGGTGAGCTTGTTGAACTCAGGGCGGTTGGCCATCTGCTCGGGCGCGACACCGTTGATGGTGTCCACCCGCACCAACGGGCTGTACTTCTCGCGTCGCTCGCCCTCGCGGGCCATCCGCTGGGCACCGATGACGACATCGCCCTTGCGCAGTCCGTACTTGCGCACCTGGGCGAGTGAAAGGTAGGCGTCATTGGGCCCGGGCAGGTACCCCGTGGTGCGCACCATGCCGTAGTTGTCGGTGACATCGAGGATGCCGGAGACGTTGACCAGGACGTCGTCATCGCTGACGGTGGGTTCGGCCTCCATCCGCTCCGCGGCCCCACCGCGGCTGCGGCGGTTCTGCCGGTCACGCTGGCGACGGCGGCGGCCACGTCGACCACCGTCGTCGTCGAAGTCGTTGCCGCCCTGGTTCTGGTTCTGCTGGTTCTGGTTCTGCTGGTTCCGGTTGGCCTGGTTCGACCGGTTCTGGTTCGACTGGTTGTCGCGCCGCTGCTGGTCACCGGACCCGTCGCGGTTGCCCCCATCACGCTGCTGGGCCCCACCCTCGACGGGCTGACCCGTGGCCAGTGCCGCCAGCCGGGCGCCGACCTCGTCGGCCGTCGAGTTGGACGAGGCACCCGAACTCGCCTCGGAACCCGACTGGTTGGCGTTGGGACGATCATCACCCCGGCGCCGGCGGCGGCGCTCACGGGACTGGTTGTCGGACTGCTCCGAACGGTCGACCAGCACCGGGTGGGCGGCGACGGCGAGCTTGTCTGCCGCCGGGGACGATTCAGCCTGCGCCCCACGCTGGGCACTGCGCTGGTCCCGGTCCTGCTGGGGGACCTGATCCTGCTGGGGGGCCTGTCGACGGGTCGCACCGTCCTGCTGCCCACCGGAGGCGCGGATCGCGGCGACAAGGTCAGACTTGCGCATTCCGCTGGTGCCCTTGATGCCCAACTGGGTGGCCATCGACTTCAGTTCGGGCAGCAGCTTCTTCTCGAGGCCGCCAGCCTGGGACTGTTCGCTCACTCGTTTCCTTCCGGAATGGATGCCACACGACCTGCATGGCTCCTCGCAATGGGGTGCACCCGTCCACGGTCGTTGAATCCAGGACTGGTGAACTTCGGGACGTGTGTTCGATGCGCCACCGCACCCGGCTCATGGCAGGCGAGGTTCCTCGATCACATGGAGGAGCGGCAATCACAACCGCGAACGAGCCGGTCCCGAAAGGGAAACCCTGACACCGTGAGAATCGCTCGGTGTCATTGCGTCTGCACAAGCGTAGCAGCCGCGGCGCCGATGTCCATCACCCGGCGCCGGCTCACCCCGCGTTGACCTCCAGACCACCACCGATGGCCAGGTCGTGGGCCGCGAAGCCGGTGTGGGCAATCTCCTGGGCGGCGGCCAGCTGCTCGACGGTGCCCAGCGCCAGCACGGTCGGGCCGGCCCCGGACACGACGGCGGCCACCCCGGCGGCACGCAGCCGGTGCAGCAGGTCGAGGCTGCGCGGCATCAGGGACCCGCGCTGCTGCTGGTGCAACCAGTCGAAGGTGGCCTCGTGCAGCAGTTCCGGGGCCTGGGCCAGCGCATGGACGAGCAGCGCGGCGCGACTGGCCTGCGCGATGACCTGCGGCCGGGGCAGGGTCTCGGGCAGCACCTGCCGGGCCTGGGCGGTGGGCAGTTCGAACTCCGGGATCCACACCCGCACCCGCACCCGCGGGTCGAGCTGCAGCCGGGCGACTCCGGTGACGGTGCCGGGGGCGGCGTCCTCGGCGGCGTCCGAACGCCCCCAGGCGAGCACGGCCCCGCCGTGGACCGCGGCGGCCGCATTGTCGGGGTGCCCCTCGTCCTCGGAGGCCAAGTCGCAGATCCAGTCCAGGTCGGGGGCCTGGTCGGGCCGGGCCAGTCCCCAGGCCAGGCCGTAGCCGGCGGCGATCGCGGCCGCCGACGAGCCCAGGCCCCGGGAGTGCGGCACGGTGTTGGTGCAGCGCAGCCGGAAGCCCCGGTCGGGGTCGTCGCCGAAGGCCCGCAGCCCCCGGCGGATGGTCGCCACCACCAGGTGGCGCTTGTCGAGCGGGACCCGGTCGGCCCCTTCGCCGGTGACCTCCACGATGAGCTCCCGCTCGGGGGTGAGGGTCAGTTCGTCGTACCAGTCCAGCGCCAGGCCCATGGCATCGAAGCCGGGCCCCAGGTTCGCCGAGGTCGCCGGGACCCGCACCCCTACCGTGCTCACGCCATGCCCTCGACGCGCAGCAGGCGGACCTCGCCGTGCAGGAATGGTTCGGCCTGCAGTTCGGCCACGCATTCCTGGATGACCTGCTCCTGGGTTTCGTGGGTCATGATGCCCAGGGTGGCCAGCGGCTGTTCGTGGCCCGCGGGGCCCTCGAGTTTCGCGATCTGCGAGACCGTCTGCAGGGAGACGCCGCGGCGCGAGAAGACGCTGGCGGCCTGCGCCAGCACGCCCGGCTTGTCGTCGACGTCGAAGCGCAGGTAGAACAGGCACTCGGTGCCGCCCATCGGTGCGACCACCCGGTCGGTGTACCCGCTGGGGGCGTGGCCGGCGACACCGCGCTTGCGGTTGCGGGCCACGGTGACCAGGTCACCCATCACCGCCGAGGCGGTTGGTGCGCCACCGGCACCGGGGCCCATGAACATGAGCCGACCGGCCTCGCGGGACTCGACGAAGATCGCGTTGTAGGCGCCGTGCACCGAGCTGAGCGGGTGGCTGTTCGGCAGGATGACCGGGTGCACCCGCACGCTGACCTGGTCTTCGGGGGTGAGTTGGGCAACGGCCAGCAGCTTCAGGACGAAGCCGAGCCTGGTGACCGCCTCGATGTCGGCGGCGGTGAGGTGGCTGATGCCCTCGCAGAAGACCTGGTCGCCACTCACCCGGGTGTGGAAGGCCAGCGAGGCCAGGATCGCCGCCTTGGCGGCGGCGTCATGCCCCTCGATGTCGGCGGTCGGGTCAGCCTCGGCGTACCCCAGTCCCTGGGCCTGGGCCAGAGCGTCGTCGAAGTCGGCTCCGGTGGTGGTCATCTGGTCGAGGATGTAGTTGGTGGTGCCGTTGACGATGCCCATCACCATGGTGATCTCGTCACCGACCAGCGACTCGCGCAGCGGCCGCAGGATCGGGATGGCACCGGCGACGGCGGCCTCGTAGTAGAGGTCGGCACCGGTCTGGTTGGCGATGCCGGTCAGTTCGGCGCCGTGGGCAGCGAGCAGGGCCTTGTTGGCGGTGACAACACTGGTGCCCCGGGACAGTGCGGTGGCGACCAGCTCGCGGGTGGACTCGACCCCACCGATGAGTTCGATGATGATGTCGAGGTCGTCGCGGGCGACCAGCCCGGCCGCGTCCTGGGTGAACAGCGCAGGGTCGATGCCTGGGCGGTCCTTGGAGGCGTCGCGCACGGCGATGGCCACCAGTTCCACGTGGGCACCGGTGCGGGCGGCCAGGTCGTCGTGCTGCTGGGTGATGATCCGGGCCACCTGGGAGCCGACGGTGCCGCAGCCCAGCATCCCGACGCGCAGGGTGGGCAGTTCAGGGGTCGCAGTCGTCATGGTTGTTCCCTTCAGCTCACATCGAAGGCCAGCAGGTCCTCGAGTGTCTCGCGGCGCAGCAGGGTGGCGACCTGCCCGTCACGGACCGAGACCACAGCCGGCTTGGTGGCGTGGTTGTAGTTGCTCGCCAGGGCGCGCGAGTAGGCACCCATGGCCGGGATCGCGATCACGTCGCCGGGGACGATGTCGTTGGGCAGGAAGACGTCGTGGACGAGGATGTCGCCGGACTCGCAGTGCTTGCCCACCACGCGGCTCAGCACCGTGGGGGCGTCGGTGACCCGGTTCGCCAGCACGGCGGAGTACTGCGCGGCGTACAGCGCCGGGCGGATGTTGTCGCTCATGCCGCCGTCGACCGACACGTAGAGGCGCTGCTGTCCCCCGTCGAGGTCCACGGGCTTGATGGTGCCCACCGTGTAGAGGGCCAGTGTCGAGGGGCCGCTGATGGCACGACCCGGTTCGATCGACATCCGCGGCACCTGCATCTGGTAGGCGCGGGCCTCGTGTTCGACGATCTCGCGCAGGTTGCCCGCGAGCTCGTCGGGGGTGGCCGGGGAGTCGGCCTCGGTGTAGCGGATGCCGAAGCCACCGCCGAGGTCGAGCTCGGCCAGTTCGGCGCCGGTGGCATCGGTGAACTGGTGCAGCAGCTTCATCGTCCGCCGGGCCGCGACCTCGAAACCGTCGGTGGCGAAGATCTGCGAACCGATGTGGCTGTGGATGCCGAGCAGTTCCAGGTGGGGGCTGACGTGGCAGCGCACCATGGCCACCATGGCCTGCCCGTTGGTGATCGAGAAGCCGAACTTCTGGTCCTCGTGGGCGGTGGCGATGTACTCGTGGGTGTGCGCCTCGACGCCGGCGGTGACCCGCACCAGCACCCGTGCGGTGACCTGGTGGCGGGCACACAGTTCCTCGAGGCGGCTGATCTCCTGCAGGGAGTCGACGATGATGCGTCCCACCCGGCTGGTCACGGCCAGCTCGAGTTCCTCGACCGACTTGTTGTTGCCGTGGTGGCCGATCCGCGCGGGGTCGATCCCGGCCTGGAGGGCGACCGTGAGTTCACCGAGGCTGCAGACGTCGATGCCCAGACCCTCCTCGCTGACCCACCGCCCGACGGCCCGGCAGATGAACGCCTTGGCCGCGTAGTAGACGTCCCAACCGGTGAAGGCCTCGGCGAAGGCCCTGGCCCGGGAGCGCAGGTCCGACTCGTCGACCACGTACAGGGGTGAACCGTGCTGGGCCATCAGGGCGTCAGCGGCGACCCCGCCGACCTGCAGTTGCCCGGACTCGTCACGGCTGACGGTCCGGCTCCACAACTGGGGGTCGAGGGAGTTGGCGTCAACGGGGCGCTGCAGCCACTGCGGGCCCGGGGAGGACACATCGGCGTGGATGGCGCCGGCTACGTGGGTGTGGGTCATGGATCACCTGGGGTCGGGGACGCGCCGAATCGCGGCGCAGTCCCCGATTCTTCCACGCCCTGCCAGCGGGTGCATCCCGGTCCGCGAGCGGGTGGTTCAGCTGGTGAGGGCCACCTCGACGTCCTTGATGCCCCACAGCAGCAGTTCGGCGGGTGGGTCGGTGGCGGCGGACCCGTCGACGGTCACCGTGAGCGTGCCGCAGGCATTGCCCAGGCAGTCCTCGGACAGGCGGACCCCCCAGACGGTGAAGAAGTCGGCCAGGCTCACCTGCCGGTTGCCCTGCCCCTCGAGCCAGACCTCGCCGGAGGTGTCGTGGGTGTGCACCGGGGCCTGCACAGCCCGCGGACGATCGATCCCCACGTAGGCCGGGATCTCGACGGCCTGCCCATCGATGCTGATCGCGAGCCGGACAACCCAGGGGTCGGTCCGGTCGTCCAGCGGCAGTTCAGGCATGCCGGCGAGCCGGATGTAGCTGATCGCATCCCGGGGGGCATCCCACGGCGGGGCCGCCTCGCGGATCACGGCCGGCGCCGGTTCGGCCGGCTGGACGCACCCGCCCAGCAGCAGTGCCGTGCCCAGCACCAGGGCACACCACACTGCCCGCCACCGATTCACACACCTGCCGCTCATCACCCGGGCAGACTACCGGCCACGACCCGCCGGAACCGTGCGTTCGCCGCCCCGCGGTGTTGTTGCTACTGTTGGTCAGGCCCAACCGGCCGGAGGAGCAATCCTCCGAGCCCCCGTAGCTCAGGGGATAGAGCACCGCCCTCCGGAGGCGGGAGCGCAGGTTCGAATCCTGCCGGGGGCGCACGACCATCGAGATCCCGACCAGGAGGCTCGCCGTGACCCCACCCGAGCCGGGCCGCCTGCTCCGGTGGCGCTACCGGATCACCGGCTTCCCCGGGTCTGAGTGGGCCCAGGACGGCAAGCACCTGTTCTGGGTGTGGGTCATCGCCCGCCTGGCGGTCTTCGGCGTCTGGCTCCTGATCGCCCCGTCCACCCAGGGCGATGTCATCTACTACTGGTCGAAGATCGACCAACTGGCCGCCGTGGGCCCCGAGCAGACGCTGGTGGAATACCCCACCCCGGTCATCTGGCTGCTGCAGATCCCCTACCTGCTGGGCTTCGGCACGAAGATCGGCTACGTCATCGCGTTCGTGGGCTGCATGCTGGCGCTCGACATCGGCTTCTCCTGGAGCATGTGGCGCAATGGGGGGCGGCTGCGTTCCCACGCGCTGCTGTTCTGGACCGCCTTCCTCGCCCTGGTCGGGCCGACCGCCTACCTGCGCTTCGACCTGATCCCGGCCGTGCTGTCGGGCTGGGCGCTGGTCTCGCTGACCAAGCGCCGCTACTGGCTGGCCGGTGGGTTCATCGGCGCCGGTGCCGCCACCAAGCTGTGGCCGGCGCTGATGTGGCCTGCCCTGTGCCTGGACAAGAAGTCGGCCTGGCGGTCCACCATCGGGGTGTTCGGGTTCGGCGGCATCCTGGCGCTGATCTCACTGCTGTGGGCCGGCTGGGACCGGCTGCTGTCGCCGTTGACCTGGCAGTCGGGTCGCCAGTTGCAGGTCGAGTCCATCTGGGCCAGCCTGCCGATGCTCGCCCGGGTCTTCGTCCCCGACCAGTACTGGGTCGGCATCTCGACCTTCCAGGCCTTCGAGATCGTGGGCCCCGGGGTGGGTGCGCTGGTGGCCCTGGCCAGCCTGTCGACGATGATCGGCTACCTGGGTGCGGTGGTGATCTACATCCTGTGGTGGCGGCTGCCGAGGCGTCGCCTGATCGAGTCGGCCGCGCTGATGCTGTTGGTCGTGCTGATCATCATCATCACCAACAAGACCTTCTCGCCGCAGTACATCATGTGGCTCGGGGGGCCGCTGGCGGCCGGTTTCGCGGTGGTCTCCTTCGACCACACCGGCCGGGAACGCTCCCGCGTGCACGCCGTCGACCAGCGGCGACTGGTGCGGATGGGCTGGGTGGTGCTCGGCCTGACCGCGCTGACCCAGCTCGTCTACCCCATCGGCTACGGCCCGCTGGTGCAGGGCACCCTGGGCATGACGGCGGTGACCCTGGTGCTGGTGGTGCGCAACATCGGGATCGTGGCACTGCTGTGCTGGAACCTGGCCTGGGTGCTGGGCTTCCTGCGCCGCCGTACGAGTGAACCGGCGAGCCCGGCCCCCGAAAAGGTCGCCGCATGAGCGGGGGGCAGGCCACCGGCCGGCACGCCGCAGCCCCCGAGCCCACGATCGCCGCGCCGCCCCCGCAGGAGGCCGCGGCGCGCTCCCGGTGGCTGTTCGCCAGGCACGACGACGGGCACGGCCACCCTCCCCCGCCGTGGTGGCGCCACGTCCGTCGCCAGCTCGGCGCGGTCTGGGTCTGGGTGCTGCTGTTCGTGCTGAGCCGGGCCTGGATCTTCCACCTGTGGGCCACCAAGTACGAGTTCATCCGTTCCGACGTGAACTACTACCTGTGGTGGCTGTCCGGGGACCGCACCATCCAGGAAACCCTGATCGAGTACCCGTTGCCGGTGGTCTGGTTCCTGGACTCGCTGACGCTGCTGGGCAGTGGGTCAAACTCGTACTCGCTGGCTTTCGGGCTGGCCATGTTCGGCCTCGATGCCCTGTTCTGCATCGCCCTGTTCCGCCGTGGGACGCTGCGCGCCCTGCTGTTCTGGAATGCCTTCGTCACGTTCTTCGGGTCGTTGATCTGGTTCCGCTACGACATGGTGCCCGCCTTCGCGGTGGGGATGGCTGCGCTGTACATCAGCCGCCACCCGCGCGTCAGTGGGGCCCTGGTGGCGATCGGTGCGGGGCTCAAGCTGTGGCCGGCCATGCTGATCGCCCCCCTGCTCGGACGATCGCGACCCGCGCTGCTGCGCACCTTCTGGTTCGGCGCGACCGGCTTCGCGCTGGCGGGGCTGGCCTTCCTGCACGGCGGCTGGGACCGGCTGGTCTCCCCGCTCACCTGGCAGAGCGACCGCGGCTTGCAGGTCGAGTCGGTGCCCGCCTCGCTGCTGATGTGGCAGCACGCCAAACAGGGCAACGCGTCACCCTGGCGGGTCGAGATGAGCAAGTACAACGCCTTCGAGATCTTCGGCCCCGGCACCGAGAACTGGATGACCTTCTCCGACGTGGTGATGGTGCTGGCCGTGCTCTCGGCGGCGGGAATGGCCGTGGTGGCCCTGGTCCGCAAGCAACTGCCCGCCGACCTGGCTGCGCTGGCGATGACCAGCATCGTGCTGGCGATGCTGGTGGCCAACAAGACCCTCTCACCGCAGTACCTGCTGTGGCTGGGCACCCCGGTGGCGGCCCTGCTGGCCCTGGCGCACACCCGCACGATGCGACTGCGGGCCCACCTGCTCGCCGCCGGCACGCTGCTGGCGGCCTTCGGCACCCAGCAGGTCTACCCGGTTTGGTACGGCCACATCGTCGGGGCCAATCCGCAGCTGCCGGCGATGGGACTGCTGGTCGCACGCAACCTGCTGCTGGTGGTGATGATGCTGGTGACCACCGTGTGGGTGTGGGCCGACCTGACCGCCCCCGGCGAGCCGGCCGACGAGCCCGAACCACCGCTGCGGGCCAGCGAGCCGGCCGATGATTTCACCGAAGAGGACTGAGCCTTCCCAGCAATGGTGTTTCGGTTCGGGGCAGGGAAAAAATCCCGATAGAGTCCACCATGGCGGGCACTGACGCCCGGAAGCTTCGACACAGCGGAAGAAGGCAATGGTGGCCTTGGCCCCCAGGAACGACATGTCGCAGACAGACTCCCTCGATTACGGTGCGAACGACTGGCTCATCGACGAGATGCGCGAGCAGTACCTCGAAGACCCGAAGTCAGTGGACGAGAGTTGGGGGGCATTCTTCAGTGCCGAGGCGGCCAACGGCCGGACCCCGGCCACCACCACCCAGGAGGCACCGGCTGCCGCGCCGGCCCCGACCCCTGCCCCTGCGGCGGCTCCTGCCCCGGCGGCGGCTCCTGCCCCGGCGGCGGCTCCTGCCCCGGCGGCGGCTCCTGCCCCGGCGGCGGCTCCTGCCCCGGCGGCGGCTCCTGCCCCGGCACCGGCAGCCCCGGTCCAGGCAGCCCCGGTCCAGGCAGCCCCGGTCGCCAAGCCGGCACCAGCCCCCGCACCCACCCCCAAGGCGGCGGCGGCCCCGAGCGCCCAGCCCAGCACCCCGCCGCTGTCGGCCGACCGGCCCGACCCGAGCCGTCGTCCGGCCAGCACCAGCAGCGGCCCGGTCAACCAGGTCATGAAGGGTGCGCCGATGCGCACCGCCAAGAACATGGACGCCTCGCTGTCCATGCCGACGGCGACCTCGGTGCGTTCGGTGCCGATGAAGTTGGTCATTGACCAGCGCAGCATGATCAACAACTTCCTGCGCCGTTCCAAGGGCGGCAAGATTAGCTTCACCCACATCGTCGGCTACGCGATGGTGCAGGCGCTGAAGGCCATCCCCGAAATGAACAACGCCTACGCCGAGGTCGACGGCAAGCCGACCCTGGTCGTCAACGACGTGATCAACCTGGGCCTCGCGGTCGACCAGGTCAAGGCCGACGGCACCCGCCAACTCGTGGTGCCCGCCATCCGTGACGCCGGCAACCTCGACTTCGCCCAGTTCTGGGCCTCCTACGACGAACTGGTCCGCAAGGCCCGCTCGAACAAGCTCGAGATCGCCGACTTCCAGGGCATCACCGCCTCGCTGACCAACCCGGGCGGGCTGGGCACCAACCACTCGGTGCCGCGACTGATGCAGGGCCAGGGCGTGATCCTGGGCATGGGCTCGATCGACTACCCGCCGGAATTCCAGGGCAACTCGCAGAGCCGCCTCAATGAGATGGGCGTCTCGAAGGTCACCACCCTGACCTCGACCTACGACCACCGCATCATCCAGGGCGCGCAGAGCGGTGAGTTCCTCAAGCTCATCCACGAACTGCTCCTGGGTGCCAACAACTTCTACGACGACATCTTCACCAGCCTGCGCGTCCCCTACACCCCGCTGCGCTGGGCCAATGACGTCTCCGGCCACCGCACCAACCAGGTGCCCAAGGCCGCCCGCGTGGTGGAACTGATCCAGGCCTACCGCCAGATCGGGCACCTGGCTGCCGACACCGACCCGCTGGAATACCAGGCCCGCACCCACGAGGACCTCGAGCTCGACACCCACGGCCTGACCCTGTGGGACCTCGACCGGGAGTTCGCCGTGGGCCACTTCGGTGGCCAGCGCCGCGCCTACCTGACCCTGCGCGAGATCCTCGACATCCTGCGTGACTCCTACTGCCACACCCTCGGCATCGAGTACATGCACATCGCCGACCTCACCGAGCGGGTCTGGTTCCAGGAACGCTTCGAGCGGGCCGCGGTGTCGCTGCCGCGCGAGGAGCACCTGCGCATCCTGGACAAGCTCAACGAGGCCGAGATCTTCGAGACCTTCCTGCAGACCAAGTTCGTCGGCCAGAAGCGGTTCTCGCTCGAGGGTGGCGAGTCAGCCATCGTGGTGCTCGACGAGATCTGTGAGCGGGCCGCCGAGAACGAGCTCGACGAGGTCGCCATCGGCATGCCGCACCGCGGCCGGCTCAACGTGCTGGCCAACATCATCGGCAAGAAGTACGGCCAGATCTTCCGCGAGTTCGAGGGCAACATCGACCCGCGCAGTTCCCAGGGCACTGGCGACGTGAAGTACCACCTCGGCGCCGAGGGTGTCTTCACCGCTCCCTCCGGGGCCACGGTGAAGGCCTCGGTGGCCGCGAACCCGTCCCACCTGGAGGCGGTGAACCCCGTCCTCGAGGGCATCGCCCGCGCCAAGCAGGACGTGCTCGGCGGTGGCTTCGGTGTGCTGCCGATCCTGATGCACGGCGATGCCTCCTTCGCCGGCCAGGGCGTCGTCTACGAAACCCTGCAGATGAGCCAGCTGCGCGGCTACAAGACCGGCGGCACCATCCACCTGGTCGTCAACAACCAGGTGGGGTTCACCACCTCGCCGAGCGAGTCGCGGTCCTCGACGTACTGCACCGACGTGGCCAAGACCATCCAGGCGCCGGTCTTCCACGTCAACGGCGACGACCCCGATGCCTGCGTGCTGGCGGCCCGGCTGGCCTTCGAGTACCGCCAGGCCTTCAACAAGGACGTGGTCATCGACCTGATCTGCTACCGCCGCCGCGGTCACAACGAGGGCGACGACCCCAGCTTCACCCAGCCCAAGATGTACGACCTGATCGAGCAGAAGCGCTCGACCCGCAAGCTGTACACCGAGTCGCTGATCGGTCGTGGTGACATCTCCATCGAGGATGCCGAGCAGGTCATGGACCGCTTCCGCAGCCGTCTCGAGGACGTCTTCAAGGAGGCCCGCCAGGCCGACGTGCCCGACGATGACTACCGCCAGGTGCCGTTCTACCCGGACAAGTCCGGCTCCAGCACCGGTGGCACGGCGATCACCCCCGCCCAGATGCAGGCGATCGCGAACGCCCACACCACCTTCCCCGACGAGTTCACCATCCACCCGAAGGTGCTGCCCCAGTTGGAGCGGCGCGCCAAGCAGATCATGGAGGGCCCGATCGACTGGGCCACCGGCGAGATCCTGGCGTTCGGTTCGCTGGTGCTCGAGGGACGCCCCGTCCGTCTCACCGGCCAGGACTCCCGCCGAGGCACCTTCACCCAGCGCTTCGCCGCCGTGGTCGACCGGGTGACCAACGAGGAGTACCTGCCGCTGCGCCACATCAGCGACGACCAGGCCTCCTTCGAGGTCTACGACTCCCTGCTCAGCGAGTACGCCGTGATGGGCTTCGAGTACGGCTACTCGGTGGCCCGCCCCGACGCGCTGGTGCTGTGGGAGGCCCAGTTCGGTGACTTCGCCAACGGCGCCCAGACGATCATCGACGAGTTCATCAGCTCGGGCAATGCCAAGTGGACGCAGAAGTCGGGCGTGGTGCTGATGCTGCCCCACGGCCACGAGGGCCAGGGCCCCGACCACAGCTCGGCGCGCATCGAACGCTGGCTGCAGCTGTGCAACGAGAACGCCCTGGCGGTCTGCCAGCCCTCGACTGCGGCGAGCCACTTCCACCTGCTGCGCCAGCACGCCTACGTCAACTGGCACCGTCCGGTGATGATCGCCACCCCCAAGTCGATGCTGCGCAACAAGCTGGCTGCCTCCCAGCCCGAGGAGTTCACCTCGGGCAAGTGGGAGCCTGCGCTGGACGACCCGACCATCGCCGACCCCGCTGGCGTGCAGCGGGTGATCCTGTGCAGCGGCAAGGTCCGTTGGGACCTGGTCGCCCACCGCAAGAAGGCTGGGCTGGACGGCAAGGTCGCGATCATTGCCCTGGAGCGGCTCTACCCGCTGCCGGACAAGGCGCTGGCCGAGATCCTCAAGCGCTACCAGCACGTCCGCGACATCAAGTTCGTCCAGGACGAGCCCGAGAACCAGGGCGCCTGGCACTTCATGAAGCTGCACCTGCCCGACGCGCTGGCCCAGCACCTGCCGAACTTCGGCTTCGACATGCAACTGGTGGCCCGCTCCAGCGCCTCGGCGCCGGCGGTCGGTTCCATCCGCGTGCACAAGGACCAGGAGGACGACCTGATGGCCGGCTCCTTCGAAGGCCTCTGAGATGTACTTCACCGACCGCGGCATCGAGGAACTGGAGTCACGCCGGGGCGACGAGGAGGTCTCGTTCGCCTGGCTGGCCGAACAGTTGCGCACCTTCGTCGACCTGCACCCGGAGTTCGAGGCCTCCACCGAACGACTGGCCACTTGGCTGGCCCGTCTCGACGACGAGGACGACGAATGAACCAGGCCCCTGATGCCGTTGCCGAGCACGGCCATCGCCGCCAGCAGGTGCTGGACGGTTTCGCCGAGCGCTGCGGGACCGCGGCCGCCGGGGTCTGGGAGGCCCCCGGCCGGGTGAACCTGATCGGTGAACACACCGACTACAACGACGGCTTCGTGATGCCCTTCGCGTTGACCCGCTCTGCGATGGTCGCAGCGGGCCACCGCGAGGATGACCGGGTGGTGGTCACCTCCATGGACCTGGACGAGACCGTCGAGGTGGCCCTGGACGACCTGGTTCCCTTCGACGCCCCCGGGGCGCGACCCCGGGTGTGGGCCGACTACCTGACCGGGTGCCTGTGGGCGCTGCGGGAGGCCGGCCACCACGTGGGTGGGGTGAACCTGGTGGTCGCCTCCACCGTGCCGATCGGGGCCGGGCTGTCCAGTTCAGCTGCCCTGGAATGTGCCACCATCGCGGCCATGGTCGACCTGTTCGGGTTGGAGATCGACCTGATCGACCGGGCCCACCTGGCCCGGCGCGCCGAGAACGCCTACGTCGGTGCCCCTACCGGGTTGCTCGACCAGGCCGCCTCCACCCTGTGCACCAGCAGCCACACCCTGTTCATGGACTGCCGCACCCTGGAGACCACGCAGGTGCCGATGGACCTGGCCGGGGTCGGCCTGGAGATCCTGGTGCTCGACACCAACACCCCGCACAGCCATGTCGACGGGGAGTACGCCGCCCGTCGGGCGGCCTGCGAACGCGCCGCCGGCCTGCTCGGGGTCGCCGCGCTGCGTGATGTCACCGACCTGGACGAGGCCCTGGCCACGCTCGGCCCGGACGAGGAGCTGGTGCGCCGCACCCGCCACGTGGTCACCGAGAACCAGCGGGTGCTCGAGGCGGTGGAACTGGCCCGCGAGGGTCGCTTCGCGGAACTGGGCCCGCTGCTGGACCAGTCGCACACCTCGATGCGGGACGACTTCGAGATCACCGTGCCCACGGTCGACCTGGCGGTCGAGACGGCACGCGAGCACGGCGCCCTGGGTGCCCGGATGACCGGCGGCGGGTTCGGCGGCTGCATCATCGCGCTCATCCCGATGGGCACCGGTGACCAGGTCGGCCGCGCCATCGCCGAGGCCTTCGCCGCGGCGGGCTACGCAGCCCCCGAGTGGTTCACCGCGGTCCCCTCCGCCGGGGCCCGCAGGATCGCCTGACCGGCTAGCGCGCCCCGGTTCGTCCGAACTCTTCACGGACCACCGGTGCCAGCAGGCAGACGATGGCCACCAGCGCCGGCAGCAGGCCGAACCAGAGCCACCAGGCCTGGCTACCCCAGGCGGTGGAGGCCACCACGCAGCCGTGCAGCAGGGTGACGCCGACCAGCGGGCCGTAGCCCAGCGGGTGCCTCTTCCACCCCAGCCACGCGATGGCGGCCACGAGAGCGCCGTAGCCCAGCAGCGCCGCGCCGACGCCCAACGAGAACCGGCCGTGCCCCTGGGCCATCACGAAGACGGCCAGCGCCACCAGCAGTGCCGCGGTGAGGGCGGTGATGGCGAGCGCCACCAGCAACGGGCGGGATCTCCCCGGGCGTTCTACTGACATTTGCTTGGCCACCCGACTACTGTAGTCGCAGGAACCCGGAGCGGCCCCCCTTGTCAGGCGGGTCACGGGTGCCTAGACTGAATGGGTTTCACCCTGCAGGTGGGGTGGTCCACGACTGGCCCGGACGGGCTGGTCGTTTTTGTTGTGGTGTGTCAAGCGCACGACGGATGATGGGAGAGCGAGTCCATGGACTGGCGCCACCGGGCGGCCTGCCTGACGGAAGACCCCGAGTTGTTCTTCCCGATCGGCAACACAGGACCGGCCATCCTCCAGATCGAGGAGGCCAAGAAGGTCTGCATGCGCTGCGAAGTACGCGAGCAGTGCTTGGCCTGGGCCCTGGAGGCTGGTCAGGACCACGGTGTGTGGGGTGGCCTCAGTGAGGACGAACGTCGCGCCATGAAGCGTCGCCAGGCCCGCAGCCGGCTGCGCAATTCCTGACCCCGGACCCGAATCAGATCGGGATCCGCACCACCGCCCGCGCGCCGGGCTCCCCATCGGGGTTGTTCACCAGCTCGAAGCTGCCGTGCAGGTCGCTCACCAGGGTGCGCACGATCGACAGGCCCAGGCTCTTCGACCCCTTGATGTCCACCGGGTCGGTGATGCCCAGTCCCTGGTCGATGACGGCCACCTCCAGTTCCTGCTCGTGGCGGGTCGGCTGGACGGTGACGACACCGGTTTCGCGGCGCAGCCCGTGCTCGACCGCGTTCTGGCACAGTTCGGTGATCACCAGCGCCAACGAGGTCGCCGTCCCGGCCGGGATCATCCCGAAGTCGCCCTGCCGGCGTGCCTGCACCTCATTGGTCGCGGCGGCCACGTCGCCGACCATCTGCAGGATCTTGTCGACCACGTCGTTGAACGCCACGTCCTCGTCGAAGGTGCGCGAGAGGATCTCGTGGACGACCGCGATCGCCTGCACTCGTCCGGTGGCGTCCTGCAGCGCGCGGCGGGCCTCCGGTGAGCTGATCCGGCGGGCCTGCAGCCGCAGCAGGGCCGCGACCGTCTGCAGGTTGTTCTTGACCCGGTGGTGAATCTCGCGGATGGTGGCGTCCTTGGTGATCAGCGCCCGGTCGCGGTGCCGCAGCTCGGTGGTGTCGCTGCACAGCACCATCGTCCCGATCGGGCCCTCGAGGCCGAACAGCGGCACGACGCGCACCCGGCTGCTGGCCTCATTGGTCTCCAGGTCGAACTCGCGCACCTGCAGCCCGGTGATGTCACGCACCACAGTCTGGCCGATCTGGGGTGAGGAGTTCAGCACGTGCAGGGCGATGCGGCGCAGGTCTTCGCCCTGCATGTCACCGGCCCAGCCCAGCCGCCGGAACACCGAGACGGCATTGGGGGTGGCGTAGGCGATGATGCCGGACTGCGACAGCAGGATCATCCCGTCGCCGACCTGGGGGCTGATCGAGGGGTCGGAGGGCGGCTGCACGGGGTAGGTGGCCCGCCAGGCCATCACCGACAGCGCGTCGGCGGCCTCCAGGTAGGCGTCCTCCAGTGAGCCGGGGGCACGCACACCCATCCGGTTGGTGTGCCGCTCCACCACCGCGATGACCCGGGCACGGCGCAGGATCGGGATCGCCCACACGTCGACCGGGATGCCGGAGCGCAACTGGTTGTCGCTGGTCTCCACGATGGTCTCGGACAGGAACGCCTCGGTGACCAGGTGTTCGTGGTCGTAGTGGATGCTGTCGCCGACGACGTCGTCCTCCAGGGCGGTGGGACCGGTCGACGGCCGCGTCTGGGCGGCTGCCCAGAAGATCGACTCGTCCCGGTCGGGCACCCACAGGATCAGGTCACTGAAGGAGGTGTCGGCCAGCATCTGCCACTCGTTGACGAAGTCGCGCAACCACTGCTGGTCCGAGTCATCGAGCGTGGTGTGGTCGAGCATCGACTGGGACAACAAGGCCATTTCGCCAGTCTAGAGGGATCCTCGGTTCGTGCTGGCGTCGTGGATCTGGCAGAATGGGCAGCCGTGCCGGAACCGGCATGCATGATCCACTCACCACACTCTTGGAGGCCACGATGGGCAAGACCGGACGCAAGCGCCGAGCGCGTCGCAAGAAGGGTGCGAACCACGGCAAGCGTCCCAACGCCTGACCGTCGCCACGCACAGTGAAGGGCCCTCCCGTTCCGGGTTGGGCCCTTTGTCATCCTTCCGTGGTGATCACGGTGGTCACCGTCGTGACCCGCATGCTCATCACCCGCATTCGCAGTGAATCCGGACACGCCTGGGTCGGAATGGAGCGACGGATCAGGTTGGCGATGGCAGTCTCCGCGTCATAGGTGTCCAGACAGGACTCACAGGCCTGCAGGTGTTCGCGGATGACGTCGGAGGTGTCCTCGTCCAGTTCGCCGTGCAGGAACTCCTGGATGCGCGAGAGGGCCTCGACGCAGGCGTCGTGCGCGTGCGGTTCGTCGCCGCCGTGGTGGTGGTGGGCCACGTGGAGGGTCATGGTGGTCACTCCCCTTCTGTTGCGCCGGGGCCGATGCCCATGGTGGCGGCGTAGTCGGTGAGGTGCTCGCGCAGCTGCTTGCGCCCACGGTTGATCCGGCTCATCACCGTCCCGATCGGGGTGCCCATGATCTCGGCGATCTCCTTGTAGGCGAACCCGTCGACATCGGCCAGGTACACCGCCTCACGGAAGTCGGGCGAGAGCTTGTTGAGTGCCTCGACGACGACGGTGTCGGGCATGGCCTCCAGCGCCTCGACCTCCGCCGAGCGCAGGCCGGTGGCCGAATGCTCTGCGGCGCGGGCGATCTGCCAGTCCTCCACCTCACCGTCGCCGCCGATCTTCGGCTGGCGCTGCGCCTTGCGGTAGGTGTTGATGTAGGTGTTCGTCAGGATCCGGTACAGCCACGCCTTCAGGTTGGTACCGGGGGTGAACTGGGCGAAGGAGGCGAAGGCCTTGGCGTAGGTCTCCTGCACCAGGTCTTCGGCATCAGCGGGCTTGCGGGTCATCCGCATCGCGGCACCGTAGAGCTGGTCGAGGTAGACCATCGCGTCGCGTTCGAAGCGCTCGGCGCGGTCGGCCTCGGTTTCGGTGTCCAGGTCCACCGCGGGCACGTCGGGCTCGGTCGGGTGACCGGCCGTGGTCAGTGGTTCTGCCGTGGTGACATCCATGAGCCAAGATCCTAGCGCGCGGTCCCGCGAGGCGAGGCCGCCGGGGGCGGGAGGGGCGGGCGTCAGGGTGGGGCTCATGCCTTGGTGAACCCACCCGGACATGCGGTTATTCCCCGCCAAGGTTGTCCGACCAGCCCAGTCCGTCGAGCACGGTCGCCACCAGCCAGGCCCGGTGCTCCTCGGCGCTGCGGACCCGGGCCGGCACCGACAACGCGTGGGCGGCGCCGGTGACCTCGACCACCCTCACGCGGGTCTCGTGGCCGGCCCCGGCCACAGCTGCCCGTACTTCGGTGGCTGACCCGAACGGGTCACGCTCCCCCTGCAGCACCAGCACCGGCACCGTGGGGGTGAGCAGTTCGTCGAGGCGGGTGGTGTCGGGTTTGCCGGGTGGGTGCAGGGGGAACGACAGTGCCAGCACCATCTCGGACGAGGTCAGCGCCGCGGTCCGGCAGGCGACCCGGGCACCGGCCGAATGCCCGCCGCTCACCAGTGGGACACCCTCGAGGCCCAGCCCCGGGGCCTGTTGCAGGGCGGGCACGGCGGCCAGCCACGCCTCGTCCAGGGTGGGGGGTCGGGTGGCCACTTTGCGCCCGGCGAGGCGCCACGGCTGCTGGAACCGGGCGACGCTGACCCCGTGGTCGGGCAGCAACCCGGCCAGGGCCAGCAGGTCGATGCTGTCGGTGGCGCCACCGGCCCCGTGGCCGAGCAGCAGCAGCGCCCGGGGTGCGCCCGGCCGGCGGGAGCCCTCGACCAGCCAGCGCCCGGGGCCCTGCGGGGTGTCGACCTCGATGGCCCGGGTGGTGGTCACTGCTCGACCGGGATCGGCTCGACCAGTTCGGGCCCGTCGTTGCCGACCTTGCTGACCAGCCGGGACACGGCGTGGGCGGTCATCTCCGCCGGGGCGGGCACGTGCACCAGGCCGGCGACCGCGTCCGGGTCGGTCAGTGAGGGGTCCAGCCAGGCGTCCCAGTGCTCGGGCAGCACCTGCACCGGCATCCGGTCGTGGATCATGCCCAGGTCGTCGGTGGCATTGGTGGTCAGGATGCAGCAGCTGCTCAGCCAGGCCTGCGGGTCACCCTTGGGTTTGGTGGGGTCACGCCAGAACTCGTAGAGCCCGGCCATCACCATCAGCGGGGTGGTCGCCCCTGCCTGGCCCTCCGGTGCCCCCGACCCGGTGGGGTGGATGTAGAACGGTTGCTTGCGGGTGCCCTTGGGGGCGGTGGGTGAGGCGTACCACTCGTAGTAGCCGTCGGCCGGCACCAGGCAGCGGCGTGACTGCCAGGCCTTGCGGAAGCTCGGCTTCTCGGCGACCGTTTCGAGTCGGGCATTGATCAACCTGGCGGCGCCACTGGGGTCCTTGGCCCAGCTGGGCACCAGGCCCCAGCGCAGGCCGACCAGCTTGCGGCGCACGTGTTCGCCCTTGGCCCGCTCCAGCACGACAGCCACCTCATCGGTGGGGGCAATGTTCCACCGCGGTTCGGTCCACGGCTTCTGGCTCGTGGCGCTGGGACCCGGCTCGACGACCTCGTCGACCTCGAAGACCTCGACCAGTTGGTCCTGGTGGCGGGAAGCAGCGTAGCGACCACACATGCTCATGAGACTAGCGACTGACATTGGTGCCCGAGCACGGTAGAAATGACTCATGAGTCTTCTGCGATTTGTCGGACGCGCCGCACTGGCCAGCTACTTCGTCTACGAGGGTGTCAAGGCGGTGACCAAGCCTGAGCAGCAGGTCGAGGCCGCTGACCCGATCGCCCAGCGTGTGGTGCCGCTGGCCCAGAAGGCCGTCCCCGCCTCCGTGGCCCCCTACCTGCCCGAGCAGACCAAGACCCTGGTGCAGCTGTCGGGCGCCACCCAGGTCGTCGGTGGGCTGGCCTTCGCCACCGGGGTCGCCCGCCGCCTGGGCGCCGGCCTGCTGGCGCTGACCCAGCTCGGCCACGTGGTTGCCTCCGTGCGCGGGCTCAACTCCGACGAGAAGTCGGCCGGACGCGCCAAACTGCTGCGCAATGTCGCCCTGTTCGGCGCCACCCTGCTCGCCGCCCAGGACACCCAGGGCAAGCCCAGCCTCGGCTGGCGCGCCGAGGACGCCACCACCCGCCTGTCCCGGGCCGCCGACAAGAAGGCCAAGGCGATCAGCAAGGACGCCAGCAAGCTGTCGCGCAAGGCGAAGAAGGAACTGCGCCAGGCCAAGAAGCAGCTCGAGTCCGGATTGAGCAGCTGATCGCGGCGATGACTTCCTGGTCTGCCCCCACCCTCACCGCCGGTGAGGGTGTTGATGCCACCGTGGTGGTGCCCGGGTCGAAGTCCGAGACCAATCGTGCGCTGGTGCTGGCGGCCCTGTCCGACGGCCCGTCGGTGATCACCGGGGGCCTGTCCAGCCGTGATGCCGACCTGATGCGGGCCGCGCTGGCCCAGCTCGGCACCGACATCGGTGAGGTCGACGGCGCCTGGCACGTCACTCCCCCGACCCGGTTCACCGTGCCCACCGAGCCGATCGACTGCGGGCTGGCGGGCACCGTGATGCGCTTCGTCCCGGCGATCGCCGTGCTCAACGGCGGCCGGACGAGCTTCGTCGGCGACCCGCACGCGTCGGTCCGCCCGATGGGTCCGCTGCTGTCGGCCCTTCGCCAGCTGGGCGCCGGGACTGACGCCGACGCGCTGCCGTTCACCCAGGACGCGTCGGGCGGCCTGTCGGGGCGACGCGTCGAGATCGACTCGTCGACCTCGAGCCAGTACGTCTCGGCGCTGCTGCTGGCCGGTGCCCGCTACCCCGACGGCATCGAGGTCGCCCACGTGCCGACCGCACCGGGCGCCGATGTCCCGTCCCGGCCGCACATCGACATGACCGTGACCATGCTGCGCCGCCACGGTGTCACGGTGACCACCCCCGACCCGAACACCTGGCAGGTGTCCCCCGGGCCGATCGTGGCCGCTGATGAGCAGGTCGAACCCGACCTCACCTCGGCCTCGGTGTTCCTGGCTGCCGCCGCGATCGCCGGTGGAACCGTCCGGGTGCCCGGCTGGCCCGAACAGACCACCCAGGGTGGGGCGGCCATCGTCGAGGTGTTGACCCGGATGGGGGCCGACTGCACCCTGGAGGGCGTTGACGGGGGCGGCCACGGCACCCTGAGGGTCACCGGCAACCCTCCGCTGGTCGGCCCGGGTGAGGTGAACCTGCAGGCGTCCAGCGAACTCACCCCGGTGGTCGCCGCGCTGGCCGCGCTGGCCGAGGGCACCACCACGATCACCGGTGTGGCGCACATCCGCGGCCACGAGACCGACCGGCTCGCCGCGCTGGCCGCCGAACTGGGGGCCGTGGGCGCCGAGGTCAGTGAAACCCCCGACGGCCTGCACATCGTGGGCCGGGGCCCGGGCGCCCTGCGCGGGGCGCCGATGAAGGCCTATGCCGACCACCGGCTCGCCCACACCGCGGCGCTGGTGGGGCTGGCCGTGCCCGGGGTCGAACTGGACGACATCGCCTGCACCTCCAAGACGATCGCCGACTTCCCCGGTATGTGGGATGAGCTGGTCGGGAGCGGTCGCGGGTGAGCCCGAAGGTGCGTGGGGTCGCGTCGCGGAGCTTCCGCGACGACGACACCGATGCGTTCGACCGGCCCCGGCGCACCCGTCCGCGGACCAAGGATCGTCCGGACTTCTCGGGCCTGCCGCTGGGCAGGGTGGTGACCATCGACCGGGGCCGCTACACCTGCACCCTGCTCGACGACGACGTGCAGGTGGTGGCGGCCAAGGCCCGCAACCTGGGCCGCAAGGCGGCCATCGTCGGTGATGTGGTGCACCTGGACGGTGACGTCTCCGGACGTGAGGGCACCCTGGCCCGGATCGTCGAGGTCGCCGAACGCAGCACGGTGCTGCGCCGCACCGCCGATGACGACGACCCCCACGAACGCCCCATCGTGGCCAACGCCGACCAGTTGATGATCGTCACCGCGCTGGCCGACCCGCCGCCGCGGGTGGGCATGATCGACCGGATCCTGGTGGCGGCCTTCGACGCCGGCATCGCGCCCATCCTGTGCCTGACGAAGGCCGACCTGGCCAGCCCCGACGAGCTGGTGGCGGCCTACGAACCGCTCGACGTGCCGGTGGTCGTCACCGAACCCGGTGCCGACCTTGCCCGGGTCCGCGACCTGCTGGCCGGGCACGTCACCGTGCTGGTCGGCCATTCCGGGGTCGGCAAGTCGACCCTGGTGAATGCGCTCATCCCGACGGCCGGACGATCGGTCGGGGTGGTCAACGAGACCACCGGGCGTGGGCGCCACACCTCCACCTCGGCGATCGCGCTGGAGTTGCCGTCCGGCCCCGACGAGCCGACCGGCGGCGGCTGGGCGATCGACACACCCGGCGTGCGCTCCTTCGGCCTGTCCCACGTCACCCCCGAGACGGTGCTGGCGGCCTTCCCCGACCTGGTCGCCTACACCGCCGAATGCCCGCGCGGCTGCCAGCACACCAGCACCGAACCCGAGTGCGGGCTCGACGCGGCCGCCGGGCGCGGGGAACTGCCGCAGGCCCGGTTGGAGTCGTTCCGTCGGATGGAGCGAGCCGGGCGCGAGGAAGCGGGGCGCGACCGCTAGGCTCGCGCACATGGGCAGCCCCGACTACACCGATGACCTCCGGCTGGCGCACATGCTGGCCGACAACTCCGACTCGATCACCATGAGCCGGTTCAAGGCCGGTGACCTGAAGGTGTCGACCAAGCCCGACCTGTCCGAGGTCACCGATGCCGACCTGGCGGTGGAGGAGGCGATCCGGCGGACCCTGTCCAAGGCCCGCCCCCGTGACGCCGTCCACGGTGAGGAGGGCGACGACACCGGCTGGGGGCCGCGCCGGTGGGTGGTCGACCCGATCGACGGCACCGCCAACTTCGTGCGCGGCGTGCCGGTCTGGGCCACCCTGATCGCCCTGATGGTCGAGGACACGGTGGTCGCCGGGGTCGTCTCGGCCCCCGCACTGGGCAGGCGGTGGTGGGCCCACGCCGGCCAGGGCGCGTTCACCGGGCCGAGCCTGCTGCGCGGCCAACAGGTCCGGGTCTCCCGGGTGGGGAACCTGGCCGACGCCTCGATGAGCTACTCCTCGGTCAGCGGCTGGGTCGACTCCGGGCGCGGGCAGGCCTTCGTGGACCTGCTGCGGGACTGCTGGCGCACCCGCGCCTACGGCGACTTCTGGAGCTACATGCTCGTCGCCGAGGGCGCGGTCGACCTGGCCCTGGAACCCGAACTGGCATTGCACGACATGGCCGCCCTCGACATCATCGTGCGCGAGGCAGGGGGGCGGTTCAGCAACATCAACGGGGACGACGGGGTCGCCGGCCCCGGTGCGCTGTGCACCAACGGCCTGCTCCACGAAGAGCTGGTGACCCGCCTCAGTCAGTGAGGATGCGCACCTTCACCGTGCCCGGCACCTCACGCAGTTCCGCCTCGAGGTTCGAGGCGGCCGCGTCGTGGGCCAGGGTGATGTCGGTGACGGCGTAACCCTGGTTGCCGCGGGTGCCCAGGGTCTGCGATTCCACGTTGGCGCCATGGTTGGAGAAGACCTGGTTCAGCCCGGCCATCACGCCCGGGATGTTGCGGTGCAGGTGGACGACCCGCACGGTCCCCTTGGCCTGGGTGCCGACGGTGGGCAGGTTGACGCTCATCAGGGTCGAGCCGGTGGTGACGTAGTCGACCAGCTTGCCGGCCACGAAGCGTCCGATGTCCTCCTGCGCCTCCTGGGTGGAGCCACCCACGTGCGGGGTGAGGATCACATTGGGCAGGCCCTGCAGTTCGCTGACGAACGGGTCACCGACGGTCTTGGGTTCCTCGGGGAACACGTCGATGGCGGCACCGGCCAGGTGGCCCGATTTGAGGTGGTCGACCAGCGCGTGGTGGTCGACGACCATGCCCCGGCACAGGTTCAGGAACAGCGAGCGGGGCCGCATCTTCGCGAACTCCTCCTCGCCGAAGAAGCCGGCGTTGCCGGGGCGGCCGTCGACGTGCAGCGAGACGGTCTCGGACTCGGCGAGCAGTTCGTCGAGCGAGTTGGCCTTGCGGGCGTTGCCCAGCGCCAGCTTGTCAGCGATGTCGTAGAACATCACCCGCATGCCCAGCGCCTCGGCGACGATCGACAGCTGGGAACCGATGTTGCCATAGCCGACGATGCCCAGGGTGCGGCCACGCACCTCATGGGAGCCCTTGGCCGACTTGTCCCAGACACCGGCATGCATCTTGGCGTTCTTGTCGGTCAGGTGGCGCGCCAGCACGATGATCTCGGCGATGGCGAGTTCCACCACCGAGCGAGTGTTGCTGAACGGGGCGTTGAAGGCGGCCACGCCATAGGCGGCTGCCGAGCCGAGGTCGATCTGGTTGGTGCCGATGCAGAACGCCCCGACCGCCTTCAGCTCGTTGCTGCAGGCCTCGATGACCCGTTCGGTGACGTGGGTGCCCGATCGGATGCCGAGCACGTCAACCCCCTGCAGGGCGTCGATCAGCTCGTCCTCACTCAAGGCGCCGGGTCGGGTCTCGACCTCGAAGCCGGCCTCTTCGAGGACACGGATGCCCTCGGCGTGGATGTTCTCAAGCAGGAGTGCCTTCACGAGGGGCAATGGTAGTCCTCCCGACCCCGATGCCCCTATTTCGTCCACTCGCAGCGCAAGGCGGTCGAAGCAGGGCCTCAGGAACTCGGCAGGGTGGGCATGGCAGCCACCAGTTCGCCGGTATAGGGCTGCTGCGGGTCGGCGAAGACCTGGTCGGCCGGTGCGTCCTCGACGATGCGCCCGGCGCGCAGCACCACGACCCGGTCGCACAGGTGCCGGATCACCGCCAGGTCGTGGCTGACCATCAGCATCGTGAGGTCGGACTCGGCGACCAGGTCGGTGAACACATTGAGGACCTGGGCCCGCACCGACACGTCGAGCGCGGAGACCGGTTCGTCCCCGATCAACACCGCCGGGCGCGGGGCGAGTGCGCGGGCGATGGCGATGCGTTGGCGTTGCCCACCGGAGAACTCATGGGGGTAGCGCCCGGCCGAGGCCGGGTCGAGCCCGACCTGGCCCATCACCTCGCAGAAGCGCTGGTCGTGGTCGGCCGCTGCCTGGTCGGCGCGGCGCAGCAGCCGTGAGCGCAGCGGCTCGGTGACGATCCGGCGCACCTTCATCCGCGGGTTCAGCGAACTGCGCGGGTCCTGGAAGACGACCTGGACCTGGCTGGCGAGCCGAGCCCGCACCGCCCGCGATGAGACCGGTTCCCCCTCAAAGAGCACCTCACCGCTGGTGGGCCGGTCGAGGCCGGTGAGCAGGCGGATCAGGGTCGTCTTGCCGGAGCCGGACTCCCCCACCACCCCCAGCCGGGTGCCCTGGTCGAGGTCGAGGCTGACGTCGTCGAGGGCGCGGGTGGTCTGCCCACCGCGGGTGTAGTGGCGGCTGGCGTTTCGCAGGCTGAACAGGCTCACAGGAAATCCTCCAGCACGGGCAGGCGGCTGCCGGGGGTGACCCCGTCCAGCCGGGCGGTGGCGATCAGCCCACGGGTGTAGCCCTGCTGGGGCCGGGCCAGGATGTCATCGACCGTGCCGCTCTCGACCAGGCGGCCGTGGCGCAGCACCAGCAGGCGCTGCGCCATCCGCGAGACGATGGCCAGGTCATGGCTGATGAACAGGCACGCGGCCCCGGACTCACTGAGCCGTTCGTCCAGCGTGCCGAGCACCTTGGCCTGCACGGTGACGTCGAGGGCGGTGGTCGGTTCGTCGCAGATGAGCAGGTCGGGGTCGTTGATCAGGGCCATCGCCATCAGCACCCGCTGGCGCTGCCCACCGGAGAGCTGGTGCGGGTAGGAGTCGGCGATCCGGGCGGGGTCGGTGATGCCGACCTGGTCGAGCATGGTCAGCACCCGCTGCCGAGTGTCCTGGGACGACATGTGGTGCAGCCGCAGGGACTCGGCAACCTGCCGGCCGGCCCGCATGGTCGGGTCCAGCGCGGTGAGCGGCTCCTGGAAGACCATGCCGAGGTCGGCGCCGCGCAGCCGGGACATCTCCTTGTCGCGCAGGCCGAGCAGTTCTCGTCCGCGCAGTTTCACCGACCCGGTCACGTGCGCGTTCTCGGGCAGCAGCCCCATGATGGCCAGCGCGGTGACCGACTTGCCGGAACCGGACTCGCCGATCACCCCGAGCCGTTCCCCCTCCTCGAGGGTGAAGCTGAGGTCGTGGACGGCCACCGCGCGGGAGTGCCCGAACTCGACCCGCAGGTGGCTCACCTCGAGCAGGCTCATGAGACCTCCCGCAGCAGGGGGTCGAGCCGGTCACGCAGGCCGTCACCGAGAAGGTTGAACCCGAGCACCGCCGCCCCGATCGCGAGCGCCGGCCACACGGTCAGGCCCGGTGAGGTGAAGATGTGGCGCTGGGCGTCGAGGACCATCCGACCCCAGGTCGGTTGGCTGACCGGGGCACCGAGGCCGAGGTAGCTCAGCGCGGCCTCGGCGAGGATCGCCATCGCGAAGCTGACCGAGGCCTGCACGCCCAGCAATGGGGCGATGTTGGGCAGCACGTGCTGCACCCCGATGGCCGGCCAGCTGATGCCCGAGACCCGCGCCGAGGCGACGTAGTCGCGGGTCATCACCTGCATGGCACCGGCGCGCGCCATCCGGACGAACACGGGGATGGTGGCGATGCCGATGGCGACCATGGCGGTGACGGTGGAGGCTCCCACGGCGGCGGCCAGCAGGATCGCCAGCAGCAGCGCGGGGAAGGCGTAGAACAGGTCGCTGACCCGCAGCAGCAGCCGCGACCACCAGGACTGGGCCGACATGCCCACCGTGATGCCCAGCGGGATGCCGACCAGGCTGGCGATCGCCACGGCGATGACGCCGACCTGCAGGCAGGTGGCGGCACCTGCCATGACCTTGCTGAGGATGTCGATGCCGTAGGGGTCGGTGCCCAGCAGGTGGGTCGCCGAGGGTGGCTGCAACGCGTTCGAGGTTTCCACCCGGACGGGGTCGTGCGGCGTCCAGAAGGTGGCCACGACGGCGGTGACGACGAGGCCGGCCACCAGCACGATGCCCGCCCACAGCGTGAAGCGCTTCATGCGGACTCCCCCGTGGTTTGGGCCCTGCTCTGGGTGCGCAGCCGGGGGTCGAGGGCCAGGTAGAGCAGGTCGACGACCGCGTTGACGACCAGCACGGCGGCGACCAGCAGCATCACGATGCCCTGCACCTGCAGCAGGTCACGCTGGGTCAGCGCACTCATCAGCCGTGACCCGAGGCCCGGCAGCACGAAGACCTGTTCGATGACGATCGCGCCGACCAGCAGGTTGACCAACTGCAGCCCGAGCACGGTGATGATCGACAGGCTCGCCGGGCGCAGGCCGTGCCGCAGGACCGCCGCGAGCTTCGTCCAGCCGATGGAACGCGCGGTGCGCAGGTGGTCCTCCCCGAGCACCTCGACGAAGGCGGAGCGGACGTAGCGGGTCAGCATCGCACCCTGCACCAGTCCCAGCGCCAACACCGGCAGCACCAGCCGGCGGGCCCACTCGAGCGGGTCGACGACCAGGGCCACGTAGCCGTTGGCGGGCAGCCAGCGCAGCTTCACGGCGAAGACCACCACCAGCAGCAGTCCGGCCAGAAACGCAGGGACGGCCATGCCCAGGTGGCTGGTGGCGTTGACCACCACGCCGTCGGCGTGGCGACGGCGCATCGCCGACCACAGGCCCAGCGGCATCGCCACCAGCAGCGAGACGATCGTCCCGAACAGCACCAGCCAGACGGTCACCCCCAGCGGCCCGCGGATCATCGACCAGACCGGTTGCCCGGTCAGTGCCGAATCACCCAGGTCACCCCGGACGAAGCCGCCCAGCCATTCCAGGTAGCGCACGTACCAGGGCCGGTCGAGGCCGAGTTCGGCGCGCAGGGTGGCGAGCCGTTCGGGGGTGGCGGAGGTACCGAGGATCGCTTCGGCCAGGTCACCGGGCAGAGTCTGGATGAGCAGGAAGACCACCAGTGAGCTGGCCAGCAGGCTCGCGGCCAGAATGGCCAGCCGGACCAGCCAGGCCCGCAGGACCGGGTGCATGCCTCAGCTGGACCGGGTGGCCACGGAGGTCAGGTCGAAGCTCAGCGAGGGGACGTTGTTGCCGATGCCGCTGACCCTGTTCTTGGTGATCACCAGGCTGGGCAGCAGGAACAGGAAGTCCGCCGCGGCGTCCTCGGCCAGGATCCTGGCGGCCTGCTTCATCAACTCGTAGCCCTGCTGCTCGTCGGCCTCGTCCGCCTCGGCAACCAGACGCTGGAAGTCGGGGTTGTCGTACTTCCAGTAGTAGTCCTTGTTGGCCCAGGCCACGATGTCGCGCGCCTCGACGTGGGCGACGATGGTCATGTCGTACTGGGCGTTGATGAACACCTCGTTGATCCACCGGGTGAAGTCGATCTCTTCGACGTTGACGGTGATGCCGACATCGTTGAGCTGGCTCTGGATCACGGTGGCAGCACCCGGGCCGTAGGGCAGGGTCGGCACGCGCAGGTTGAGGGTCAACCCGGTCGCGTGACCGGCCTCGGCCAGCAGTTCGCGGGCCCGCTCGGGGTCGAACGGGTAGGTGCCCGACAGGTCTTCGTACCAGGGGTCGCTGGGCGGCACCATCGAGCCGATCATCTGGCCCTTGCCGCCCCACACGGTGTCGACCAGGCCCTGCCGGTCGATGGCGTGGTTGATGGCCTGGCGCACCTGCTTCTTGGCCAGCGCCTCGTTGGTGTGGTTGAACCCGAGGACGACCTCACCGGTGGAGTAGCCCTCCAGGACGGTGAAGCGGTCCTCACCGAACTGGTCGAGCGCCTGGGGTGCGGCCAGGTTGGAGATGATGTCCAGGTCGCCCGACAGCATGGCGGAGTTCATCGCGTTCGGGTCGGTGAAGTAGCGGAAGACGATGGTGTCGACCCGCTGCGGCGTGCCCCAGTAGGACTCATTGCGCTTCAGCGTGATGGAGGTGCCCCGCTGGTGGCTGTCGAAGGCGAAGGGGCCCGAGCCCATCGGCCGGTCGGCCATGGTGTCCTGGCCGGCCGGGTCGATCAGGATGCCGGCGGTCGAGGACATGTCGTAGAGCCACAGCAGGCTGGGGGCGTTCAGGGTGATGATGACGGTGTGGTCGCCCTCGGCCGCGACCGAGGCGATCTGGCCCATCGCGCGGGCAACCCCGGTGTTGGGGCTCTCGGCGGCGCGCAGGAACTCGATGCTGGAGACCACGGCGGCCGCGTCCAGCGGGGTGCCGCTGGCGAAGGTGGCCTGCTCGTGGAGGGTGAAGCGGTAGGTGAGCCGGTCGTCCGAGATGGTCCAGGCCGAGGCCACCAGCGGGCGCAGGTCACCGTTGTTGTCGACCTTCACCAGGGTCTCGTAGACGTTGTACAGCAGCACCTGCGGGATCGCGGCCTGGGCATTGGCGATCGGGTCGAGGACCTGTGGTTCGTCGGACGCACCCACGGTGATTTGGCGGCTGCCCTCGGGCGTCTGCCCGGGCAGGTCGTTGTCCAGGCAGCCCGCCAACAGTGGCACCGTCGCCGCGGCGCCGGTCAGACCGAGCAGGTGTCGTCGGTTCAGTTCCAGGGGCATCTCGTTCTCCCAGGTGTTCGGAGGACCATTGTGACGGCCCCGTCCATGACGCACCGAAGTCTAGCGGGGCAGGCTGAATCGGGCCTGAGCGGCGCGGTTCGCCGCTGGCGAACCCGCTCGATTTTGGCTTCTCGAGCAGGTCGGGTAATGTAGTTCGAGCAACGCGGGGTGGAGCAGCTCGGTAGCTCGCCGGGCTCATAACCCGGAGGTCACAGGTTCAAATCCTGTCCCCGCTACTCCACGAAGAGGCCCTGACCAGCGGAAACGCCGGTCAGGGCCTCTTGTCATGTGCGGGTTTGGTGGGTTGTGTGGGGCCCAGACCTGGTGGGCAGCCGCCGGACCTGCACTCTTTGCGTGGGAGCAAGGAATACTCCTCGTCCGGGTGGGGCGGGGCGCATTCGTTGCTGTGGTGCAAGGAATACAGGTCGGACGATGGCGAGGCCCGACCCAGCGCCGCCTCAGCCGTCCCCCGGGGCCTCGCCCAGGGTCAACGCCTCCAGCCCGGCGATCACTCGCACCAGGCCGAACTCCCATGCCCGGGCCGCATCCGAGGGCGCTCCCATGGCCTCGCCGGCGACCCGGCCGACACGCTGCGCCAACGGGTGGTCCTCGCCCAGGTAGTTCGCCAGTGAGTCCACCGACTCCCGCCAGACGTGGGTGAAGTCCCCGCCCGGGCCTCGCAGCAGCCGGGCGGCCGAAGCCCGGACGAAGTCGAGCACGAAGCTCAGCGACGCATCCCTGTCCAGGTCGGCCAGCCCTGCCGCCTCGAAGGCGAGCAGTTCGTGGTCGTACTTGGCGATGGTGCCCGGCCCCAGCGCCGTGCGGGGGTCCTCCACCTCCAGCAGCCAGGGGTGTTCGGTGAACAGCGCCAGGTTGTCCTGCGCCACCTGCCTGACCCGTGCCTGCCACCCGGTGGACCCGAAGGGGGTCAGCCGCAACGTCGCGTGGGCGTGGTCGGCCATCAGCACGAGCAGGTCGTCCCGGCTGTTGACATAGGTGTAGACCGACATCCCGGTGACCCCCAGGGACTGGCCCAGGGTGCGGATCGTCACCGCCGCCAGCCCCCCGTCGTCCGCCATGGCCACGGCCCGTTCGACCACCTGCCCGGTCCCCAGCCGTGCCCGTGGCCCCCGACTGCCGCCGGCGGGCGCCAGCGGGTGGTCACGCCACAACAGGTCGACCAGTGGACGGGGCACGCGGGGACCTCCTCTTGAAACGTAGCGCTACTCTTTACATCGTCAATAGTTTAGTCAGGAGCACCGCATGAACATCACCCAGACTGCCATCTCGCTGAACGTGGCCGACGTCCAGGCCTCGGCCGCCTTCGCGAAGACCCACTTCGGCTATAAGGAGGCGATGGCTGCCGACGGGTTCGTCTCGTTGCAGCACCCCGCCACCACCACGAACCTGATCTTCCTGCAGACCGGGCTGGACACCTTCAAGCCCGCCGACATCGCCGGTGCGGCCGGGCAGGGGCTGCTGCTCGTGTTCGTCGTCGAGGACCTGGACGAGCAGTTCGCACGCCTGGAGGCTGCCGGTGCGCGCGTGGTCACCCCGCCCGAGACCGAGGAATGGGGTGAACGGTTCTGCCAGTTCGCCGACCCGAACGGCATCGTGTGGCAGTTGGTCGAGTGGGTCGCCTGAGCCCGCCCTGCCCCCAGCCGCACCACAAGTTTTGTCGGTACCCGGCCGTAACGTGGAAGAACGGTGACAGGGAGGGGTCGAGATGGACACTGGGGTCAACGCCGCATCGTCGGCATCGGAGGGGTTCGACGTCTGGATGGACGCCGATTGGCGCGGTTTCCGCGCCGCACTCGCGGACTCACTGGCGCAGTTGCAGCCGGGTGAGAGCGCCATGGTCCGGGCCCGGCAGGGCATGGCCTTTGGCTACGAGTTCATCTGGTCAGCCGTGAGGCGCGGGACCGACACGATGATCGCCACGGTGCCGAGCAATACCTACCTCCCCGACGTCCTGCGCATGTCGCGCGAGCACATGGCCGGGCTGCGGGGGCTGGGGCTGCGCCGGGCCCACTCGGGCGCCGACTACACCTGCGAGTTCCCTGCAGCCCAGGTTGACCGGGCGGCCACGATCCTGCTGGCCGCGATGCGGGAATGCTTCGGGGTGCTGCACCCGAGCTGCCTGGAGGTGACCGGTGTGACCCTCGAAGGCGCCGACGATGGCGGGGCCCGGGAGGCTTCCCCCATCCCGCTGGGCGTGCTGCCGACCGACCACCGGCACCTGACCGGGTTGGTGTCAGCTGCCCTGGCTGAGCTGCCCGAGAGGCTGGAGGTCCTCCGCACGGACCAGGGTTGGCTGGTGTGCAACGACGAGTCCATGACCACGGTCTCGATCAGTCCACAGGCACCGGTGGTGGTGCTGCGCTCGGCGGTGCTGCGCAGTGTCGAACGACCCAACCTGGCCCACCAGCAGGTCAACCGACTCAACAAGGCCCACGGTGGCATCACCTTCACCTTTGCCGACGATGCCCTGATGGCCGAGGTGCAGTTGTTCTCCTACCCCTTCGCCGCGCTCCACCTGCTGACGACGCTGCCGCGGCTGCTGGAGGTCACCGCCGAGGCAGCCCGCCACCTGCTGCCACGCATCGGCGGGGAATCGTTCGCCAGCATCCCGGTCGACGAGCCCCGCGCCGAGGTGCTGGCCCGGAGCCTGGTCATGCTGCTGGCCGCAGGGACGGTCAGCACCAAGCAGGTGGCGGGGTTGTGTGAGCACGACCCGGCGCTGGTGAAGGCCGTCATGGAGCAGATCGGCGACGACGATGCCGACTGGCAGGGGCTGGAGGCCCAGGCCGGCAAGGCGCTGGCGCTGCTGCGCCGCGCACTGCGACTGGTCTCCACCGAGTAGGTCCCGGCAGCCCCGGGCGGCGCGGGTCGGGCAGGCCTTATTCGGTCTGGTCGACCTGCGCCGCCAGGCTCGCCACGTCCGCCTCGCGGCTCAGCAGGGCGATCGTGAGCTGGGCGATCAGCTCACGCTCGCTGGCACCCTTGGCAAGTGCCTCCAGGACAGGCCCGCTCTTCAGGTTCCCGACACGCGCCACATCGCGGGCGTCGAAGGCGCGACCGTCAACCTCGACGGTGACGATTCCGGTGCTGTCGTCATAGTTGTAGTCAATGCTCGTCATGACGAAAGGCTACGGCGACCACGGGCGCCGGTGTGCGTTTCACCGACAACCCCACCGGCCACCCGTCCGGCTCCAACTGGCCGGGCCGTTGCCCCGCTAGGCTGGCCGGACCCACCCGGCAGCTAGGACCCCATGACCGAGATCTCCATGACCGACCCCGTCAGCTACGAACTGGTCGAACACACCCTCGACAACGGCCTTCACCTGGTGGTCAACCCCGACCCGGTGGCACCGGGGGTGGCGGTGAACCTCTGGTACCAGGTCGGCTCCCGCGACGAGGCGGTCGGCCGCACCGGCTTCGCCCACTTGTTCGAGCACCTGATGTTCCAGGGCACCTGGACCGGCGTCGCCTCCGGGGAACACCTCGCCGCGATCCAGGCCGCCGGCGGCACCGCCAACGCGACCACCAGTTTCGACCGGACGAACTACTTCGAGACCGTCCACCCGGGTGCGCTCGAGCTCGCGCTGTGGCTGGAGGCCCAACGCATGGAACACCTGCTGGTCGACCAGACCAACCTCGACACCCAGCGTGACGTGGTCAAGGAGGAGAAGCGCCAGCGCTACGACAACGTGCCCTACGGTGAGACCCTGCTGGAGCTGTTCGAGCTGGCCTACCCCACCGACCACCCCTACGGCCACACACCCATCGGGTCGATGGCCGACCTGGACGCCGCCGCACTCGAAGACGTGCAGGCCTTCCACGACCTGCACTACTCCCCCGACAACGCCACCCTCGTACTGGCCGGGGCCATCACCCTCGACCAGGCTGTCGAGGTCACCACCCGCCACTTCGGCGCCATCCCGGCCACCGACCGACCCCGGCGTGAGGCCCCCGGCGAGCTGCCCACCTTCGTGGGCAACCCCACCACGACCCTCGAGCGCGACGTCCCCCGCGACGCCACCCACCTGGTCTGGCGCATCCCGACGATGGACCACCCCGACACCTTCGCCATCGACCTGGCCCTCGACATCCTGGGGCAGGGCCAGTCCGGACGCTGGCACCGCGACCTGGTCATGAAGCGTGACCTCGCCGAGGGGGTCAGCGCCGGCACCATGGGGCTGGCCGGGGCCAGCAACATCGCCCTGGTCAGTTCACGCACCCGTGAGGGGCGCTCCACCGACGAACTGGACGACGCGGTCCTCGCGCACCTCGACGTGCTGGCCGCGCAGGGCCCCAGCGAGGAGGAGATGCAGCGGGTGATGGCCCAGTTGGAACGCTCCATGCTGACCCAGCTCGCGAGCATCGACTCCCGCGCCGACGAGGTCAACCAGTGGGCCAGCCTCACCGGGGACCCGAGCCGACTCAACCGCATCCTGTCCGAATACGCCGCCATCACCCCCGAACAGGTGCAGACCGCCGCCCGCACGTGGCTGTCCCCCGACGCCCGCGCCACCCTCGCGTTCCGGAAGGAAACCCGATGAGCGAATCGACCACCACCCCGCTGCAGTCCCGGGTGCCCCGCCCCCAGGTCGTCCACGCCAGCGGCTGGCGCTTCCCGCTGCCCCGCGTCGAGACCCTCGACAACGGTCTGCAGGTGTGGGCCTACCACCTGCCGGGCCAGCATGTGGCAGCCATGGACCTGGTCCAGCCGATCGCCCTCGACGTCGAGGACCGGGAACGCGAAGGCGTGGCCAACCTGGCCCTTCGAGTCAGCGACGAGGGCACCCTCGCCCACCCCGCGGGCCGGATCTCCGAACTGCTCGAGGGGGTCGGCGCCGCCTTCGACGGCCGCTGCACCCACGCCACCACCACCGCCAGCCTCGACGTGCCCATGACCCGGTTCGAGGCCGCGCTGCCGCTGTTCACCGAGATCATCACCACCCCGGCGATCAGCGCCGACGACGTGGAACGCCACCAGACCCTGCGCATCGCCGAACTGGAACAGGCCCTGGTCAACGGCGCGCAGAGCGCCAATATGGCGGTGCGGGCGCTGCGCTGGGCGCCGGGCAGCCGCGCCAGCCGACTGGTGGGTGGCAACCGGGCCGGCGTCGAGGCCATCACCACCGAGGACGTCCGCGACTTCCACGCCGAGCACTGGGGCCCCCACGGCAGTGTGCTGGTGGTGGCCGGGGACTTCGCCCGCGACCCGTTCGACCAGCTCAACAAGACCCTGGGCAGCTGGGCCGACACCGGCAGCCCCCGTATCGAACCCTCGATCGACCAGTTCGCCGAACCCGGCAGCACCCGGACGATCACCCTGGTGGACCGGCCGGGCGCGGTGCAGATCGACCTGCGGGTGGCCGGCATCGGCGTCGACCGTCATGACCCCGACTGGGCCGCGCTGCAGGTGGCCAGTGTCGCGGTGGGCGGATCGTTCCTGTCCCGGTTGAACAAGGTGATCCGTGAGGAACTCGGCTACACCTACGGCATCCACCTCACCGCCCAGCCCCAGCGCTCCGGCGGCACCTGGACCGTCTCGGCGAACATCCGCACCGAGGTCGCGGTGCCGGCGATTGACGAGACCCTGCGGCTGCTCGACCTGTCCGACAACCCGCTGGACGCCGAGGAGACCGCAGACGCGATCAACCAGGTCGTCGGGGTGGCACCGCTGCACTACGACACCGCCGAGGCCATCGTCGGGCAGGCCTCGACCCTGGCAGCAGCCGGGGTCGATCCCGACCAGGTCAACCGCCACCACGACGCCCTGCGCCGGGTCACCCCGGAGTCGGCCACCGCGGCCCACCAGCGCCTGGTGGGCAACGGCCGCGGCCACGTGGTCGTCGTGGGTGACGCCGAGCAGCTCACCGGTCCGCTGCAGGACGCCGGCTACGAGGTGCGCACCCTCACCCTCGACGTGTAGCCCTCGTACAACTAGCGCTGCTTCTGCAGTTCGATGGCCGCGGCGACCTTGGCCCGAGCGTCAGCGATGTGCTTCTGGTACGTCGCCAGGTCGCCGGCCTTCAGCGCCTCGTCCGCGGCGGTGAACGACGCATCCGCCTCCCCCAGCAGCCTGCTGATCTCGGCGTCCACGTCCGAGGGCGGGTCGGTGTCGGGATCGGCATCCGGGTCGGTGTCGGTCTCCTCGTCGGTCTCGGCGCCGGAGTCACCACCGAAGACGGTGTCGAGGGCCTCCTGCAGGGTCTCCCCGATCCCGACGTGCTCCCCGAAACGCACGGCGACGAACTGCAGCGCCGGGTAGCCCGCCGTGCCGACCTGCCGCTCGGTGTAGATCGGCAGCACGTACAGCAGGCCGCCGCCCAGCGGCAGCGTCATCAGGTTGCCGTACATCGCGGTCGCCGAGCCCTGGTTGAGGAACGGTCTCAACCGCTCCGCCACCACGGGGTCGGTGGTGATCGCGTTCATGGTCTGCCCCGGCCCGGCGATCTGGTTCGTGTCGTCCATCTGCAGGATCCGGATCCTGCCGTAGTTCTCACTGGTGGCGTCGGCATTCACCGCCATGTACGCGCGCAGGTTCTGTCGTCCGCTCGGCACGAAGGTCGCGGTCTGGCTGTAGATCGGCTCGGGGTCATTGGGCCACTTGATCGACAGGTAGTACGGGGGCTCCTTGCCGCCGGCCTTGACCGGGTCGTCGGGCACCTCCCACACGTCGGAACCCTGCACCCAGGTCAGCGGGTTGGTGGTGTGGTAGCGGGTCAGCATGTTGCGCTGCACCTTGAACAGGTCCTGCGGGTAGCGCAGGTGCTGCAACAGTTCGGCCGGGATCGACGACTTCGACTCCATCACGTCGGGGAAGACCTTCATCCAGGTCTGCAGCACCGGCTCGTCCTCGTCCCACGCGTACAGCGTCACCGTCCCGTCGAGGGCGTCGACGACACCCTTGACCGAGTTGCGGATGTAGTTGATCGGCCGTTCCTGCTGCAGGCGCATCTGGTCGGAGACGGCGTCACTGGTGGCGGTGCGCAGGTCGGTGCGCTGGGAGTTCGGGAAGTTGGCGGTCGTGGTGTAGCCGTCCACGATCCACACCACTCGACCGTCGACCACTGCCGGGTAGGTGTCCTTGTCCCAGGTCAGCCACGGTGCGACCTGGCTGACCCGCTGGATGGGCTGGCGGTCGTAGAGGATCTTCGACTCCGAGTTGACCCGGTTCGACAGCAGCAGGTTGATGTCACCGAACCTGGCGGCGTAGCTGAGCCGGGTGATCGGGTTGCCGATGGCCACCCCGCCCTTGCCGTTGTAGGTGTTCTTGGTGGCATCCCCCTGGGTGCCGGTGGGCTGGTCGAACTCGACCGGCTCGGTGCCCTCGGGGGCACCCACCACCACATACTGGGTGGCGAGTTCCCCGAAGTAGATGCGGGGTTCGTGCTCGGGCAGCGGCCCGGTCGGCGGGATCCCCCCGGCGGCCCACACCGGCTCACCGCTGATCTGGGCCTGGTTGCCCATGGCCGCCACCAGCCCATAACCGTGGGTGTAGACGGTGTGCAGGTTGTTCCACGACTGGTCGGAGATCTTGTTGACGTCGACCTCACGGGCGGCCAGCACGATGTCGGTGGTCTTCGCGTCGATCAGGTAGCGGTCGACATCGAGCACGGTGGGGAACGAGTAGTAGCCGCGCACCTGCTGCAGGTGCTCGAAGGTGGGCCCGATCATCGAGGGGTCCATCAACCGGATGGCCGGCAGCGCGGCCGCATCGGCCTTCAGCTGGCCCGCGCTCACATCGGTCTGGGCGGTGTAGCCCTCTTCGATGTCGACCTGGTCGAGTGAATAGGCGAGCCGGGTCGCCTCCAGGTTGGCCCGGATGTAGGGCTGTTCACGGTCCTGCTCGGAGGGGCGCACCACGAACTGCTGCAGGCCCGCCGGGTAGAGCCCGCTGATCACCAGTGAGGTGACCAGCATGACCACGATCGACAGGCCCGCCAGTGACCAGCGGCGCACCTTCGCGTTGATGGCGAACAGTGCGGCGCACAGCAGTGCGATGACCACCATGATCAGCTTCGCCGTGGTGCGCGCATGGTGGTCGGTGTAGCCCATGCCCGTGAACATGCCCCCGCCGCCGATGGAGTAGCCGTAGCGGTCCAGCAGCTGCTGGGCCGCCCACACCACCAGCAGCAGCGCGAACAGGATCGACAGGTGGGTCTGGGCACCCGGGCTGAACGGCGAGGCGAGCGGACGAACCGGTCCCTGCCCCGTCAGCACCCGCGGGGTCATGCTCGACAGTGCCCCGACGACGAAGTGCAGGGCCAGTGCCATCAGCGTGGCGATGACCAGCGCGGTCAGCAGGAAGCTCGCCAGGAACCGCAGCCAGGGGTAGTCGAAGACGTAGAACGAGGCGTCCAGACCGGTCCACGGGTCGGCCACCCCGAACGAGGTGCCGTGGCGCCAGGCCAGGTACACCCAGGTCTGGGAGGCCGCGGCCAGGCCGGCGATCACGCCGGTGACGGCGGCGGGCACGGCCACCGCCACCCAGGTGCGCCGCTCGATCAACTCACGCGAGCGGGCGACCATGACCGACTCCGAGCGGCTGCGCACCTTGGGGCGCAGCCGCAGCGCCAGCCAGGCGTTGAACCCGACGATGGCGGCCATGATCAGGCCGAAGACGAAGAACAACATGATGGAGGTGCCCAGCCGGGTGGTGTACACCGAGGACATCTCGAGGCTGCGGAACCACAGCCAGTCGGTCCACAGCTGCGAGAACAGCAGGAAGGCTGCCACCAGCGCCAGCAGGCCCAGCAGCACCCAGCGCCACACCCTTCGTCCGGAGTTGGCCGGCTGCGGCCGCGAGGGTCGGGAAGCGAAACTGGCGAATGCACTCATGTCAGGGTCCCTGCTACTGCATCGATGAGCCCGGGGGCGAACGCCTCGCCGCCGAGCAGGTCGTCGGGGTGGGTGAGCAGTCGTCCGACCGCGTAGCGGGAGCCGTCCCGCAGCGCCCCGGCCACCACCCGGACGTCCTGGCGCTGCTCGTGCTGGGCCACGAACGCGGCGGCTTCCTCGGCGTCCTCGGGAATCGACTGCTCGTACTGGGGTGGCAGGAAACTGGTTTCGAGGGCGATGGCGCAGCCGTGCACACTGGCCGGCCAGGTCATCTTCTTCAGGACGGCCTCGAGGTCCTCACCGGTGCGGAAATCCTCCTGCTCGATCGAGCTGAGCGCATCCTCGTTGCCCTGGGCGAGGTGGGCGGCCAGCGACGGCTCATTGCGGATGAGCTCGTCGGTGCGCACCAGTGCGAACAACCGGCCCGGTTGGTCCCACCCCTGGCTGGTCACGTGGCGTTCGATCTCCATCAGGGCCGCGATCAATGCGTTCGTGCCCTCAGTCTGGTTCCCGCTCAACAGCGAGGCACCCCCGTCCCGTCCTTCGAAGTTTTCAGTTTCTGCAGTGCCCCGATCGCCTCGCGCAGCGTGTCGGCCTTCACCAGTTCCATCGAGGTCCTGATGCCGGCCACGTCCTGGCAGTTGTCGGCCGGGACGAGGAAGACCTGCGCACCGGCCTTCTCCGCCCCCCGGATCTTCTGCTGGATGCCGCCGATGGCCGTCACCTTGCCGGCGGGGGTGATCCCGCCGGTGCCGGCCACCCGCTGCCCACCGAGCAGGTCCTCCTCGGTGATCAGGTCGTAGATCGCCAACGCGAAGACCGCCCCGGCGCTCGGCCCACCGATGTTGGGGTCGATGCCGAAGGTGACACTGGCGTCGTAGCGGTATCCGACCCCCAGCCGGATCCCGATGTAGGGCTGCTGGGGGTTGTTGGGGGCAGCGACCGTGGTGACGGTCACCGTCTCCTCCTGCCCCCCGCGCTGCACGGTGAACACCACCGGTTCACCGACGCGGTGGCCCTGAATGCCGGCGGAGACGTCGTTGACGGTCTGCACCGCCTGGCCGTCGACCTTGGTGATCATGTCGCCGGGCTGCAGCCGGTTGAGGGCCGGCCCCGACAACGTGATGCCGACGACCATCGGCAGTTCACTGACGGGCTGCCCGGCGGCCCGCAGGGCGGCGACGACAGCATCGGACTGGGCGTCGCGCATCAGGGCAAGGTCCTGCGCCTTCACCTCCTCACCGGAGGTGCCCGGAGGGTAGACGACCTTGCGGGGCAGCACGTCACGGTGCGGCAGGGCATGGTTGAGCATCGCCTCGAGCAGGCCGATCCGGGAGTCCACCCGGGTCTGGGAAACGGTGGTCAGGCGCAGCTCCCCGTTGATGGGGGTGGTGGGCAGGCCCTCGACCTGCAGCGCCGGCACCCCGTTGCTGTCGCTCCCGGCCAGGTCGACCGTGCGGCCCGGCGTCCACCCGACGTAGGGCACCGGGACCACGGCCAGCACCAGCACCAGCACCACGAACACCGCCGAGGACAACACGGCGGTGACGGTCTGCTGGCTGACCGGCGTGCGGCGACGCGGGCTTTCCGGGGTCGGCGGGACAGCATCGGCGGGGCTGTGCCCCAGATCATGACGAACCGGTGGTCGGTCGCTCACGATGCCCCCTGTGCGCTGCTGGTCGCCTCGTCCCGACACGGCCTGTCGGTGCCTGCACCCTATCGCGTGGCCAAAGAAACCCGGTGGCAGGTTCGTCCGCCCGGCGGGGCCGGGGTTTGGCGTCCTAGGGTTGAATGGACCCCTAGAGGACACACGTGCCCGCACGGCACCCGAGGAGGAGCACCCATGTCGCACCCCGACCACGAGGACGATCGTCCCGAGGACGAGCCCGGTGACAACCAGGCCGGTGGTGGCCCCCAGGGTGGCCAGCCGCAGGACCCGTTCGCGGCGCTGCTGGGCCAACTCGGGCTGAACGTGCCCGGCGGTGGCCCGATCGACCTGGCCGCTCTGATGAACCAGTTGGGGGCGATGGCCCAGCAGGCCGGTGCCGGCACCGGTGGGGGCATCGGCTTCCAGGCCCCGGGCCAGGGCGGCGCCTCACCGGGTGACGAGTGGGCCTGGTTGAAGGACCAGGTCCGCAAGATGTCGGCCTCCCTGGGCCCCGACCCCACCCCGACCCAGGCCCAGCGCGCCCAGGTCACTGACAGCGCACGGCTGGCCGAGATGTGGCTGGACGAGGCGTGCGAGTTCCCGCCGGTGCGCAACCCGGCCGCGGTGTGGAGCCGCGCGGAATGGATCGAGGCCACCTTCGCGAGTTGGCGGCCGCTGGCCGACCCGGTGGTCACGGCCCTGGCCGAGGCGCTGGGCAAGGCCCCAGGCATGCATTCCGAACCGGGTGAGGACGACCCGCTCGCCATGATCACCAACATGCTGGCGCCGATGATGCGTGATGCCGCCCGACGCATGTACGCCCAGCAGTTCGCCCAGGCCTTGGCCACGTTGTCGAAGTCGGTGGTCTCGGCCTCCGACGTCGGGGTGCAGTTGGCCGAACCGCGGATCGCGATCCTGGCCAGCAACATCGAGGGCCAGTTCGGCGACCTGGACGTGCCCCAGGAGGACGTGCTGCTCTACCTCACCCTGCGTGAGGCCGCCCGCCAGCGGCTGTTTCAGTCGGTGGCGTGGCTGGGGCCGCAGCTGCAGGCGCTGGTCGAGCACTATGCCCGCGAAACCCGCATCGACCTGTCGGCCATTGAGAACGCCCTCGACCTGAGCGACCTCACCCAGCTCGACCCGGCCAAGCTGCAGCAGATCGGTGAACAGGTGCAGGGCAAGCTGTTCGACCCCGACCCCACCCCCGAGCAGGCCGAGGTGCTGGACCGGCTGCAGACCCTGCTGGCGCTGGTGGAGGGCTGGGTCGACCACGTCGTCCAGCGCGTCGCGGGCCGCTGGATGCCCGCCGAACCCGCACTGTTCGAGGCGTTCCGGCGCCGCCGCGGTGTCGGCGGCCCCAGCGAGGAGGTCTTCAAGGAACTGGTGGGCCTGGAACTGAAACCGCGCCGCATCCGCGACGCGGCGAACCTGTGGGCTGCCGTCGAGAACGCCAGGGGCCAGGCCGAACGTGACGGCCTGTGGGCCCACCCCGACATGCTGCCGACGGCCGCCGGCCTGGACGACCCGATGGGCTTTGCCTCCCCCCAGGGTGACGAAGACGTCGAACCGGACGAATGGGACCGCGGGTTGCAGCAGTTGCTGCGGGAAGAGGGCCGCGAAGACTGACCGTGAGCGGGGTGCCGGTGGGTGTTGACGCACCGGACACCCCGCCGCTACGGTGGTGCCAGCCCTCGGGTGGACTTGCGTGCAGGGGAAGGCATGCGAACCCCACCCGGGGGTCTTTTTCATGCCCCGGGTGGGCGCTCCCGGCGCGCCGCAGCGGGGAAAAGAGCGCGGTTACGCGTGAACTGGGTAGCATTGAGCGGTAGCGGAGACGCCTGCCCAGTTCGAACCGGGCGTTTCCGACCGGACCTATCAAGGAGGACAACGTGGCTGACGAGACCTACAAGGGTGAGTTCTACTGCGTGAAGTGCAAGCAGAAGCGCACCGCTGAGGGCAACGTCGTGGTCAACGACAAGGGCACCCGCATGGCCAAGGGCAAGTGCCCCGAGTGCGGGACCAACCTGAACCGCATTCTGGGTCGCGCCTGATCAAACCGTGTCGTCGAGGGGCTGGCTGCCAAGCCAGCCCCTTCGTCGTCCCCGGGGTCGGGGGCTCGGGAGCGGACTGTTGTCCGGACCGGCGCCGGTGTTGTCCCGAGTGGCGACAAGGTTGTCCGTTGGTGACCAGTCATTGTCCGTCCCGGCGAACCGCTTCCCTCCGGGCGAGCGGTGGTTTTGGCTGGTCGCATGCCTTCTCCCCCACTGCGCACTGACCGTTGGCGGCTGCACCACCAGGCCAGGCTGGAGTTCACCTCGGCGACCAGCCTCATCGTGACCTGCGCCGGGCGGCGCTGGCGCCTGCAGGGGTTGGGAAGCGCGGCCACGCGTTGGCTGGCCGGGCTGGGCACCTGGCCCCGGCCGGCGCCGCTGCCCGCTGACCAGCAGACCGCACGACTGGCCGGCTGGCTTCGCCAGCAGGGCCTGGCCACTGTGTCCTCCCCCACAACCCTGTTGGTCTCGAGGGGCTACTCCCACCTGCGCTCCCCGCTGGCGGCCCGGCTGCCGGTGACCCACCGCCGGCTGCCCCAGCCTGATGACCTGGCCGTGTTCGGGGGGTTGGTCGTCCTCGAGGACCGTGGGGTCGACCACGCGGCGGTCTGGGCGTTGCGCCGGGCCGGGGTGGCGCACATCGTGGTCCAGCTGGGGCCGGGCCTGGCCAGGGTGGGTTCCTTCCTGGACGAGCACGGCTGCGCCGGGTGCGTCGTGCTCGACTCCCCCGGTCTCGGACCGGCGCCGCAGTCGGATGAATCGGTCCCGTTGTGGATGGCTGACTGGGCGGCGATCCAGGTGGTGCTGGCGGCCCATCGTTGGGCTTGCGGGGTCGACCTCACCCCGGGCTGGTGGTGGCTGGATGGTCGCGGCCGCAGTGAACACTCCCCCGTCCCGGCCCACCCGGGCTGTGGGGTCGGCGCGGGGGCTGCCGACCCGCGGCTGGTGGCATGAGCACGGGCCCGCTGCGGTGGCAGCGGGCCCGTGGCTGGGCGCTCACTGGTTGACCATTGGGGTGGACGAGGCGAATCGTCTTGTCTGCACCCCGGGTCCATCGGGCCACTGCCAGGCTGAGCGAGTCGCCCTTCGGGGACGACCTGGCTGAGAGTTGCAGGGCTCGGTGGCCCGGGACGCGCAG